>CACWJS010000159.1 GCA_902761275.1 uncultured bacterium | reverse complement strand
GCTCGTCGCCGAGGCGAACATTCCGTTCTACCAGAAGCAGTACCGCATCGTCCTCCGCAACTGCGGCGTGATCGACCCCGAGAAGATCGAGGACTACATCGCGCGCGACGGCTACAAGGCGATTGAGAAGGTGCTCTTCGAGATGACGCCCGAGCAGGTCGTCGACGAAATGCTCAAGTCCGGGCTTCGCGGCCGCGGCGGCGCGGGCTTCCCGACAGGCATGAAGTGGAAGTTCGCCCAGCAGCAGCCCAAGGGCCAGAAGTACATGGTCTGCAACGCCGACGAGGGCGACCCGGGCGCGTACATGGACCGCTCCACTCTTGAAGGCGACCCCCACTCTATCCTCGAGGCGATGACGATCGCGGGCTACGCGATCGGCGCTTCGAAGGGCTTCATCTACATCCGCGCCGAGTATCCGCTCGCCATTCACCGCCTTGAGGTTGCAATCGCCCAGGCGCACGAGCTCGGGCTTCTCGGCGACGACATCCTCGGTTCGGGCTTCTCGTTCGACATCGAGCTCCGCTTTGGCGCAGGCGCGTTCGTCTGCGGCGAGGAGACGGCGCTTCTCCAGTCGATCGAGGGCAACCGCGGCATGCCGAAGCCCCGTCCTCCGTTTCCGGCGGTCAAGGGCCTCTGGGGTCGTCCGACGGTCATCAACAACGTCGAGACGCTCGCGAACATCCCCGTCATCATCAACAAGGGCGCCGACTGGTTCTCCAAGATCGGCACCGCGACGACGAAGGGCACCAAGGTGTTCGCGCTCACGGGCAAGGTCAACAACTCCGGCCTCATCGAGGTCCCGATGGGCACGACGCTCCGCGAGATCATCTTCGACATCGGCGGCGGCATCCGCGGCGGCCACAAGTTCAAGGCGGCCCAGACGGGCGGTCCTTCGGGCGGCATCATCCCCGAGCAGTTCCTCGACACCCCGATTGACTACGAGTCGCTCGCCAAGATCGGCTCGATCATGGGCTCGGGCGGCCTCATCGTCATGGACGAGACCGACTGCGTCGTTGACATCGCCAAGTTCTACCTCGACTTCACGGTCGACGAGAGCTGCGGCAAGTGCGCGCCGTGCCGTATCGGCGGCAGGAAGCTTCTCAACTACCTGAAGAAGATCACCGACGGCCGCGGCACCGAGCAGGACATCAAGGACATGGAGGCGATCTGCGACGCGATGAACAAGGCATCGCTCTGCGGCCTCGGCCAGACGGCCTCCAACCCCGTCCGCTCGACGCTCCGCTACTTCATGGACGAGTACATGGAGCACATCAAGGACAAGAAGTGCCGTTCCGGAAAGTGCGCGAAGCTCATCCAGTACAAGATCGACCCTGCGAAGTGCAAGGGCTGCACGATGTGCGCGAGGAAGTGCCCCGCTGGCGCTATCTCGGGTACCGTCAAGAATCCGCATGTCATCGACCAGGCGAAGTGCATCAAGTGCGGCGCCTGCGAATTGACTTGCAAGTTCGACGCGATATCTCATGGGTGATAAGGAACGGACGGGGATGCCACCCATCCCCGCACCCCTTGAAAAGGAAAGGAACTCTTTGTTATGGAAACTGAAATGATCACTCTTGAGATCAACGGCAGGTCCGTCACGGTCCCGAAGGGCACGTCTATTCTCAACGCGGCCAAGGCCGCCCACATCAAGATCCCGACGCTCTGCTACCATCCCGACCTGAAGCCGGGTGCGAGCTGCGGAATCTGCGTCGTCAGGCAGCTCGTCCCGAGCCGCAACCCGGCCGACAACGGCAAGCTCGTGCCGAGCCCGAAGATGCTCCGCGCGTGCTGCACCGAGGCGACGGCGGGGATGCACATCCTAACTCACGACCCCGACATCGTCCAGGTCCGCAAGACGGTTCTCGAGCTCATCCTCGCGAACCACCCGCAGGACTGCCTCCAGTGCCCGCGTTCGGGCTCCTGCGAGCTCCAGGCGATTGCGGCCGACTTCGGCATCCGCGACATTCCGTTCCCGAAGGAAGTCATCCACCGCGATCCCGACAAGTCCACGCCGTCGATCGTCCTCAACTCCGACAAGTGCATCAAGTGCGGCCGTTGCGCCGAGGTGTGCCAGGAGATGCAGAACGTCTGGGCGCTCGAGTTCATCGGCCGCGGCGAAAAGACGGTCATGGCTCCCGCAGCCGGCGTCAAGCTCGCCGAGTCGCCCTGCATCAAGTGCGGCCAGTGCTCCGCGCACTGCCCCGTTGGCGCGATTTACGAGAACGACGAGACTGCCAAGGTCTGGGCCGCGCTCCGCGACCCAGAGAAGACCTGCCTCGTGCAGATCGCCCCGGCCGTCCGCGTCGCCGTCGGCGAGGCGTTCGGCATGAAGCCGGGCGAGATCACCACCGGCAAGATCTACGCAGCGCTTCGCATGCTCGGCTTCGACAAGGTGTTCGACACGAACTTCTCCGCCGACGTCACGATCATGGAGGAAGGCACCGAGTTCATCAAGCGCTTCACCGAGCAGAAGGACCTTCCGCTCCTCACCAGCTGCTGCCCCGCGTGGACCGACTGGATGGAGAAGTACGCGCCCGACTTCACGACGAACTTCTCGACCGCCAAGTCGCCGCAGCAGATGCTCTCCGCTCTCTGCAAGAGCTACTGGGCCGACAAGAACGGCGTCGACCACACGAAGATCCACGTCACTTCGATCATGCCATGCACGGCGAAGAAGCACGAGATCGCGCGCGACGAGTTCATGAGCGCCACTGGCACTCAGGACACCGACGTCGTGCTGACGACGCGCGAGCTCGCCCGCATGATCAAGGCGGCCGGCATCGACTTCGCCTCGCTCCCCGAGGAACCGGCTGACAAGCTTTTAGGCGAGTACACTGGCGCAGGCACGATCTTCGGCGTCACCGGCGGCGTCATGGAAGCTGCTCTCCGCACGGCCTACTGCCTCATCACCGGCGAGGCGCAGCCCCCGAGCATCGACTTCCAGGCGGTGCGCGGCATGGACGGCGTCAAGACGGCCACGATCGACATCAAGGGCACGAAGGTCAACATCGCCGTCGCCCACCAGATGGGCAACGTCGAGAAGGTCCTCGACATGATCCGCGAAGACCGGAAGAACGGCGTCAAGCCGCGCTTCGACTTCATCGAGGTCATGGCGTGCCGCGGCGGCTGCATCGGCGGCGGCGGACAGCCCTGCCTCGCGACGGACGCGGTCCGCGCGCAGCGTACGGCCGGTATCTACACCGACGACGAGAAGTGCACTCTCCGCATGTCGCACCTCAACCCCGAGGTCACGGCCCTCTACAAGGACTACCTCGACGGCAAGACGGGCGCGCAGGGCGGCGAGAAGGCGCACCACCTCCTCCACACCGGCTACAAGAAGATCGACGTCTATCACTTCGAGTGACGTGCACGCTTCATTGTCTGACATTGTTGCCGACATAGCGGCAAACTCGATCGAGGCCCATGCGGGCCTCGTTCGAGTTTCTGTTATCGAGGAAAACGGCACGATAACGCTTCGCGTCGAGGACAACGGAAAGGGTATGCCGCCCGAAATCGTCGCCAGGGCGTTCGATCCTTTCTACACCGAGCCCGGCAAGCACGACAAGCGGAAGGTCGGCATGGGCCTTCCCTTCGTCAAGCAGACGTGCGATGCCTGCGGCGGCAGCGTAAAGCTCGAGAGCAGACAGGGCGTGGGCACGACGATAGTCTGCACTTTTCAGGCCGACAACATCGACCTGCCGCCGATGGGGAATCTTCCTCAGGCGATTCTCTCGCTCTTCAACTTCGACGGAGATTTCGACCTCGTATTCTGCCACAGGAAAAACGGCAACGAGTACGAAATCTCCCGGCTTGAGTTGAAGGATGCCGTAGGGGGTTTCGACTCTGTCGAGGGTCTTTCGCTTGCTCGCGAGTTCCTAGAGGGGCAGGAAGAGTCTCTGTAGCGTAGCTTCTAACGCAGCGTCGCAGCGTTAGAACTTGGTCGAAGGCCGCAAATCCGCGAGCTTGACCGACACCTCGAACTGCGAAAGCGAGGTGGTCATTATTCCGATCCCCTCGCGGCTCGCAGCTTCAACCATGTCTTCCGGCGGCTGGCGGTCGTGGCAGAGGACGATGCCCTCGATTCCTGCGAGCGTACATACTGCGATTGCGTTGAGGTGGTTCTGTATCGTAATTAGCACGGACTCGTCGCCGCAGTGTCCCATGACATCTGAGAGAAGATCAGACGTGTAGGCCGAGGTAATCTCGCCTTCATTGTTCTCTACGACTACTGTTCCGTCGAGCCGTTCCGCTATTTCGCAAAATTTCATGTCATAATTATACCATAATTCGGCTGGCATGGCTTTTCGCAAGGATGCGTTTCACAGTGTTTTAGGGTGTTCGTTTTTGGTATAATATGCGCGGTAAATGGAGGCAAGACATTATGCGGCTTTGAGTCGTGAAGGACGCAGGACGACTGCGCTCCTTGTGGTTGCGCTGTCCCTTCTCGCCTCCGCCGCGCGGGCAAGCACGGGATTCACCACCAAGGCGACTCTGTCGACGACGCAGAGCGGTCCCACGCTCGCCAACGGAACGGTGTATGTCGTGCCGTCCGACGCAACTATCGACCGATCGCCCGGCTCGACGCTGAGCGCGATGTACGTGGCCGATGGCGCGACGGCCGTCATCTACATTCCGAAAAACGTGACGCTCACGGTGCGCGGCGGCAATGCGAGCGGCACCGAGAGCGCGGGCGCGGGCATCCGCCTCAACAACGGCTCTACGCTTATCGTCACCGGCGGCGGCACGCTCAACGTCACCGGCGGCAACGCGGCGAATGGCGGCAACGGCGGCAACGGTTCTAGCTGTTCGCGCTCCGGCGACTGGTTCTATGCCGGCAGCGGCGGCAACGGCGGCGGCGGCGGCGGCGGCGCGGCAGCGGCCATCGGCGGCGTGGGCGGCGACGGCGGAAGTGGCGGAAGCGGCGCCAGCGGTGGCTCGGAAGATTCGAATGGCGATT
>CACWJS010000158.1:5077-9412 GCA_902761275.1 uncultured bacterium | reverse complement strand
GCAACAAACGCAGTGATTCAAGTTCCTTTTCGCGGCCAATAAACATTTTGTGCCTTTCCCAAGATGTTGATTTACGCGAATTATAGCACATTTCTGCGCATTACGCAACCGCCTCGGCACAAAATATGTAAATCCGTGTTTTTGTGCCACCACCCCTACCGCACGACGAGTTCGGCGTCGAGGAGGATGGTGCGCGGCGGAAGGTCGGGCGTCTTTATGCGCGAGACCAGGGTCTGCATGGCGACTTCGGCAATGGCGTCGAGCGGCTGGCGGATAGTGGTCAGCCCCAGCTTAGCGGCGACTTCAACGTCGTCAAAGCCGGCGAGCCGTATTTTCTCCGCGCCGCCGCCGATCCTGGCAAGCGTCTCGCCAAGTGCCGCAGCCGCGACGTCGTTTCCGGCGACGAAGGCGTCTGGCAACCCGTTCTTCAAGAACTTAGACACCGCGCGGCAGTTGTCGGGCTCGGCAAACAGCACGTTCCCCTTAAGCGACCAGAAGCCTCCGCTTTCGACTGCCGCAGCCGCGACGCCACGCATCCTGTTCGTGACCGTGGGCGCGGCATTGGGTCGATGGAGAAAGGCGATTCGCTTCGCGCCAGTGCGGACGAGGTGTCTGCCGATCGCGAGTCCGGCAGCGACATTGTCTATGCCGACAACATCGTAACGGGACCTCGCAGGCGGATGAGCAATGTCATAGTCGAGAAGGACGACTGGGATTCCCGCCTTGTCGAAGTACGTGACCGACTCCACGCTCGCCTTGGGCGCATCCTTGATGAACTCAAGCGGCTGGAAGAACACACCTGTGACGTGCTCCTTCGAGAACTGGTACGCAAGACGCCGCACTTCGCGCGCTCGGACCTTCGGGTCGCTGCTCTTTATCTCGCCGTGGATAAGATCCCATCCGGCACGTTCGGCAAGCAGTGCAAGCCGCCTCTCCAGAGGCTTGAAGATTTCCGCATAACCCTCGCCCGGCACGACAAGCCCAAGCGCCCCCGTCGCGTTGAGGGCATAGCGCGTTATTGTCGTAGGCGCGCCCTTGCGCGTAGTGACAAGCCCTTCGCGCTTCAGGTCCAACGTGACGCGGCTTATCGTTGGACGAGACACCCCGAAGCGCTGCGAAAGCGCGGCTTCGCTCGGCAGATGTCTGTCGGAATCGTACTTTCCGGCGAGAATCTCGCGCCGCAATGCCTCGAAAATCTCTTTGTGCCCCTTCATGGAAATCTATTTTACCAAATCGCGCCGTCTCGACGCAAACAGGCCGAGAGCGAACAGATATGCGATGCACAGCCCAAGCGTCACGACTATGCCCGCAGGCCCGAAAACGGACTGGGCAAATCCGAGGAGCGCGGAGACAATCCCTCCGCCTACGATCGCCATCACCATGAGGGACGTAATCTCGTTCGCCTTCGCGGGAAACCGCTCGATTGCAAGGCCCATGCACATCCCGAAGCTGTTGGCCGTCAAAAATGCGACAAACGCAATGACCGACAGAAATGCGAAAGGCGAGGACACGAACGGAATCGCCGCGGTTGCGGCGAGACCTAGCCCCATGCACCATGGGAAACATTTAGCGGCGGAAACCTTCGCGAACACCACCGCCCCCGCGAATGCTGCGGCGGTTTTTGCGATAAAGTACACTGTCGGGCCCATGCCGGCGAGATCGACATCGACCTTGAAGACGTTCTTCAGATACTCCGGTATCGCGACCGAGAATCCTACATCCGCTCCTACGGAGAACAGTATGCCGACCGTCATAGCCAGCACATACGGCTCCTTCAGCATCGCAAGGCATCCTGTAAAAGTGGTTGGGTTGACGAGTGAGTGAGTGGGTGAGTTGTTTTGGCATCGCTCGTCCGGTATCTTCGTCAGCCACAGCCATGCCGCCGCAACGGCAGTCAACGCACCATAGAGCGGAAAGAGCAACTTCCAGTTTCTGAAGGCTGTCGCCGTAAGATACACAAAGACAGGCGTAAGCGCCGCGCAAACGGCCTTCACGAACTGTCCAAGCGAAATCCGGCTCGCAAGCAGGGACGGCTCTACGACATTGGACATGAGCGCCGGGAGAGCGGCCTGAATAATGGTGTTGCCGATTCCGACAAACGCGAACGCGACAACATACAGATACCACCTCTCCGCGTTCGCGAAAAGCGGCACGGCCATAGCAGCGACCGTCACAGCCAGCGATACGAGGACGGCGTTCTTGCGTCCGATGCGTCCGGAAAGGATACCTGTCGGGATGGAAATGACGAGAAACCAGACATACGCGAATATCGGCATCAGCCACGAAATCACGTCCGCGTTCGCCGCGCACTCGGCCTTGACCTGGTTCATCACCGTGCCGATGATGTCCCCGAAGCCCATCACGAAGAACCCCGCAAGAAGCGGAAGCATTGTGTATCGTTTTAAACTTTTCAACTTTTCCACCTTTCACCTTTTCAACCCGACATCCCCGGCCACCGCAAGTGCGGCATAGTCGCCGATGTTCTCGCCAAGCTCCGCCGGAACAATCCGGCAGACCTTCCTCGCAAGCGGCAGAGCCTCGCGGTTGAGGATCGGGTCTACTATCGGCATGAACAGATCGGCGTTGCGCATAAACACGCCGCCGAGCGCAATCACCTCGGGATTGAGGATGTCGATTGTGAACGCAAGAATCGCCGCAAGCTTTTCGGCCGACTCCCGAAAGACCTCCGTGCAGTCTGGGTCTCCGGCGCGGACGCGCGCGAATATCTCCTTTGTCGTAAGACCGAGCCCCTTCCTGATCTTGGCGAGACGCGCTATTCCGGCACCAGAGCAAAAGCCTTCGGCGCTCCCCTCTTTGTTGTATCCGACAGGGCCAGTCGGAGCAAGGCGAATGTGCCCGATCTCGCCCGCGTTGTCGTTCGCTCCGGAGTAGAGCTTCCCGTCTATGACGATTCCCGCGCCAAGGCCCGTGCCGAATGTCATGAAAACCAAGTTCTTCACGCCGCGCCCGGAACCATAGAGATACTCCGCAAGCGCACACGCGTTTGCGTCGTTCTGCACTGAGACAGGAACGCCAAACCGCTCTTTGAAAAAGTCCACCACCGGCACGTTGTCCCAGCCGGGGAGATTCGGTGGGGACATGATGACGCCGCGCTTCGAATCGAGCGGCCCGCCGCAGCTGATGCCGATGGCGGAGAGTTGGAAATCAGAGTTGGAGTTGGAGAAAACGATGCGTTCAATGCGACAGGCAAATTTCTCCAAGACCTGCTGCCAGGAGAACCCCGCCGTCGGGAACTCCTCGCGAGACAGTATCTTTATCGCGCCGTCTTCGCATACGCCTGTCGATATTGCGCACTTCGTTCCGCCTATGTCTAAACCAATTTTCAATTTCATTTTCCAGTATCCTCCACAAACTTCAAACTCTTAACTCTCAACTCTTAACTCTCAACTCTCCAAACATCTCCTCCTCGATTGCCGCGCATAGCGCATGATATACTGGCAGGTGCAGCTCCTGCACTTTGTAGGTCTCAGTTTCAGGGACACGAATGGTGACGTCGCATATTTCCGAGAGACGCGACGCATTCTTACCGGTAAAGGCTATCGTCTTTCCTCCAACGGCCTTCATCACTTCCGCCGCGGCAGCACAGTTCGCGCTGTTTCCGCTCGTTGAAAGCGTGATCAACACGTCATTCGGCTTCGCAAGTGCAAGCACCTGCTGCGCGAAGGCAGTCTCCCATGAAACGTCGTTGGCAAACGCGGTGAGAATCCCGCTCATCGAAACGAGCGAAATCGCCGGCAGCGCCCCTTCCAGCCTGTCTACGAGTTCGGGCCTGAGTTTCGACGCTATTTCTTCAGGGACTGCACGATGCCTCTTGAACTTCTTCTGCAGTTCGCCGCAGATATGCTCTGCATCCGCCGCACTTCCGCCGTTGCCGCACACAAGCACCTTGCCACCCGAGCGAAACGCAAAGAGAAGCACGTTAAAAGCGTTAGCGACGGCATCCCTGCATTGCTCAAGACATGGGTTTCTCGAATAGAGCTCCTCAAGCGCATCTTTCATGCGCTAATTATACTACATGTCTGCGAAAGACAATAAACCTGTAAATACACGTTTCGGACATGTGTACTTTTTCAGACAAGTCAATTCAATCCCATTGTTCCATAGATACTCGTACAAGAATTCAACCAGCAAAGCATTTCGTGTATCTCCATATTGTCGGATTTGGAGAATCGTGGATGTGGGATGGTTGAGTCGGAATCGTTCTTGGATTCGACACGAAGGATGGTTGGCTCGTGGTTGGAACGTGGTTGTTGAATGGATGGAAAATGGTTGTGGAGCATTTTTGCCGTGGTTGAGTCGTGGTTGGAAGGAGGG
>CACWJS010000158.1:0-5056 GCA_902761275.1 uncultured bacterium | reverse complement strand
GGAAGGAGGACGATGGGGCGGACAAAAGCGCGGCAAATCTGACGCGCCCATTTCGCTTTGTTGGGTTGTGGTTGAGTCGTGGTTGGAACGTGGTTGTTGAATGGTTGGGGAAATGGTTGTGGAGCAGTTTTATTGTGGTTGAGAAGCAGTTGGACGGACGAGGGGGAAAGGCGGACGAGGGAAAGAGCGGACGAGGGAAAGAGCAGACGAGGGAAAGAGCAGACGAGAAGAAAAAAGCGCGGCAAAACTGCCGCGCCCTTTTTCACGAGATTTCTCCCGATTGTCAGCCGAGGAGGTCGTCGCCGCCGTCGGTCGCGCCGAGGTCGTCGGACATCGCGGGGCCTGCGCCGTCGGCCGACACGTCGCCCGTGTCGAGCTGAAGGTTGGGCTCGCCGAGATCGTCGTCGTCGTCGTTCTCCTCGCCGGGGAGACCCGACGCGGGAATGCCGTACAGCTCCTCGTGGCGCTTGCGCTGCTCCTCGCGGAGCTGCTCCATCTCCTCGTCGCTGATCGCGTCGCAGAGCGGCACGAGCTTGAGGTAGCGGTGGAGCGGGAAGCCGGTGCCGCCGGGGATGAGGTGGCCGAGGATGACGTTCTCCTTGAAGCCGCGGAGTTCATCGACCCTGCCCATCGTCGCGGCCTCGGTGAGGACGCGCGTCGTGTCCTGGAAGGACGCGGCGGAGATGAACGAGTCCGTCTCGAGGGCGGCCTTGGTGATGCCGAGGAGCGCGGGCTGGGCCTCCGCCGGGCGGCGGCCTTCCATCATCATCTCCTCGTTCACCTTGAGGAACGTCTGGCGCGTGACCTGCTCGCCCCAGAGGAAGTCGGTGTCGCCCGGGTTCGTGATGCGAACCTTGCGGAGCATCTGGCGGACGATAATCTCGATGTGCTTGTCGTTGATCTCGACGCCCTGGAGGCGGTAGACCTGCTGCACTTCGTTGACGAGGTACTTTTCGAGTTCCTGGGGACCTGAGACCTCGAGGATCTCCTGCGGAATGACCGGGCCTTCTGTGAGCTGCTGGCCCTTCTTCACGCGGTCGCCCTTGAAGACGACGATCTGCTTGCCCATCGGGATCAAGTGCTCTTCGACGAGCCCCGTCACCTTGTCGACGACCTTGACACAGCGCTTGCCGCGCACGTTCTCGCCGAACTCGATCTCGCCCTCGATCTTCGCGATTTCCGCCGCGTCCTTGGGCTGGCGGGCCTCGAAGAGCTCGGCAACGCGAGGAAGACCGCCAGTAATGTCGCGCGTCTTCGCGGCTTCACGAGGCGTCTTCGCGAGAAGCATGCCAGGGGTCGCCTTCATGCCGTCGCGCACCATCACGATGGCGCCCGTCGGGACATCGTGCGAGTCGAGCATCTTGCCGTCCGCGCCGCGAATCTCGATGCGCGGGTGGAGGTTGGACTCGGAAGTCGGAAGGACGACGAGCGTCTTGGCGCCGGTCGCGCGGTCGGTCTCGGTCTTGACGGAGACGTCTTCCTCGAAGTCTGCAAACACGATGTCGCCGGCCGCCTCGGAAAGAACAGGCACCGAGTGCGGATCCCACACGGCGACCTTCTGGCCCTTCTTGACGGCCTCGCCGTCCTCGACGAGGAGCGTCGTGCCCATCTGGAGCTGGTAGGTGTCGAGCTTGGAGCCGCTCTTGGAGTAGATCTCGAGAGTGCCGTTCTTGTTGAGGACGACCTCGCGGCCCTCGTCGTTGCGCACCTTACGGACGTCGACGAAGCGCGCGACACCGTCGTTCTTGAGGACGATCTCAGGAACCTTCGCAGTCGCGGACGCCGTACCGCCGATGTGGAACGTACGCATCGTGAGCTGCGTGCCAGGTTCGCCGATGGACTGCGCGGCGATGATGCCGACGGCGGTGCCGATCTCGACTTCCTTGCCGGTCGAGAGGTCGCGGCCGTAGCACTTCGCGCACATGCCGTGCTCGGCGTCGCAGGTGAGGCCGGAGCGGATCCAGACCTTCTCGATGCCGGCCTTGTCGATCTTCGCGCACGCGTCCTCGTCGATGATCTCGTTCGCCTGGACGATCGTCTCGCCGGTCTTCGGGTCGCGGATCTCGTAGAGAGCCGTCCTGCCAAGCGCGCGGTCGCCGAGCGAGACCTTGACTTCGTCGCCTTCGACGATGGCCTCGACCTCGATGCCGTTCACCGTGTTGCAGTCTTCCTGCGTGATGATGACGTCCTGCGAGACGTCCACGAGCTTACGCGTGAGGTAGCCGGCGTCGGCCGTCTTGAGGGCCGTGTCGGCGAGACCCTTGCGGGCGCCGTGGGACGAAATGAAGTACTCGAGAACCGAGAGACCCTCGCGGAACGAAGCCGTGATCGGGCGCTCGATGATGTCGCCGTTCGGGGCGGCCATGAGGCCGCGCATGCCGGCGAGCTGGCGGATCTGGAGCTTCGAGCCACGGGCCTTCGAGTCGACGAACATGTAGACCGGGTTCAGCTCGGTCGGGTTCTTGTTCTCGGGGCTGATGTTCTTGTCGATCGTCTTGTAGAGCTCGTCGCCGACCTTCTCGGTCGTCGCGGACCAGATGTCGACGATCTTGTTGTGGCGTTCGCCGTCGGTGATGACACCCTGCTGGAACTGCTTCTGCACCTCGTCGGCGGCCTTGCGGGCCTTGGCGACCTCGGCGTCCTTCTCGGCCGGGCGGATCATGTCCTTGAGGCCCATGGACGCGCCGGAGATCGTCGCGAAGCTGTAGCCGAGCGTCTTCAGGCGGTCGATCGCGAGCACGGTCTCGTCATGCCCCGCGACCTTGTGGCAGTCGAGGATGAGGTTGCCGATCGTGGACTTGGAGCACTTGTCGTTCCAGAAGCCCATCTCCTTCGGCCACACGTTGTTGAAGATCACGCGGCCAGCCGTCGTCTCAATCGTACGCTTGTCGGTGACGCCGTGGGGGCGGCCCGTCGTGCCGTAGTCGGGATTGCGGAAGCGGATGCGGGAGTGATATGTTATCGCGCCCTCGGCGATGCCGAACTCGACTTCTGCGATGTCGTTGAAGAGCGGCAGATGCTCCTCGCCCGCGGGAACCTTGCCGGCGAGCTTGCCGGCGAGCTTGTCCTGCTGGGAAGGAACGGTGAGGAAGTAGAGCCCGAGGCAGACGTCCTGGGTCGGCGTCATGACCGACTTGCCGGAGGCCGGCGAGAAGATCGACGTCGACGCGAGCATCATGAGCTTCGACTCCATCTGCGCCTCGATGGAGAGCGGTACGTGCACGGCCATCTGGTCGCCGTCGAAGTCGGCGTTGAACGGGGTGCAGACCATCGGGTGGAGGCGGATCGCCTTGCCCTCGACGAGCACCGGCTCGAACGCCTGGATCGAAAGGCGGTGCAACGTCGGCGCGCGGTTGAGGAACACGGTCTTGTCCTTGGTGACTTCCTCGAGGATGTCCCAGACCTGCTCGTCGTGGCGCTCGATCATCTTGCGGGCGGTGCGAACCGTGTGGCAGATGCCGAGTTCCTTGAGGCGGCGGATGATGAACGGCTCGAAGAGGCGAAGCGCCATTTCCTTCGGAATGCCGCACTGCGGGAACTTGAGATCCGGGCCTACGCAAATCACGGAACGGCCGGAATAGTCGACGCGCTTGCCGAGGAGGTTCTGGCGGAAGCGACCCGTCTTGCCCTTCAAGATCTCGGAGAGTGACTTGAGCGGACGGTTGCCAGGACCCGTCACGGCGCGGCCGTGGCGACCGTTGTCGAACACCGCGTCAACGGCCTCCTGGAGCATGCGCTTCTCGTTGCGGATAATGACGTCGGGCGTCTTGAGCGCGAGAAGGTTGCGAAGGCGGTTGTTGCGGTTGATGACGCGGCGATAGAGGTCGTTAAGATCGCTCGTCGCGAAGCGGCCGCCCTCGAGCGGAACGAGAGGACGGAGTTCCGGCGGAATGACGGGGAGGACATCCAGCACCATCCACTCGGGCTTCGAGTTGGAGACGCGGAAACCCTCGACCACCTTCATGCGCTTGGCGATCTTCTTGCGGTTCTGCTTGGAGCGGGTGTTCTCCATCTGCTCCTCGAGATCCTTCATGAGAGCGTCAAGGTCGAGCTTCTTGAGAAGCTTGCGGATCGCCTCGGCGCCCATCTCGGCCCTGAAGCCGTCGACGTACTTCTCCTGCGCGTCGATGTACTCCTGGTCGCTGAGGATCTGCCCTTCCTTAAGCCCTGTGTCGCCGGGTTCGGTAACCATCCAGTCCTGATAGTAGAGGACGCGCTCGAGCTCGCTCGTCGTCTTGTCGAGGAGGAGGCCCATCCTGGAGGGCGAGCACTTGAAGAACCAGATGTGGCTCACGGGAACCGCGAGCTCGATGTGGCCCATGCGCTGGCGGCGCACCGACGCGAGCGTCACCTCGACGCCGCAGCGGTCGCAGACCATGCCCTTGTTCTTGATGCGCTTGTACTTGCCGCAGGCGCACTCCCAGTCCTTGGTCGGGCCGAAGATCTTCTCGCAGAAGAGGCCGTCCTTCTCGGGGCGGTAGGTGCGGTAGTTGATTGTCTCGGGATTCTTGACCTCGCCGTGCGACCAGCTGCGGATCGTCTCGGGCGAGGCGAGCTGCACCTTGACCGCATCGTAGTGCGCGGAGGCGTTGAAGGAACCGCCGAAAATGTCAGAAGTGTTATAAGGGTTCATTTCGTTGTGTCTCCCTGAAAGTCCTTACTGGAGGTTGAGCGCACCCGCGAGGAGGTCGTCGGAGGCCTTGGCCTCGGGCAGCTGCGTCGTCGCGGAGGCTTCGGCCTTGCGACGGCTCTCGATCTCGCCGCCCAGGAGCTGGGTGTCGAGGCAGAGGCCGCGAAGCTCGTGGATGAGGACCGAGAACGACTCGGGCATTCCAGACTCGAGGACGTTCGTGCCCTTGACGATGGATTCGTAGATCCTCGTGCGGCCCTGGACGTCGTCGGACTTGACGGTGAGGAGCTCCTGGAGCGCGTAGGCGACGCCGTACGCCTCGAGAGCCCACACCTCCATTTCGCCCATACGCTGGCCGCCGAGCTGCGCCTTGCCGCCCAGCGGCTGCTGGGTGACGAGCGAGTAGGGACCGACGGCGCGGGCGTG
>CACWJS010000157.1 GCA_902761275.1 uncultured bacterium | reverse complement strand
TGACACCGATCTCTTCGTGCGCGGGAATGCCGATGCCGAGACGCTGTGGCAGGGACTTGTCCACGGCGCGAACAACCAGCATCCGAAGCAGGGCGCGACTGGTCGCTGGGGAGTTGAGGACTACAACAAGCTCGGCTACGTAGCTCACGAGGGCGGGCGCCACGGCACAGTCGCGCGCACGCTCGAATACGCATACGACGACTGGTGCATCTGGCGCTTCGGAAAGGCGATAGGCAAGAGCGACGCCGAAACAGCGCAGTACCGGCGCAATGCCGGAAACTGGCGCAACGTCATCGAGGCGAAGGACGCATCGCGCAGCCGCTACGTCGAAGGGGTGGCCTTCAACGGCAGGGCGGTGAACGCGAACTGGCTTTCGGCGGCGGATCTGGCGAAAGGCGGCAGACTCGTGTTCAGGATGTCGTCCAAACCCGTCAAGACGCGCGGCACCACACTCGCGGCGGCGCCTTATTCCATGAGCAAGGATGAAAAGAAATGATCTTTTGCATTCTCCCGGTATTCCTGGCGGCAACAGCTTCGGTTGTGGTTGAGGTTGATGCTTCGTCCGCGCCCGAACAGACGCAATGGGCGGAGAACGAACTCGAGCCGACTCTCAAGAAGTGGTATCCGCGATTGATTGCGGAATATCCGTCGAAAGACTGGAGTGCGCCGGAAAAGGTGAAAGTCGGATTTGTCGACCCGCCGCAAACTGGAGCGCCGGCTTACACGACAGGCGATAGCATTTCGCTCGACAGGAAATGGTTCTCGGCGAATCGCGACAGCGAGGGTATGGGCTGCGCAATACACGAGCTGATGCATGTAGTGCAGTCCTACCCCGGCGGGGGCCGATCAATACCGTGGTGGCTTACAGAAGGAATCGCCGACTATGTGCGCTGGTACGTGTTCGAGCCGGAGAAGAAGGGTTGCGAAACGGATCTTTCGCGCATGGACGTCCGCTACGATGGCGGCTATAGGCAGACGGCGAACTTTCTCGACTATGTGGAGCGTAAGCATCCCGGCACGGTTCGCTCGCTGAATGCCGTCGGACGTCTCGGACGGTATTCGCCTGGCGTATGGCGGCGCATAACCGGACGAGAACTGTGGTCGCTAGGTGGCGAATGGAAAGGCATCCTCGACGCCGATGCGCCGCGAAAACCTGGAGACGTTGTCGTTTCCGCTGCCGAGGCGTTTGTCACCGCGTATTGGGACTGCACCCGCTCGCAGTTCGTGAAGCATAAGGGCAAGAATGAACTGCTTGACTATTGGCTTTCCGCGCATGCATACGAAATGTTGCTCGACCTGGCCGTACGTTATCCGCGAAATGATTTCCGGGGCATGGCCGAAATGTTCTTCGACGGCTTCAAGGCGGCGCGCGGCGACTGGCGTGCCAACGAGTTCAACGACGATCTTCTCTGGTGGGTGATCGCCGACTGCCACGCCTACCGGGTCCTCAAGACTCCGGCGTTGCTCAAGGATGCGCGGGAGATGATGGATTTCATAATCGGGAAGCAATGCGACGGCGTTCTCGGCGGCGGCGTGTGGTGGAAGTCGAGCGAGCGCGGCGGGAAGCACGCCTGCAGCTGCTATCCTGCGGTCATCGCCGCCTGCGAGCTCTATTCGATAACCGGCGACAGGAAATACTTGGAAGCCGCATCCTCCATCTACGCCTGGAGCAGGGAAAACCTCTTCGACAAGTCCGCGGGCTGCGTCTTCGACGCAAAGCATGCGGACGGCAAAGTCGACAGGACGTGCTACACCTACAACGTCGGCACCGCGATAGGCGCCGCGCTGAGGCTTGGAAAGCTGACAGGCGCAAAGGGATTCCGTGAAGACGCCGCGCTCGCGGCGGACTGGCTCATGGACCGCATGTCGCGCGGCGAAGTCATGCGAGGACGCGGCCAGGGCGACGGCGGGGCGTTCAACGGAATAGCGGTGCGCTATCTCGCCGAGTTCGCGGCTCTGCCGCAGGGCGCAAGGGCGAGGGAATACCTCAAGATCAACGCCCGCACCGCCTTCGCGCACATGCGAAAGGCGGACGGACTTTGCGGACCCGACTGGGACGTTGCGCCGGCCGATGGTTTCGACATAGAGGCGCAGACGGCATGCTCCGCCCTAACACTCTTCCTCTGCGCGCCTGAAGGCACTTTCTCCCGGCGCCCCGCCGGCGTCGTGAGGACGATGACGTACAACATACGCAATTCCCACGACGACAGGGGCAGCGAGAACGACTGGGCAAAGCGCCGCGACGATCTTGTCGCTGTGATCCGTGCGCAGGGCCCGGATGTAATCGGCTTCCAGGAGGTGCTTCCGGACCAGCGCGAATGGCTTATGGAGCAGTTCAAAGACTATGTCTTCGTAGGCGACGGACGCGGCGCAGACCGCAAAAGCGACGAGTCCGCGTCGATAGCATTCCGCAAGAATCGCTTCACGGCCGTCGACAAGGGCACGTTCTGGCTTTCGGAGACGCCGGACACGCCCGGCAAAAAGGGATGGGGCGCGGCGTGTCCGCGCGTATGCTCGTACGCGATCCTGAAGGACAAGTCCACCGGCAAGGCCTTCTGCTTCGCCAACACCCACACCGACCATGTGTCGGAGCTTGCGAGGGAGAAGGGGATGCTCCTGGTCATCGAAAGGATGAAAGTCTTCGGCAAGGGGGCGCCTATCGTGTTCACAGGCGACCACAACTGCCAGGAAACTGAGGCGCCCGCAATAGCGGTGTCGAAGCTGCTGAGGAACGCGATGGCGGTGAGCAAGACGCCTCCGATGGGGCCGTGGCGCTCGTTCACCGGGTGGAAATGGCGCGACTGGGAGCGCCCCGCAGCGAAGGCGCTCTCGCTTCCGCGCGCCGAGCGGAACGCGCCCGGCGGCGATTTTGGCTCGCGCATAGACTACATCTACGTCTCGCCCGGCGTGAAGGTGCGCAGCTGCCGCACGGTCTCAACGCCGCGTCCCGGAAGGAATCTATATCCGTCCGACCATTTCCCTGTCGTGGCAGACGTGGAGTTCTGACCCTGCAGCTCATCCGGGAGCAAAAAGGGTCAGACCTGATTGCCACAGTAAATTACCACAGGTACGCCAAGCAAAGCTCGGCAGAACTAATAGCGGAAGGAGCTATATCGTAAAGAAATCGACATACGATTAGGACGGCAAGCCGTGCAAAGGGCGACCGATGTGCGGGAGTCTTGCCCGACAAAGGGATGGGCCGCAACGCAAGTGAACTTCCTACGTAAAGCCTCGTTAAATGTTTCCGCGTGGTCAGCGTCTCTGTGGACGTGAAGCCAACATCGCCTTGCTGACTCGATTCGGGCAAGGTGGACGCGGCGGGGCAAAGGGGGCGGCACTTCCCGAAAGTTCTGCAAAGGAACTTGGGAGAACTGCAACTAGCGAAAGCGAACGCAGTAGTCGGATGAGGTCGTAGTAGCGGGGAAGCGGGGCAATGCCCGTGGAGCGAAGGGCCTCTGCATGCAAAAGGAAACGTTTCAAACGGAAGAGCGAGAGCTGAATTGATTGAAAAATCCTATACGGAAGAGGAAATTGCGGAGATCGTGCGCAAGCATGGACTGCCGCGATATCCGAAACTCGCGCTCTACAGGGAGAAACTGTCACGGAAAGCGAAGGCCGAGCCGAACTTTCGGTTCTATTGCCTTTATGGACAACTGCTGCGCATGGACGTGCTCAGGTGCGCGTACGAGCAAGTGCGCGCGAACAAGGGCGCCCCAGGCGTGGACGGAATGACGTTCGGGGACATCGAGCGAGACAAGGGCGGAGTGGACGGGTTTCTAGCCAGCATCCAGCAGGAGCTCAAGGCGAAGACCTACCGCGCAAGTCCGGTCAAGCGGGTCTACATCGAAAAGGCGAACGGCAAGCTCAGGCCGCTTGGAATCCCGACTGTCAAGGACAGGACGATCCAAGCGGCGGTCAAGCTCGTCATCGAGCCGATATTCGAGGCGGACTTCCACGACTGCTCGTTCGGCTTCAGGCCGAATCGGAATGCGCAACAGGCGGTCGAGCGAATCGCCAAGCGGGTGAAAGGCGGCGAGACGCAAGTCTACGACGCCGACCTGTCGAGCTACTTCGACACGATCCCGCACGACAAGCTCTTCCTCGCCCTGCGCAGGCGGGTCACGGACGGAAGCGTCTTGGCGCTTATCCGCCAATGGCTGAAGGCCACGGTTGTCGAGCCGAACGGGGTGAAGAAGAACCCGAGGGGAAAGGGGACGCCGCAGGGAGGCGTGATATCACCGCTTCTGTCGAACGTCTATCTGCATTGGTTCGAGACATGCGCCATGCTGACCGCCAAGGCAACCGGTCAGGTCATGTCGATCGTGCGCTACGCGGACGACTTCGTGATTCTCGCAAGAAAGCTCAAGGATGACTTCGTGCGGAAGGTCGAAAGCGAACTGGAAGGACGATTCGGGCTGACCATCAACAGGGACAAGACGAAGGTCTTGGACATGCGAGCGGAGGGCGCTTCATTGGAGTTCCTCGGCTACGAGTTCAGGTACGTTCGGGGCATCCACACCACATGGTACGGCACGGAGGACAAGTGGCTCTGGTTTGGACCATCCATGAAGTCGGTCAAGAAGGTCTGCGCCAAGATCAAGGGACTGACGTTGGGAAGAATGAACAAAATCCCGATAAAGGATACGATTCAGAAACTCAACCTCATACTCAAAGGATGGTCCAACTACTTCAGCGGCGGCTATCCCAATCCCCGCTATTCACGAGTGAACGGCTACGTGAGAAAGCGGCTCATCATCCTTGCGAAGCACACAAGCCAGCGGGGGTACAAGCTCAAGTATGCGCAGACGTACTACTATGAATGGAAGGCGATGGGGCTGTACGAAATGAGGAAGAGGCGACCGTGACAACGCCAGTTTCACATGGAAAGCCGTATGCGGGAAAACTGCACGTACGGTTTGACGAGGGGGCGGGCGCACCCGACGAGGGGCGCTCTGCTCTACTCTACTAGCGGGAGTTAATAGTTAATGATATACTGTCCAACACACCTCGCGGTAAATCCCTTGCGATTTCGTCCGCGTCATTTGGTATACTATCAGCCGTGGAGAACGCACCAAAAGAGTCGGGCACCCGCATGAAGGCGAACGTGCTGATCGCGGCGTCGGCCGGAACCGGCAAGACGCAGGCGCTTGCCGAGCGGCTGATTGCGCTCGTAAAGGGCGGGCTCGAACCGCACGAAATCGTCGCGCTTACCTTCTCGCGCGCGGCGGCGGGCGAGATATTCGAGCGGTTCGTCTCGCTTCTCGC
>CACWJS010000156.1 GCA_902761275.1 uncultured bacterium | reverse complement strand
AGACGAGGATATCATCTCATATTTCGCCGCATTTGTCAATGGGGTGCGGTAAATTCAATATCCACGGGCTTCATGCGCCATGAACTAAATCACCATGCTAGATTAGGGGGGGGGTAGGCATTTTTGGTGGATTGTGGTAGAATATTTCCAAACTCGCAAAAGGAGCAAGCTATGATAATTTCGCGAAACAACAGGCTTTCTATGTGGGGCAGATACCGTAGCTTCCTGATTGCCGCCGGCGCAATGCTCGCGGCAACATCGCCTCTCGCTACGCTCGCAGACGAAGGCAAGTCTACTAGCGACTACGTCCAGGACGGCCTGGTGGCGCAGTGGGACGGCGTCGAGAACGCCGGGGTCGGGCTGCACGAAGACTCGCCGAGCGCGTGGGTGGACATCGTCGGCGGCCTGGAGATAACCATTCCGGAATGGGTGACGGTGGAGACGAACGCCTTCTATTCGGAATCCTCGACCGCCACGCGAACCTATCCGTCCATCTCCTCGATTCCCGGCCTGGGCAACGACGTGACGATCGAGGTCGTCGCTGAGCGCGTGATGTGGCGTGATAAGAACAACTACAAGAATCTCCAGCGCATCATGAGTTCGCCCTACACGAAGTTTGGCTACCGTGAGGACTCCACGGCTGGCGTCTTTTACCAGATGCCCATCGGCACAAACAACAAACTGTGGCTCTACACGAGCACAAGCGGAAGCTTCAACGTTTCGGAATGCCACACGTACACGGCAAGGGTCACCATGCCAAGGGACGAGTCCAACACGCTGCTTGTCGATGCGGCGACGGTTCCCGGCTGGGCGAAGGAGGGATCCGACGGAATGCCGACCGATCCGCCAACCAACTGGACGTTCTTCGACGCGCTGCGCGCGGATATCCGCATCTACGCCATCCGCGTATATAACCGCAAGCTGACCGACGCCGAGGTTACGGCCAACGCCGCCGTGGACCACGTGCGCTTCGTCGAGGGGAAGATTTCCGACAACAGGCTCAATTCCGCGCTGGAGAACGTCAGCACCAACAGCGCGAATCTCGTCTGGTCGATGGTGACATCGGCGGATCCGGCGCCGACGGTGACGGCCCGCTTCGTGAGCGGCCGCGAGCCGGATCTCTCGGACGGCGTCGCCCGCGACCTCGGCACTTTCCCCGCCAACAGCGTCGTCACCTCCGCCGTCACCTTCGCGCGCTATGCCACGACCTACTGGCGGCTTGAGGCGGAGGACTCGAACGGCAAGTCCTATGTCCTGGCGACCAAGACGGTGCCGGCCTTCTCCCTCGACTCCACTTCGTATGTGTCGTCCGGCCTGGTGGCGCAGTGGGACGGCATTGACAACGTCGGCCGCGGCGTTCATTCGGCGGCTCCGACGGTGTGGAAGGATCTTGTCGGCTCAGGCGACGTGACGATCCCCTACTGGGTGGAGGTGCGCGACAATAGCCTCGTGTCCGTCGGTGACACCGTGACCCGGACGGCTCCGACGCTGTCGTCGATAGCCGGCATCACTGGCGACGATGTGACGATCGAAGTCGTCGCACGGCGCGTCCGCTGGACAAAGACGGACAATTACCTGAACCTGCAGTCAGTCATCAGCTCGCCGTGGGGGGATTTCGGCTATCGCCTCCAGTATGACAACAGGTTCTTTTCCCTGCTGCCGCCGAACGGCTCGAACGTCACGCAGACAAGACTCTACAACATAATCGACTCCAGCAACCTGGCGACAATGCGCCAGACCATGTCCGCCCGCATCACGCGCAACTCGACGGACGCCGTGAACGACTTCGTCATCAGCGGTGCCAAGGCGACGCTCAACTACGACAACACCCATACGGGCACGCTTCCCAGCGTGTGGACGTTCTTCAACAACACACGGACGGAAGTGGAGTTTTTCGCCATCCGCGTTTACAACCGCCTCCTGACGGACGAGGAACTCGCGGCAAATGCCGCCATCGACCAGAGGCGCTTCGTCGATTTCGGGGAAGGCCCCTTGCAGGTGAAGTACGACGGCCCCGGCGCGTCATGCCGCCGCGAATACAACTGCTGGCCGATTCCAGGAGCGCGGTTCACCTGTCCCGTTCCGCGCCCTGTCGCGGACGGCGCTGGCGCGTCGGTCTGCGTCGGCTGGACGCTTTTCGCCGAAACCGGCGACAATGTCTGGACGGAGGAGGCGCATGGCACGAACTGCGAGATGTCTTATCTTAATGACGGCCGGCGCCATCGCCTCGTCTGGCATACCGCCTCGTCGCGGGACCTGCCGGGCGGATATGTCCGCCTCGAAAGCATCGAGGCCCACGGCGGGCAGCTGGTCGACACGGGCTATTCGCCCAACTACACGACCCATGTCACGTTCGACCTCCAGTTCGACGGAACTTTTGTCCCCGATGCCAAATCGGCCTTTTTCGGGGCGTCCGACAGCGGGTCCCCGAACTATTTCATATTCACCGCCAACTTCTCCGGCGGCACCGCCGCCTCCTCCGGCTGGTCATTGTATTTCTGGACGCAGAAAAGCTACAACCACGGTGGAACCATCAAGAACATGACGGCTTCGCAGGCCACTGTCAAGAGCCGCAACATCTTTGACATCGACATGGAGACGGGCGTGGCGAAATATGGCGCGTACTCGCTCGCGATATCTACGCGCACCGCCGCCCAGACGCAGCCGGAGACGGTGAAGATATTCGGTCGCGAGGTGCCGTTCAACAGCTATCCGACGATGCGGCTTTTCGGTGCCACCTTCGCGGATGGCTCTACGCTACGTCGCGAACTTGTTCCGGCGCGGTCGGCCGAGACTGGCCTGCGCGGGCTCTACGACTACGTGACGGGCAATTTCTACACCAACATCGTCGAGAACGGCGCTGACTTCGACGGCACCGCCGGCGGCGGCCTCTATGTCGACGGCGAGCCGGAGCGCCTCGGCGAACCGACAATACCCTACGGCTGCAACTCGCTGGAGAGCGGTGTGGCGTTCGAACTCGCGGCGACAAACACGGTGAACGAGGGGAAAAGCTATTTTGTCAAGTCAATCGCGCGCTATTCATTCAACGAGACGACTGGACAGTGGACGCTCGTCGACCGCACGAATGGGCGAAAGACGGCGGCGGCATACTCCGGTGAGCCGGTGAAGTACGTACTTGAATGGCGCCCAAGCGGCGGATTTCTTATCTTCGTGCGTTAAGTAAAAAGAGGTATATGAAAGTAATATTGTCGGTTGTGCTGGCCTCTTGCGCGGCACATGTGAGCGCGGCTGAGCCGCGGGGGAAGATGGATTTCAATGCCCGCGACTACGGCGGCAGTGTCGCCAAGGCGGCAGAGGCCGCCGCGCAGGCGGGTGGCGGGCGCATCGTCGTGCCGCCGGGCGTCTGGAAGAGCGGCACGATCTGGCTCAAGGACCACTGCGAGCTCCATCTCGAGAAAGGTGCGACGATCCTCGGCTCTGAGAAGGCGGCGGACTACAACGCCAACGATGTCTTCCCCGAGAACTTCAATTCCGTCGGCGAGGAATGGAGCGGCGGCCACCTCGTCCTCGCGTACAAGGCGACCGACGTCGCTATCACCGGCGAGGGCGTGATCGACGGCAACGGCGGCGCGTTTTTCGGCGAGACGCAGGAGGAAGGGTGGTTTCCCGCCTACAAGTACGGCATCAAACTCCACCCGACCGACCGCGAGTGGTTCCGCCCGGGGCCGATGGTCGCAATGTTCCTATCCAAGAACATCCGCCTTGAGGGCGTGACGCTAAAGAACACTCCCTGCTGGACCACCCACTTCCGTTGCTGCGACGGGCTCGACATCCGCGGGGTGACGATCGACGCAGACCGCGAGATCGCAAATTCCGACGGCTTTTCCATCGACTGCACGAAGAACGTCGTCGTGAAGGACTGCGTCATCAAAACCGGCGACGACGGCTTTGCCATCCGCGCGAGTTGCAAGCACCACGCCGCGACCAATGCCTGCGAACACATCAGCATTGAGAACTGCGACGTCTGGAGCTGCTGCCTGGGCGTCCGGTTCGGCGTCGGCACCGGAACGATCCGCGACGTCTCGGTCGACAACTGCCGCTTCCACGAGTCGGTCGTCGGCATCTGCTTCACCCCGGCGTGGCGCGACGAGGGGAAGAACGTCTACATCGAGAACATCCGCGTCCGTAACTGCGTCTCGCTGGAGAGCGAGCGGCCGGTCGCGACCTGGATGCCGCGTGGCGACGCCAAGGTCTCGGACGTCCTCTTCGAGAACTGCCGCTTTGAGGCGCTCCTGCCCAATTCGATTTCCGGCAGCGAACGGGTCGGTCCCGACAACATCGTCTTCAGGAACTGCACCTACCGCCAGATTCCGCGCGTTCGCGTCCGCCAGGGACATCGCTGGCTCCAGGACCACAAGAAGCGCTCTCGCGAGTTCTTCGAGACATGGGGGGTGACTGGCAGGGTTGAGATCGTAAACTGCGATCCGCCGCCGCCTGGCGCGCGCGGCGTGCTGCTTCTTTCCTTTGACGACCGCAACTTCGCGGACTGGGAGGCGGCTCGTCCGATCTTCGCTAAGTTCGGCGCGCACGCTACTTTCTTCGTCTCGGGGCCAATAGACCAGCCGACGATACGCTCGCTCAAGCGGCTCAGTGCCGACGGGCACTCCATCGGCTTCCACGGACTCAAGCACCTCAACGCCGACGTGGCCATTGCCGAGCGCGGTGCAGAGCGCTATTATCTCGAAGACGTTTGGCCGCAGACCGACAGTGCCGCCAGGGGATATGTTCCTTTCGAGTCGTTCGCCTATCCGAACTGCCGTTTCAGCGACGAGGCCGACGAGCTATTTCGCAAGAAGGGCTTTGCGCGGGTCCGCGGCGGCGTGAAGGGCGCGACGCCCTACGACCCCGACGGCAAGAAGCAGGCGGACCGCAAACCGCTCGTCACCAACGAGGCGGTGTTCTTCCCTGCGGCCGAACTACGGAAGCACTTCCGCATCGACACCATCATCGTCGGCGAGGCATACCATACCGATATCGACGAAATCTGCGACTGCATCCGCCGCGCTGCCGAGCGCAAGGAGGTGCTTTCCATTACTTCGCACGGCATCTCCCCAAATGCCAAGCACATCAACATGAAGACCGAGTGGCTTGAGCGCATCCTCTCGACAGCCAAGGAGAGTGGGATCGCAGTCATTGGTTTTGACGAGCTTCCATAGCAATCGCGTTAAACCGCCATGGTGATTCAGTTTGAAGGTACATCCACGACCATCCGCAGCGACATGGCGTGATCTGACTGCAGCTCTTCCTTGAACTGCTGGCAATTCCCGATG
>CACWJS010000155.1 GCA_902761275.1 uncultured bacterium | reverse complement strand
CATTTGCGCCGCGGATCGTCTTGTCGTCGACGTCCGTCAAGTTCATCACCTGGCGGATCTTCATCCCGTTGAACTGGACCACGCGGCGTAGGATGTCCTCGAACGCATAGGCGCGGAAGTTGCCGATATGCGCGAAATTGTAGACGGTAGGACCGCAGGTGTAGAGGCGGATTTCGTTCCCCTCAAGGGGCTTGAGCTCCTCGACCCTGCGCGTCAGCGAGTTGTAGACATTCATCATGCCGCATATTATACCAAACTGACGCGCGTTTGCGCGACTTCACGGCACGACGCAGATTTCCACCGTGTCAGCCGGGTCAGGCGTTGCAAAGATTGTAGATCGCCTCGACGTCGGCTTCGTTGAGCGGCATTATGCCACCGAGGGTGTTGCCGTTCAAGTTAAGCGTCTTTACGAGAATCGGAATGTCCTCTTTCTTCGCGCCAAGTTCTGCAAACGTGAGCGGAAGTCCGAGAGACTTGAGCCACGCGCGGAACGCGGCGATTCCCTCAAGCGCGGCGTCTTCGTCAGAGACGCCAAGCCCGACGCCAAAGACATTTCGCGCAAACCTGGCGAAACGCGCCGTGTCCGACTTGTGCACGTATGTCATCCACGCAGGCATGACGACGGCAAGCCCAGCGCCGTGGGCGCAATCGTAGAGCGCGGAAAGTTCGTGTTCGATGCCATGGCTCGCCCAGTCCTGCACGCGCCCCACGCCGCAGAGGTCGTTATGCGCGAGAGTGCCCGCCCACATTATGCTTGCGCGCGCCTGGTAGTCGTCAGGGTTCGCCATGACCTTCGCGCCCTCCGACACTATCGTCCGCATCAGCGCTTCGCAAAGTGCGTCGGTGAGCTCGACGTCTTTCGTTGGCGTGAAGTATCTTTCGCAGATGTGCGCAAACATGTCGGCAAGCCCGCAGGCCGTCTGGAACGGCGGCAGGGTCGTCGTAAGCTCGGGATTCATCACCGCGAATTTCGGGCGAAGGATGTTGCCGCCAGCAGCGCGCTTCAGGTTTTCGGGCTCGAGGTTGACGACGCTGTTCGTCGACGCCTCGCTTCCGGCCGCGGCAATCGTAAGGACGACGCCGACGGAAAGTGCCGCAGGGATCGCAGGTCTCACCTTGACCTCGCGCCCGACATAGAACTTGCGCCACTCGCCGCCGTTAGCAGCGCCTATCGCAATTGCCTTAGACGAGTCAATCACGCTTCCTCCGCCGACTGCGAGAACGAAGTCGACCTTGTTCCCCAGCGCAAGCCGCACGCCTTCTTCGACGAGCGAACTGCGCGGGTTGGGCTTTACGCCGCCGAGCTCGACAAATTCCACGTCCGCCGAAGAAAGAGACTCCTTGACGCGGCCAATGAGCCCACTTCTGACGGCACTTTCGCCACCGTAGTGGAGAAGCGCCTTGTGTCCGCCAAACCGACGCACGAGTTCGCCAGTGCACGTTTCCTTGCCCTTGCCGAACGCGAAATACGTCGGCGACCAGAACTCGAAGTCGGTCATCGGTCTCTCCTTTTTATACCACGCCGCGTATGGCGCGGATCTTCTTCATTGTCGACTCGAACATCTCGGGCGTCTGGCTCTGCGCGCCGTCGCACTTCGCGTGAGGCGGGTCGTTGTGCACCTCGATAATGAGGCCATCCGCGCCGATTGCTGTCGCGGCGACCGAGGCCGGCTCCACGAGATAGGCATGGCCTGTCGCATGCGACGGGTCGATGACAATCGGCAGATGCGTGCGCCGCCTGAGATACGGAACGATCGTGAGATCGAGCGTGTTGCGCATCGCCGTCTCGAACGTGCGGATGCCGCGCTCGCAGAGAATGACGTTCTCGTTGCCGCTCGCCATGACGTACTCGGCGCTCATGAGGAGCTCCTGCAACGTCGCGGACATACCGCGCTTCAGAAGGACTGGCTTCTTCGTGTAGGAACCGACCTCTTTAAGGAGATTGAAGTTCTGCATGTTCCTTGCGCCGATCTGGATGACGTCGACGTCGTTGAAGAGCTCTATGTCCTTGAAGTCCATAAGCTCGGTGACAATCGGGAGCCCCGTCTCGCGCTTTGCGGTGAGGAGCATGTCGAGCCCAAGCTTGCCGAGTCCCTGGAACGCATACGGCGACGTGCGCGGCTTGAATGCACCGCCACGGAGCATCGTCGCGCCAGATGCCTTCACGGCCTTGGCGATGCCTACGATCTGTTCCTCGGATTCAACGCTGCACGGTCCCGCGATCACCGAGAAATTCCCGCCGCCGACCTTTACGCCTGAGCAGTCGATGATGGTATCCTCTGGATGAAACTTGCGGTTCGCGGCCTTGAACGGCTCCTGGATGCGCTGAACAGATTCTACGCCGTCGAGCGCCTCGAGAATCCCAGGGTCAAGGTGGCTTACGTCACCGACGCAGCCAACTATCGTCTGCAGAGAGCCGCGAGAGACGTGCGGCTGGATGTTCTTCGACTGTAGTAGCGCGAGGAGTCCGTTGACTTGGCTTTCGGCGGCTTCTTTCTTCAGTATGATTATCATTTGGAGCTGTCCTTTCAGAAATTAAAGATGATTCCCATTGAAGCGTGCGATGTCATTTGCATAGTTCGGCAAGATGCGTCACTGTAAACGATTTCTTGAAGAGTTCAGACGTGATCGCGTCCTTGGGCTTAAAAGTGAACGTGCGGGGATTTCCAGGAACGAGCGTAACGGCATTGTCGTCAAATTCGCCGCGGATACCCTTCGCATTCATCCACACCCAGAACGCGGGCTTGTCCGTCGTGAGCGTGACGGTGAAGCCGTTGACCTCTGCTTTGACGTTCGCCTTCGGCAAGTCGCCTTTGTAGTCAGCGCGAACGGGGAAGTTTACGGAATTGGCAAACCTAAGTTCGAGAACAGCATCATCGCGAGGCGCAATCTTCTTGACGGCAACGGCGCTATTCGCATCGACTTCAACATGGGCAAGTTCAAATTGTTCATCCTTTCCGTCAAAGCCGTGGAACACGACAATGCAACAGGCACAATAGTGACAGTCGGTGTCATTGACGACATTCACCATGCCATCTGGCGACAGCGTCACGTGGACAGGTTCGAAGAACCGCTTGGCGAGATACTGGAGCGGCTTCCACTTGCCGCCGTATTCAATCGAACTCCACGACGCGACAGGCCAGTTGTCGTTAAGTTGCCAGAAGAGCGTGCCCATGCAGCGCGGCTGCTCGCTGCGCCAAGCGTCGACGGCGGTCTGTATGGCCATCGCCTGCTGGAACTGCGAGAGGAGTAGCTCCGAGGGAACGTCCTTCGGCTCTGGGAAGTAGCGCTCGAGAGTCTTCCTTATGCGTTCGTTGCCGCCCGTGTTCTTCTGATGCCACTCGAAGTCGGGGCCACGTGAGAGAATCTGCTCCTTGGAGGCGAAAGTCTCGGCAATCTCCATCGACGGGAATGACTGGAAGCCGAACTCAGAGCAGAAGCGCGGGTGGTATTCGTAGTATTTCGCAAACGGCTTGTTCTCGTGCCAGACATCCCAGTTGTGCATGTCGCCCTTCGAGTCCTCCTTCCATGCGTCGCCAAAGTCCCCTGGACCGCAGCAAGGCGACGACGGCCAGTAGGTGCGAGCGGGGTCGTACTTCTTTACGAGCTCGCCCTGCATCTTCGAACGCTTCGTCCACTCGCCACGGTAGAAGTCGGGGTCCTTGCGTGTCTCCTTGAACCAGTTGACCGCACCAAGGCACTCGTTGTCGCCGCACCACATGGCGATAGAGGCATGGTCGCGGAGACGCCTCAACTGGTGCTCGAGTTCGGCGCTGATCTCGCCAAGGAACTCATCATTGCCAGGATAGACCGCGCACGAGCACATCATGTCGTGCCAAACCATGATTCCAAGCTCGTCGCACAAGTCGTAGAAGACGTCCTTTTCATACTGGCCGCCGCCCCAGAGCCGGATCATGTTCATGTTCGCGGCCTTTGCGCTCTCAAGAAGGTCGCGGTAGCGCTGAGGCGTCTGCCGACTCTCGTATGCGTCGCAGGGAATCCAGTTGGCGCCCTTCATGAAAATCCGCCTGCCATTGATGCGGAAGACAAGCGAGAGCTCTTCCTTGCCCTTAGAGCTTACAGTCTTCTCGTTTAGGACCTCAAGCTTCCGAAGCCCTATGCGGCGTGTCACCTTTTCTCCGTTAACGTCCACGGTGTACGTGTAGAATTTCTGTTCGCCCGCTCCGTTTGGCCACCAGAGCGGAGGATCGTCTATCTCTATGCGATTCGTTACGGTCGAACCGTCGGAGAGGTCGGCGAAGACATCGAGCGTGCAGTGCGAAAAATCGTCGTTGAACGTCTGTGTCGTGTAGACGTAGTCGATCCTTGGCTTGTCGGTTGCGATGATCTTGACCGTACCGCAAAGTCCGATCGACTGAACCGACGGGCCCCAGTCCCAGCCCGCGTGGCACGCCGGCTTGCGAATGAGCGCCTGATTTGGAGACCACGTAACGTTGGACATTGGATATGGTCTGCCGATGCTCTTTCGGCGAGCATCCGCCTCGTTCTCCGGGGAGCGGAAAACGACGAAAATCTTATTCGTGCCCTCTTTGAGATGTTTCTTGACGTCGAAAGTGTAGCGTTGGAAGCGGTCGGTCGTCGAACCGACCAATCCGTCATTAACGAAGACGCTTGCGAACGTATCGCAGTCCTCAAGCCGAAGGACAATCTGTCCGTGGCGAAGGAAGTCGCCCGTTACCTCCACCGAACGACTGAAAATCCAGTTGCACTTGCCCACCCACAGAGCGTTTGTCTCGTTCGATCCGTAGTAGACATCCTTGATCCGGCCTGCCCTAAGAAGCGCGTCGTGAACGCCACCGGGAACTGTCGCGGGGATATAGGGCGAGACATCTTGCGTGTCTGTATTCGCGTAAGTTCCGGTTTGGACGTCCTTAACTGCGATAAGCGACCACTCCCCGGCGAGATCAAGCTCGACGGCAAAGGCAGCGACGGACAGCGCCGACGCTAAAAATGAAAACAGTATGCGGTTCATGCGGGATATTATCTCATTTCCTCCCGCAAAACGCAATCGCGCAAATTGCGCGATTGCGGCACGGACCGCTATTGTGATCCGTCCGTCCCGCCATGTCTCAACTGCTACTCAATCATACCCAACCATTTCCCATCCATCCAACAACCACAATTCAACCATCCTTCGGGTCGAATACAAGAACGACACGATTTCGACTCAACCATCCTACATCTCTGATTCGCCAACTCCAACCGATACTCAAAAACAATTCAACCTCAACCAAAAAACTGGCGCAAGATCGTCCGTTCAGAGTCCTTTGCAAGCGAAGTGCAATCTGAT
>CACWJS010000154.1 GCA_902761275.1 uncultured bacterium | reverse complement strand
CCACTGGCCGTAGAACTTGCCCCAGCTCGCCTTGGCCCAGCCCGTCTCGGAGATCGTGAGGTGCAGCCCGTCGCGCTCGACCTGGTGCCAGTACTTCGCCGTCACATAGTGGCCGAGGCCGTAGAGGTGGCTGTGAAGCGCCATCTTGGGGTAGCCGGTCGTGCCGCTCGTGAAGAACATGAGCATCGGGTCCTTGCCGCCAGGAGCGTCTGGTCCGCGGCCAAACACGCGCGAGAAGCCGACATATTCGCGGTCAAAGCTCTTCCATCCCTCGCGGTCGCCGTTAACGATCATCTTGAGGAGCGCGTAGCCGGGCTTCTCCTTCGCGATCTCCGCCTCGGCAAGCTCGGCCTCGTGCGCAACATCGCCGTCGGCGGTGCAGACGAGCGCCTTCACGTCCGCCGCCTTGAAGCGGTAGACGAGGTCATGGTCCTTGAGCTGGCTCACGGCGGGAATCACTATCGCGCCAACCTTGTGGAGCGCGAGAACCGCCGGCCAATACTGCCAGTGGCGCTTCAGGATGAAGAGAACCTTGTCGCCCTTCCTGATGCCGATTGAACTAAAGTAGTTCGCCATCTGGTTCGAGATGTCGCTGATCTCGCGGAAGGTGAAGCGGCGCTCGACGAAGTTGTCACTGACGTGCAGAAGCGCAAGCTTTTCGGGATAGCGGTTGGCAATCTCGTCGATCACGTCGAAGGCAAAATTGAAACGCTCGGTGTTCTTGAACTTCACGTGTTCGAGATGACCCGACGCGTTCTCCTCGCACTCGACGAACTTGTCGACGACAAGCGGCACCTTCTCGTGGCGCGGGCGCACGGTCTCGAGGCCGAGATGCGTGTCGCCGCCTTCGCCCGCCATCACCATCGCGAGGAAAGTGACACCGTTCGGGTCGGTCGCGAGCATGCCGTGAGGCGTGGAGGAGCGGTAGTAGATCGAATCGCCTTCGTGAAGTTCCTCGACGTGCTCGCCGACGCGGATCTTCATCGAGCCCTTGAGGACGATGTCGAACTCCTGCCCTGCGTGGGTCGTCGTGGAGATGGGCTTGTCCAAGAGCGCCGGATCGTACTTGTAGGTGACCCAGTAGGGAGTGCCGAGGCGGTTCTGGAACATAGCCGCCTGGTTGCGGATGTCCATGTGCGTCTCGTGCGCCGTCAAGGGGCCCTGCCCCGCGCGCGTCACTTCGTAGCCCGAAAGGTGGGCGCTATGGCCCTTCAAAAGCGCATTGATGTCGACGCCAAAAGTAATCGCGCACTGGTGGAGAAAGTTGAACGTCGGGTCAAGCTTACCCGCCTCGACTGCCTTGTAGTCCTCGACGGAGACTTCCGTCTTCTCTGCCATCTGCTCAACAGAATACCCGATGATCTCGCGCATTTCACGTATGCGCGCGGCCATTTCAATCAGATTTTTCTCCGCCTCTGCACTCATTTCGCTGTTTCTCCGACAAAATATCGGAGTATTATATCATTTTTTTCACTTGGGCGGGGTCCACTTGTGGAATCCGTGCGAAAATTCCTTCTCCTGCCCGCCGGCGAAGAGCTTGCCTCCGGAAACGGTATAGGCGCTCGACGACTGGCGGACCGTCTCGTTCATGTTACCCTCGATCGTCGTGAGTTGGGAGCCCTTGCGGTAGATGACGAAGATAAAGTGCGTCTTGAAATACACGACATCGCCGGAACGGATTTCATCTGCCTTCTCGAAGCGCTCGCCAGAACCGAGATCGCCGTCAAACATGTAGGTAGACGCGTCCGCGGCCATCGCCGCGCACTCGAAGCAGCTTGTGTTGCCGAGAACAGACGGAAACATCTTTCCCCACGGGCGCCCTGTCCTGAACGCGTGTTCAGCCATCATCTGCTTCGCGCGCGCATCGTATTCGGCCTGCGTCTTCACCGGCGGGTTCTCCTTGAGAAAGACGAGCATAAACGAATTCTCCTGCCCGCCGCCCTTTAACGGCTTGCGAACCTGGACGAGTTTCTGCGTCGCCTTGCCCGCTACGACAGTGCCGAGAACCGCGCATGGCGTTCCGCCTGGGATCTTCGCCACAAGTTCAAGAGGCCCCTTCCCGCCACTAAGATAGGCGAGGCACGGCACCTCGGGCGTATACGGCTCGAGTTTCCACTTGATCTTGCCGAAGACGTCCTCGACCTTGAACCAGCGGTTTGTGAACTCTTCCGTATGAAGACCTGCGGGAACGGACATCTCGACAAGCTTGCCGCCATCACCTATTGCCGTTATCGCAAAAGGCGTTCCGTCAACTGTGATCGCGTACTTGCGGTCAGGCGACTTGCGCTTGTCAGAAACGAGCGGAAATATCTTCACCGCGCCTGATGCAGGAACCGGCACAAACGCGGCGGGAAGCCGCTCGCTAAGTTGTTTTTCTATCTCCTCCGGCATCGCCGCCGCGAAGGCGGACTCGGCGCCAAAAAACGCCGCGAACGCCACGGCCGCCACGCCGCATCTGGAGAAAAACCGCTTCACATGTTGCCAATCACGGCCTTGATGCGCCTGACGCCTGCGGAAGACGACTGTTCCTTCACGATCTTGAACGAGCCGAGCTCCTTCGTATTCTCGACGTGGGGCCCGCAGCAGATCTCCTTCGAGACGTCGCCAATCGTGTAGAGCGACACTTGGTCGCCGTACTTCGCGCCGAAGAGCGCCATCGCGCCTTCGGCCTTCGCCTCCTCGACAGTCGTCATTTTCTTCGAGACGGCGATGCCCTCCTGGATCCACTCGTTGACGAGCTTCTCGACCTCAGCCTTCTGCTCGGCCGTCATCGGCTCGGGCCAAGTGAAGTCGAAGCGAAGGCGCTCGGCTGTGATGTTAGAGCCCTTCTGGTTAGCGGTAGGCCCGAGCACCTTGTGGAGCGCGGCATGCAGGAGATGCGTCGCCGTGTGCATGCGCGTCACGACCTCGCTGTTGTCCTGAAGCCCCGCCTTGAACGAACCGGCACTCGTGGTGCGCGAAAGCTCCTGGTGCTTGCGGTTCGCCTCGTCGAAACCTTCCTTGTCGACGGTAAGCCCGTCCTTCGTCGCCATCTCGATCGTCATCTCGAGCGGGAAGCCGAAGGTGTCGTAGAGCTTGAAGGCCGTCTTGCCGCTGATCTGCGACTGGCCGTGGAGCTTAAGCTGCTCGGCGACCTTCTTGTACATCGCCTCGCCCTTGTCCAAGGTGGCGTTGAAGCGCTTCTCCTCGGCCTCCAAGTCGAGACGGCACTGCTCGAGGTTCGCCTTGAGCTCAGGGTAGACATGGCTGTACTTGTCGCAGATGACCTCTGCGAGTTTCACGGTGAAGCCCTCGCCAATGCCAAGCATACGAGCGTAGCGAACAGCGCGGCGGATAAGACGCCTGAGGACGTAGTTCGCGCCGATGTTGCCGGGTTTCACGCCGCCCTTCGGGTCGCAGAGGATGAATGTCGCCGTCCTCATGTGGTCGGCGATGATGCGCTTCGCGCGGAGGCGGTCCTCTGGTGGAATGGACGGGAGCTCAGGCGCTCCCGGAATGGACGGGGACTCTGGCGTCCCCGCACCCCTGCCCAAGAAACTGAGCTCATCTATCTTCGCCATTATCGGCGCGAAGATCTCGGTGTCGTAGACGGTAGGAGCGCCGCTCATCATGCAGATCGTGCGCTCGACGCCCATGCCGGTGTCGACGTTGTGGCGACCGAGGGGGACGAACTTGCCCTCCTCGTTCTTGTTGTACTGCATGAAGACGTCGTTCCAGATCTCAATGTACTTCCCGCAGTGGCAGCCAGGGCGGCAGTCGGGCCCGCACTTCTCCTTGCCGGTGTCGATGAACATCTCGGTGTCGGGACCGCCAGGGCCGGTAGTCCCCGCAGGGCCCCACCAGTTGTCCTCGCGCGGCAGGCGGAAGATGCGCTCCTCGGGGATCCCAAGCGACTTCCAAATCTCGACCGCCTCTTCATCGGCGGGGATATAGCCGTCTTCGCCCTCCTTGCCCTCGCCGCGGAAGACCGTGACGTTGAGCTGTTCGGGCTTGAAGCCGAGGTGTTCGGTGAGGAACTCGTAGCTCCAGGAGATCGCCTCCTTCTTGAAGTAGTCGTTCAAGGACCAGTTGCCAAGCATCTCGAAGAAGGTCAAGTGCGCCGCGTCGCCCACCTCGTCGATGTCGCCGGTCCTGACGCACTTCTGGACGTCAGTGAGGCGAGTTCCGGCGGGATGCTCCATCGCGCCCATGAGATAGGGCACGAGCGGATGCATTCCCGCCGTCGTGAAGAGGACCGTCGGGTCGTTCTCCGGGATAACCGATGCGCCGGGGATGATCGTGTGCCCCTTGGACTCGAAAAACTTAAGGTACTTGTCGCGGAGTTCGTCCGCAGTGAGATTCTTCATGCCTAGTGCAAGGTTGAAAGGTTGAAAAGTTGAAAGGTTGAAAGGTTGAATGGTTGATGTCAACCTTTCAATCTCTCGACTACTTAAACAGATTGGACGGATATTCGCCGGCATCGACGAGCGCGCGAATCGACTCCATGACACGCGGCTTGTCGTCGCGGTACGTGACGCCGAACCAGCTCGAGTCGGTGGGAAGGACGCAGCAGTCTGCCTTGCCTTCGCGGACGAGCTCGTCGACGACGAACGGAATGTACCATTCGCTCTTCTCCTTCGAGCCGTTCACGGCGAGCCACTTCGGGAAGCGCTCCTCGAGCTCCGCGAAGAGCCCAGCGGGGAAGCCCCAGAAGTTCATGGAGACACGCGAATCGAGAGGAACCTTCACGGGGTTCGCCTCGTCCTCGCGGTTCTCGGCGATGTCACCGACCTTGACGAGCTTCGTCATCTCCGTCACGCCGCGCAGCTTGCCGTCTGGCGCGATGTCGCAGATGCCGCGCGCGACGCTGCCGTTTTCGCTGAGCGTGAGGTCAAGCCTGAAACCAACCATCGCAAGATGCATCTTGCCGTCGGCGGCGGGCTCGGAAGAGAGAAACGCTGCGAGCTTCGCAAACGCGTCGCGGCCGTAGAAGTCGTCGGCGTTGATGACCGCAAAGGGTCCGTCGACGACGCTGCGCGCCGCACGCGTCGCGTGCGCGGTGCCCCACGGCTTCGTGCGGCCTGCGGGGACGGTATACGGCGCAGGGAGGTCCGCAATGTCCTGATAGCAGTAGTCCACCGGCATCAGGGCCTCGAACTTGCGACCGATCTTCTCCTTGAACTCCGCTTCGAAGTCCCGCCTAATGACGAACACGACCTTGCCGAAGCCGCCGCGCAGTGCGTCGAAAACGGAGTAGTCGAGAATCGCCTCGCCCGAAGGACCGACAGGGTCGACCTGCTTCAAAGAATCGCCTCGCCCGAAGGACCGACAGGGTCGACCTGCTTCAAGCCGCCATAACGCGAGCCCATGCCCGCCGCCAACACTACCAATGTGGGTTTCATATTCATAATATTATACCAAAACCGCGTCCGGAACGCTTACCGGCCAGTTTCGAAGTGGGGATCGACCGACATGCACTTCGCAGGGCACTTGGCGACGATCTGCTCGTCAGTCGGCGGGTTCTCGTAGTTGACCTTCGCGAGGAAGCCCTGGAAAGTGAAGTGGCCGGCCTCCTTGCCGCCAGAGTTCTTTTCGCAGAGGTGGCAGCCCATGCAGCCAACACCGCAGACCTTGCGAACATTCGGGCCCTTGTCGGGATTCGCGCAGAGGACATGGATCGTAGCGGACGCCGGAACGAGCTCGATGATCTTCTTCGGACACGCCGTCACGCACTTGCCGCAACCAATGCAGAGACGCTTGTCGACCTTCGCAAGCCCGTCGTGTATCGATATCGCCCCCTTAGGGCAGACGTTCGCACAGGCGCCATAGCCGAGACAGCCGTATGTGCAGCCCGTGTCGCCGCCCGCCGTC
>CACWJS010000153.1 GCA_902761275.1 uncultured bacterium | reverse complement strand
GATTCCGCGAGGAGCTTTAGTTGAGCTCCATGCGGCCGCGGCGCGAACGGTTGCGGATGCGGGCGCGCTGGGATTTCTTGCGCGCCTTGACGCACGGCTTCTCGAAGTAGCGCTGGTCGCGGATGGTCTTGAGAAGGCCCTCCTTGTCGAGGATCTTCTTCATGCGCTTCAGCCCGCGTTCAACGGACTCGCCCTTCTTGAGCTTGAGCACAATAGCCATTATTTCACCTCCTTCGCCTGCTCTTCGGTAGCGGCCGGGGCGGCGAGTTCCGCCGCGCAGGTCCACTGGAGGATGCACATCTCAGCCGCGTCGCCCTTGCGGGTTCCGAGCTTGATGATGCGGGTGTAGCCGCCTTTGCGATCCTTCATCGCGGGGGCGATCTTGTCGAAGAGCTTCTTGACGGCCTTCGGCTGGAGGAGGCGGCTCGCGGCGAGACGGCGGGCAGCGAGATCGCCCTTCTTGGCGATCGTCACGATCTTGTCCGCGTCCTTGCGGGCTTCCTTGGCCTTCGGCAGGGTCGTCTTGATAGACTCGGCGAGGATAAGGTTGGTGACGAGGCCCTTCATGAGCATCGCGCGATGCTCGGAAGAGCGCCCGAACTTCTTCATTACTCTCTGGTGACGCATTTCTTTAAACCTTCCTAATTACTTCTTGGACTCCAGGAGGTCGGCGTCGAACTTGTAGCCGAGGCTCAAGCCCAGCTGGACGAGCTTCTCCTTGATCTCAGTGAGCGACTTCTTGCCGAAGTTGCGGTACTTGAGCATGTCTGCCTCGGTCTTCATGGCAAGCTCGCCGACCGTCGAGATATTCGCGTTGTTGAGGCAGTTCGCCGCGCGGACGCTGAGTTCGATCTCGTTGACGGACATGTTGAGGAGCTTGCGGAGACGTTCGCGCTCGTCGGCGTCCTTCTTCTCGGTATCCTCGAACTCGAGGGTCTCCTCGCCGGCGTAGTCGACGAACACGTCGAGGTGGCGGCGAAGGACGGCACCCGCGGTCTTGAGGGCGTCCTCGGGGTCGATGCGACCGTCAGTCCAGATGTCGAGCACGAGCTTCTCGTAGTCGGTACGCTGGCCGACGCGGGTGTTCTCGACGAGGAAGTTGACGCGCGTGACGGGCGAGAAGATCGAGTCGATCGCGATCTTGCCGATCTCCTGGTCTGGCTTCTTGTTGCCGTCGGCAAGGCAGAAGCCACGGCCCGTGCGGACGTCGCACTCCATCTCGATGGAACCGTCGACGTCGAGCGTGCAGATCTCCTGACGGGGATTGAGCACCTGGACGTTGTTCTCGGTCGCGAAGTCGCCGGCGGTCACGGTGCAAGGCCCCTTGGCCTTGAGGGTGATCGTCTGGGCGTCGCGCGTATAGGTCTTGAGGAGAACGCGCTTGAGGTTGAGGATGATGTCTGTGACATCCTCGGCGCACCCCTTGATCGTGCTGAACTCGTGGTTCACGTCCTTGATCTTGACCGCCGAGATGGCGGCGCCCTCGATGGACGAGAGCAGGACGCGACGAAGCGAGTTGCCGATCGTGCGCGCATAGCCGATTTCGAAAGGTTCCGCCGTGAAACGGGTGTACGTCGCGGTGGCCGTGGATTCGTCCTTCTGGACGCCCTTCGGCATTTCGAAGCGGCTCAAACGGATAGGCATTGTTTACCTCCCTGTGAAGTGGTTGAAACTGACGATTAGCGCGAGTAGAGTTCGACAATGGCCTGCTCGTCGACGATCGGAGCAATCTGCTCGCGAGTCGGGACGGCGAGGATCTCGGCCCTCAGGTTGGCCCTGTCAAACTGAATCCACACGGGAAGCTGGGCTCCCGTAGCTGCCTCGACGGAGCGGTTCGCGGCGTCCTTGGACTTCGCGGAATCCTTCACCGAGACGAAATCGCCGACCTTGACGACCATCGACGGAACGGCCGCCTTGCGGTCGTTGACGAGGACGTGCCCGTGCAGCACGAACTGGCGCGCGGCGCGGCGGCTCGGCGCAAGGCCGAGGCGGTAGACGATGTTGTCGAGACGCATCTCGAGCATCTGGAGAAGGATCTCGCCCGTGATGCCCTCGCGGCGGAGCGCCTCTTCGAAGAAGCGGTGGAACTGGAGTTCGCCCATGCCGTACTGACGGCGGAGCGACTGCTTCTGGCGAAGCTGGGTTCCGTACTCGGACATCTTCTTGGCGCGGCGACCGACATGCATGCCGGGAGCGCCCGTGCCCTGTTCGATCGGGCACTTGGCCATGTAGCAACGAGCCCCCTTGAGGAAGAGCTTGCGCCCTTCGCGGCGGCACTGACGACAAACTGGACCTGTATAGCGACCCATGATTAGACCCTCCTGCGCTTGCGGGCACGGCAGCCGTTGTGGGGAACCGGCGTGGTGTCCGTGATCTGGGTTACGCGGATGCCCGCAGCCTGAATTGCGCGGACGGCGCTCTCGCGGCCAGCCCCTGCGCCCTGCATGCGGACTTCGCACTCGTGCATGCCCTTCGCGACCGCGACGCGGGCCGCGTCCTGGGCGACCATCGTGGCGGCAAACGCGGTGGACTTGCGGCTGCCCTTGAAGCCCGCCTTGCCGGCCGAGCTCCAGGAGATCACGCCGCCGCGCGCGTCGGCAATCGAAACCTGCGTGTTGTTGAATGTGGAGCGGATGAACGCGATTCCAGCGGGAATCGACTTGCCGCTCTTCTTGGCCTTGGCCTCGCCCTCCGCTGCGGGAGCCGCAGCGTCCGCGGCCGGAGCGGCCGGGGCGACCTCGTTCTTGACTTCTTCGCTCATTTCTTAAAGCTCCTTAGCGGCCGGCCTGCTTGGGCATCGCGATAGAGATGCGCTTGCCGCCCTTGCGGGTGCGGGCATTCGTCTTCGTGCGCTGTCCGCGGACGGGAAGGCCCTTCTTGTGGCGGATACCGCGGTAGGACCCGATCTGGATCAGACGGCGGATGTTCTGCGAGACCTCGCGACGAAGGTCGCCTTCGACGCGGTAGTGGTCCTGAATGAAAGTCGTGATCGCGTGGATCTCGTCCTGTGTTACGTCGTCGGCCTTCTTCATCGGGTCGACTTTGACCGCCGCAAGCACGTCATCGGCGCGCTTGGGCCCAATACCGTGGATATAACGCAGGGCGAAGCGAATATGCTTCTTGCCCGGGATATCCACACCCATCATTCTTGGCATGTTGTTTTTACCTCTTTTCTTAGCCCTGCCGCTGCTTGTGGCGCGGGTTCGTGCAGATTACGCGCACGACGCCTTTGCGGCGTATGATGCGGCAGTTCTCGCATATGCGACGAACAGAACTACGTACTTTCATTGTTGTTGTTTACTCTTTAGAGTGGTCGAATGAACGAATATTGTATCATATTTGGCCGTTAGCGCGCAAGGGGGTAAATTAAGAAAATTTTCTGCCCCAAAAACAGCTTACTTTTCTCTGCATAGACCCCCTGCGTAGACGACCGGGGCGCGGCAGATGTGCCGCGCCCCGATTTGTGGCTCGCGAAGGCGAACTCAGTTCGCGGCCTGCTCGTCGAGATCCTTCATAGCCGCCTTGCGGGAGAGCTTGATGCGCCCGCGCTCGTCGACGTCAAGGCACTTGACCTTGATGATGTCGCCGACCTTGCAGACGCCGTCCATCGACTTGAGGAACTTGTCGGAGAACTCCGAGATGTGGCAGAGGCCGTCCATGCCGGGCAGGATTTCGACGAATGCGCCGAAGTCCTTGATGCCGGTGACCTTGCCCTCGTAGATCTTGCCGGGCTCGGCGACGGCCGAGACCGCGCCAACGGCGCGCTTCGCCGCTTCCATCGACTCGAGCGAGGTCGCGAAGATCGAGACCTTGCCGTCGTCGTCGATGTCGATCTGCGCGCCCGTCGATTCGACGATGCCGCGGATGTTCGAGCCGCCGGGGCCGATGAGGGCGCCGATCTTGTCGACGGGAATCTGCATCTCCTCGATCCGGGGCGCGTACTTGTTGAGTTCCGCGCGCGGGGCGGGAATGACCGACTCCATGAAGTCGATGATCTTGAGGCGTGCGTCGTGAGCGGCCTTGACAGCGCCCTCGACGAGGTCCCAGGTGAGGCCGCGGAGCTTCAGGTCGACCTGAAAGCCCGTGATGCCCTTCTTCGTGCCGCCGACCTTGAAGTCCATGTCGCCGCAGTGGTCTTCTGCGCCGAGAATGTCGGTGACGAGCACCTTCTTGGACTGGTCGTCGTTCGTGAAGAGGCCAATCGAGATGCCAGCGACAGTGCGCTTGAGCGGAACGCCAGCGTCCATGAGCGCGAGGCAGCCGTTGCAGATCGAGGCCATCGACGAGGAGCCGTTGGAGCCCATGATCTCGCTGACGACGCGGATCGAGTACGGGAATTCATCGGGGAGAACCTCCGCGATCGAACGCTCGGCAAGAGCGCCGTGGCCGATCTCGCGGCGGCCCGTGGAACCGAGACGCCCGACCTCGCCCGTGCAGTAGGGCGGGAAGTTGTAGTGGAGCATGAAGCGCTTCGAGGGCTCGCCGCCAGTCACGGAGTCGAGGTCCTGCGCGTCCTTCTTCGTGCCGAGCGTGACCGTCGCGAACGACTGGGTCTCGCCGCGCGAGAAGATCGCAGAGCCGTGGAGGCGCGGAAGAACGCCGACCTGGGCCGCAAGCGGACGGATCTCGTGCTGGGCGCGTCCGTCGATGCGGAGACCCTTCTCGAGGACGTTCTTGCGGACGGTCTCGATCTCGAGGGCATCAAAGAGGTGGACGAAGCCGACGGCGTCGACCTCGGGCCACTTCTCGCTGACCTTCTTGAGGAGGTCTTCCTTGATGGCAGAAACCTTGCCCTGGCGCTCGAGCTTGCCCTTGATGAGAAGCGCGGCAGCAAGCGCCTCGCCGCCTTCCTTGCGCATGAAGTCCATCTTGTCCGCAGGCTGCGGGATGTCCTTGATGTCCTTGTCGGGCTTGCCGAGGGCGCGGCGCATCTCAATCTGGAGGTCGATGATCTTCTCGACTTCCTCGTGGGCGCGCTTGAGGGCGGCGACGAAATCCTCGTCGGTGATTTCCGAGGCGGAGCCCTCCATCATGAGGAACTTGCCGCGGATGCCGGCGTAGAGGAGGTCGATGTCGCTCTTGGCCTTCTGCTCATGGGTCGGGTTGATGACCCACTGGCCGTCGATGCGGCCGATGCGCACGCATCCGATTGGGCCCATGAACGGGATTTCGGAGATGTGGAGCGCGGCGGACGACGCGTTGACGGCGAGGAAGTCGGCTTCCCTCGTGCCGTCGGACTGGATGAGCGTCGAGTTGACCTGAACGTCGTTGTAGTAGCCGTCTGGGAAGAGCGGACGGATCGGACGGTCGCACATGCGGGCCGTGAGAATCTCCTTGCTCGTCGGACGCGCTTCGCGCTTGAAGAACCCGCCGGGGAACTTGCCCGCCGCGTAGAACTTCTCGCGATACTCGCACTGCAGCGGGAAG
>CACWJS010000152.1 GCA_902761275.1 uncultured bacterium | reverse complement strand
TCGCCGATCTCACGCCCCATCTCGGCATAGAGGTTCGTCGCGAACGGCGCATACATCACCTCGTTGAAACCGGGGCCCGCAATGAAAAAGCGCCTGAGGTCAGACTGCCGCGCAATCGACTTGAGGTCGTTCGCTGTCTCCTCTACCGCGCCTCGCCGCCACATCACCGGCACGATTGGCTCCATCGCCTCCGCACAGGCGGCGCAAGCCGCCAACACAATGCCAGCCAATATAACGGCACTCTTCATCAGTCACTCTATCTTCGTCACCGCACGAAGATGACGAGCCCGCCTGTACTCTTGTAATCAGGAAGATAGACCGTCTCAGACCACTTGCCGTCGCCGGTGTAGAAGCGGACGTAAACGGTGTCGCGCGCAAGGGTCGGCGTCGTGAACTGCGCCGTCTGCGCGTTCTCCGCAAACGCGCCGAGTTGCGCCGTGTGCGCCCATTCTGCCGCGTCCATCGCGGCGTAATCCGCCCCCCACAGGGCATAGACATCGGCCTCCGCAGTCGAGGTTCCGTTGCGGTTCAACGTCACCGTCAGCGTCCGGCCGACGAAACTCACAGAGTCGAAGGTCAGATCGGCCCCTCCGACCGCAGGGCCTGCGAGGAACGGCGTCGCGCTGCCGTTCGGGCACCACGCATGGGCGACGACATCATAGACGCCGATGACGTTGTCCGATTGTCTCTTCGCCGGCACGAACTCGTGTGTCAACGTGCGGGTGCTAGTATCGTCATAGACCTTCAGCGAGTACAGCCGCATTACCGCGAACTGGTCTGGATCGTTCCCGGGTCCGTTTTCCGAAGCGAAGAGCGAAAGGGTCGGTCCGGTGATTGCACCGCGGGTTTTGTTTTGCGCATTCGTCACCGCCCCACAGATGGTCGTGTACTTGCCATTGCCCAGCAAGACCGACATCCGCTCGCCTCTGGTCAGTCTTGCATTCATGGCGCCTCCGCTGTACACGAACAATCCGTCGGGATAGCCTCCCTGACCACCGGTGCTGGAGGAAACGAGCACCTGGGCGTTCTGACCCTTGACTGTCGATGAAAGATAGACCCCGTAGCCGGTTTCGCGGTTATCGGTGTCGTGATAGGCACCTCTCATGAACGCATTGTAGCCGATGAAGTCGAGGTCGAAGCCGAAAATGATGCCGTTCGGGACAAAGCCGCAGTCGATGTACTGGTGACCGGCGTCCGTCGATTCAATGTATTCGAGTTCTGTATATCCCGCCGGCAGCCGACCTGGAATGAGATCGTCGGTTGACGCGAAATTGACCGCATCGCCCACGCTTACGGCTCCGTTCGCGGAGACGGCGCCGAACCGGAGTGTGTAGCCCGCGCCGAGCCTGAGACCGGTCACCTTGGTTTCGTAAAGCCCCGTCAGCGTCGTCGCGCGCGCCAGCCAGTTCGTGTCGGCGTGGTCGCCCGTGCGGCATTCGACGAAAAGGTCGAATGGATCGACCATCTGCCCGGCCGGGAGAATCGACACTATCGCATCCACCGAGCCGTCGCCGTTCACAGACTTGACGCCGGTTCTGTATAAGGCGACGTCGCGCGTGTCCTCGTCATCCGGGCCAAGCAGTCCCGACATGGTTATTTCGCCAAGCGAGACATAATCATTAGCCCCGTTCCCCTGCGTAAACGTGAAGCGGACATGACGGGTCGGGACAAGCGCCTCGGTCGTGAAATCGGCTGAGTAATAAGAGGTGGCAACATCTGAATATGCGATCGGCCTCTCCCGGCTGTCAACCAGCGTCCAGTCGTCCTCGCTCGACGGCGTCTCCACGCCGCTCACATGGACGGTCCAGGTGCCAGGCATTCGATTGGCGATGTTCCATGAGGGGGCGGAGATACGGTGCCACATGCGGAAGCCGTATTGCTGTAGATATAACTGACGATTCCCGAAGACCGCCGGATTGAAGGAAACCGTGACCGACGGCCCTTTCGAAATCGTAAAGATGGCGCGGCCGTTCTGGTCTGCATCCTTGGTGTTGTCGGCGGTCAGGTCCCCGTCGAAAAGCTGCTCGCTGTGGCTGCCGTCGTTCTCACCCGTCGTCGAGAACGTGAACTTGTTCTCAACCGCGCTCTGCCGCACCGTCTCCATGATGTCGATGGGCGTGAATTCGTTGGTGCTGGCCGCCGATGCAACACCAACGGCGGCAATGCAAATGAAACAACTCGCGAGTTTTCTTACCATGCTCATAGAGTCCTTCTCAAAGTTTCGACGTAATTTTACCACTTATTCGGCAATTTGCCAACCCCTACCACCGTAGGGGATTGGGGCAAGCGGTCAGGGGCACTCGTTGCCGAGGGCGTCAACCCACTTGCGCTTGGCGGGATCGGTGCAGATTAGAAGCTTGTTCAAGTCGAGGTCGAAGAGCTGCTGCATATACTGCGGATAGTAGCTGCGGCGCTCCTCGCTCGTGCAGGCGCTCTTGTGCGCGTTGTTGACGGTACGAAAGCCCGTACCCGAGCCATCCTCTGCCCAAAGCGGCAGATCTACGGCGTTCACGGCGTTCCAATCCGGCTGGGTGGTGAAGCCGATCTGCCCGCGCCATGTTCCCGGGCGAGTCTCGCGCATGAGGTCGCCAAGCTTCTTGCCGGGCACGCGCACGGCGACACGCTCGAAATTGAACGACACCATCGTCACCTCCTGCAGCCCGTGCAGCTCGCCGCCATTGTCGCCGCAGCTGGCGAAGAGCGGCATGTTCACGTTCTGCTCGTCGCAGCAGTTGATCATCGTAATCGGATGGTTGAACGCGCAGTGGTAGGGGTAGTTGCCGAAGGTGTAGCCGTAGAGCCCGAAGGTCGCCGCGCAGTTGACCATGACGACATGCTCGCCGCCGACCTGGAATCCCTGCCCGAAGCCCGTCGCCGAGACGTTGACGAGGTTCACGGGCACGTTGTTGCTGCCGTCAGTCAGCGTGATGCCGATGTTGCCGACGACCGGCGGCGGCGGATTGCCGAATGGATACTTGAGCCCTTCCAGCATCGCCTTGCCGAACGCGTTGAGCTTGACGTTGTGAAGCTCAAGGCTGTTGACCCGCTGAAAGTCGAGCGCGCGCAGGTTGTGCAGCGAGTCCGGCGCCCAGATGGCCACGTTCTCAAGGTTCAGCGCCGAGCCGTTCATGATGCCCTGCTCCGACCATTCGCCGCGGACGATGTCGACGCTCTCTCCGTCCGCCGGCAGCGCCTCGGGCCGCAAGTAGAAGACGACGCCGTTCGTCTCCATGCCCTTCGCCCAGCCGCCGACATACCGCCGCTCGCCGACCATCGCGAACGTTCGGTGCATGTTGCGGATCACCACCGCCGCGCGCGGGCCGCCGTCGTCAAAATCATGCACCGCGTCAAGCCGATAGAGCCCCGCGAACACAAACAGCTGCCGACCGGACGCCGCGCAGTCGTCAATCGCCCGCTGTATCACGAGTTCGTCGTTCGTGCCAGTGCAGACGTAGTCGGCCGCCGCCTTTGCCGCAGGACGCGAGTCGGAGGCCGCGAGCCACACCTGCCGCGCATCGTCGCGCGCAAGGCAAGCGTACCCCGCCAGAAACGCAAACAAAGAAATGCAAAGAACTCTCATCTACCGCCCTTCAAGGAATGGAGTGCCGTCATCACCGAACGAAAATCGCAGACGACCTCGATTGTGCACGCCTTATCCGCGATTGCGGTCGCGATGTCGGCGACATCGGTGAGGTAGCCGCCCGTGCCGCCTTCGACGCCGACGGCGAGCCCAATGAAACCACACGCGAGATTTCTTACCATGATTATAGAACCCTTCTCAAGATTTCACCGTAATTTTACCAATTATGCGGGAATTTGCCAACCCCCAGGGGTTGGTAGAGGGCATCGTCCACGCAAAGATCGCGCAGCCGCGTCACGTTCGTTATCTTGCCCGCGACGCCTTGGCCCGTACCCTCGAAGAATAGGCAGAGGTTCATCCCCTCAATTCATCATTCAAGGCCAAGCAATTTCGAAACTGGAATAATTGCATCAAAATACCCATCGGCTGCCGCGACTGGAGACAGATGCCCATAATATACGAGCGCCGTCTTTGCCGAGACACCGCGAGGACGCACAACTGCACGAACTTGACTGTCCACCTGGTCTATCACTTCACGTCCGATCTCGCCTTGGCGCTTGACTTCCACAAAGCACAAAGCTCGCCGAGTCTGGATCAAAAGATCAACCTGACACCCTCTCCTGCCGTTCTTCCCATTTGTGGCTTTCCGACGATATGGCCCAGCCGACATGACCAGACTTCCTGAAAGATGCAGATGAGGGATAATTTCCCTGTAGTTGTTGACCACAAGATTCTCGAACGCCAAACCCATGACAGCATCCAGCCCGTCAAACTCCCTCAACGACGCGAACTCGAACGCCCCCTCGTCTATGACGGACTTTTGCGGTTCGACATACTTGAGGTAGAACCTCGCGTAGTTGTCGCGCAGACGATATCGCCGTTCGCGAAGTTCTGCGCCCGTTTCGGGATTTATGGAACATTCATGCGAAACAAAACCCGACTCCTCCAAAACCGACATTGCATCCGAAACAGCACCGCCCTTCCCTATACCAAGCGTCTTTGCGACTTCGGCACAGCTTTTCGGACCCTCAACCAGACTCTTAAGGACTCGAGCCGTAAACTTTGGCTTTGACGTAATAACGTCATTGAACATTTCGTCAAAATCCTCCCGAAGGACGCCATTCGGACGAAACCTCACGTCCAAAGAACATCTTCGATTCCTTTCTCAAGCGACGGAGAAATGATACCAAAATTCATAAAGCATGGTCAATCACAATATAATCCCCTATTCGGGATTTTCCTTAATAGGGGATTACACAATTCCTAATAGTCGCCGCCGCAACAACAGCGCATACCTTCCCGGCGACAGAAAGGATGAGCCGCTAAAGGCGGTGCAGCTTCTGCCGCGACGCTCTGACCCATACCAATCTTCATTCTGTTTGTTGCCGCCATGTTTCTTTACTGTGGTAATCAGGTCTGACCCTGTTTGCTCCGCGCTACGATCGCAATTCACGACGCGAACGCAGCGCGTCGTAGCGGGTCTTCAGGACTGCGACGAGCAGCAGGGTAGACGCAAGCCAGGCGGCGAGCGGTCCCGCCCATCCGCCGAAGAGGTGGGCGAAACCCGGCGAGAACATCCGGCCGAACGCCGTGAACACGGGCGTGAACACGTCCGCGCAGAGATAGGCAAGCAGCGAGGTGCGGCCGAAGAGGACGAGCAGCGCAGTCGCCCTTCCCGCCGCAGCCGAATCGACGAGGCGGATGTCGAAGAGCGCATAGAGCGCCGCGAGCGAAAGGCAGCTCCAGCCCATCGCCTGCGCGGTGAAGGAAAGCGTGTAGATGTGCTTGATCGCGGGGATCCACGGCGAGGCGGCCCAGCCGAACGCGAGAAGCGCCGCGCCGATGACGGAGAGC
>CACWJS010000151.1 GCA_902761275.1 uncultured bacterium | reverse complement strand
CCTCGGAAAGCTTTTCGTAGACGGAATTGCGACCAAGGGTTTCTTCGTAGTAGGCCATGCTCATTATGACCATGTCGCCATATCCGTTCTTAGTGACGAATATTGGGCGGCGTTCCCGACTGCAAAGCTCGGAAATCTTGTTGGTGTCCTTTAGGTCTCTGACTGGAACTATTACCGGCATGGTTTTCCTCCGTGGCCATATTATACCATAATTTTTCCACACCTAGTGAGCCCCCATATGAACTCCGCCAGCGGTGATAGGGTCGATTAGGGTCGGTGGTTGTGTCGGATAGACGCATGGCCGCGGTCACAAGAAGTTAAGCGAGCCGACGATAAGTCGGCGAGCGCAAATACTACGAAGAAAAACGCGCCATAGCGCAAACCAGCACTGGACGGCAAATAAGCAAATAATAGTCATCATATCCCGCAAAAGCAAACACACATCGCGGCAATCACGCACGGAGGGAAAAATTTGGTATAATACTCGGAAATTTCAAGGAGAGGAATGATGGAAGAGAAAATCAAGGCCAAGCTGGAAGAGCTCCGCACGGGGCTTCAGGCTGACGGCGGCGACCTCGAGCTCGTCAAGATCGAGGGCAAGGTCGTCTATCTCAAGCTTGTCGGACATTGCGGCAGCTGTCCGTTCGCGATGATGACCCTCAAGCAGGGCATCGAGGCGGGACTTCAGGAAATCGACCCCGAGATCACGGTCGAGCGCGTCGAGGGCTGACAATGAAGACGGTCAACGTTTCGCTCGTTGGCGTCGGCGGCCAGGGAATCATCCTCACTGCCGACATCCTCGCAAAGACTGCCGCGCTCGCAGGGCTCGACGTCAAGAAGTCCGAAATCCACGGCATGGCCCAGCGCGGCGGCTCGGTGACGAGCCAGGTGCGCTTCGGCTCTTCCGTCGCCTCTCCAATCATCCAGGAAGGGACAGCCGACATCCTCGTCTCGTTCGACAAGGTCGAGGCGCTCAGGAACTCCGGGATTCTTTCTAAGGGCGGCACGGCCCTCGTAAATGACCTCTACCTCGTTCCCGTCACCGTCTCGTCGGGCCAGCAGAAGAGCCCCGAGGATCTCGACGGCCGCGTGAAGAAGTCGTTCAAGAAACTCGTCCTCATTGACGCGATGAAGATCGCGACCGAGGGCGCTGGCAACGCGCGCACGATGAACATGGTTCTCGCGGGCGCTCTCTCGACGCTCTGCCCCTTCAAGGAAGAGACATGGCTCAAGGCGATGGCGGAAATGCTCTCCGGCCCCAAGGCCAAGCTCCTCGAAGTCAACAAGAAGGCGTTCGCCCTTGGCCGCGCCGCAACGGAGGTCTGACATGTCGATGTGGAACCGCGAGAAAGAGACGCTGTCGCGTGATGAATATGCGAAGGTGCAGTTTGAGGGATTGAAGAAGTCGCTGGCCCGCGTGTGGGGCAACGAGTTCTATCGCGAGCGCCTCAAGAAAGGCGGCCTTGGCTCGCCCGAGGACGTCAAGTCGCTTGACGACCTCGCCAACTTGCCGTTCTTCACGAAGGACGATTTCCGCGACGCCTATCCGCTCAAGATGAACTGCGTGGACAGGAAAGACCTCCTCGAGTTCCACATGTCTTCCGGCTCGACCGGTACGCCCGTCGTCATGGCGTACACGAAGAACGACCTCCTGCAGTGGGCCGAGTGCATGGCGCGTTGCTATGCGATGGCGGGCTTGGAGAAGGGCGATGCGTTCCAGATCATCCCGACATTCGGTCTCTTCAACGGCGGCTTCGGTTTCTACCACGGTGCGCGCAAGGCGGGGCTCTTCACGGTTCCCGCGTCTTCCGGCAACACCGAGCGTCAGATCAAGTTGATGAAGGACTTCAAGTCGAAGGGCTTCGCGTCCGTCGTCTCGTATGTTCCGCGCCTCATCGAGAAGCTTGACGAGTGCCCAGAGGGCGAGCGCGACCTCCCCTACCTCAAGGTCGGCATCTTCGGCTCGGAGACGTTCTCCGACGAGACTCGCCGCCGCATTGAGAAGCGCCTCGGCATCGAGTGCTTCGACATCTACGGCATGACCGAGACCGGCGGCGTCGGCACGACTGGCCAGGACTGCAAGTGCCATTGCGGGCTTCACGTCTTCGAAGACCAGTACATCACCGAGATCATCGACCCGGCGACTGGCAAGCTTGTTCCCGACGGCGAATACGGCGAAATCGTCTTTACCTCGCTGACGCGTGAGGCGATGCCGATCATCCGCTACAGGACGCACGACATCACGCGCATCCTCTCGCGCGAGAAGTGCGAGTGCGGCAGGACGTCGCTCAGGATCGACCGCATCACGGGTCGCACCGACGACATGCTCATCGTTAAGGGCGTCAACTTCTATCCGCGTCAGGTTGAGCAGGCGCTGAAGGAAATTCCTGGCATTGCTGACGAGTTCCAGATCATCCTCGAGGAGCGTCACGGAATGACAGACGTCACGATCAACGTCGAGGCGGAGCCGGGCGTCACTGGCCACACGGTCGCGAAGCATCTCAGGGAGCGCCTCGGCTTTCTCCCGAAGGGCGATGTCTTCCCGATCGGCGCTCTCCCGCGCAACGAGGGCAAGGCAAAGCGCGTCATTAAGAAAGTGTTGGACTGATGAATCTGATAGCGTCATTTCAGGTCGACCACACGAAGATCGTCCCGGGAATCTACGAATCCCGCGTGGACGAGATTGGTGGCGACTACGCGACGACGTTCGACATCAGGATGAAGGCCCCGAACAAGGAGCCGGCGATCCACCCGAACGCGATGCATACGATCGAGCATGTTGTCGCGACATTCCTCCGCAACGACGCGGAATGGAAGGACAGGATCGTCTACTGGGGGCCGATGGGATGCTTGACCGGCAGCTACCTGATCGTCAAGGGGCGGCCGAAGCCGCAGGAGCTGCAGCCGCTAATGCTCCGCGCGTTCGAGCATTTGCGCGACTACGAGGGCGAGGTTCCCGGCGCGACGCCCATTAACTGCGGCAACTATCTTCTGCATGACCTCCCGATGGCAAAGTGGGAGGCGGCGCGATATGTAGAGATTTTGAAGACGAACGCACGTTACGAGTACGAGATGACGAAGCGCATCGACACTCAAGGCGGGACGTTCTACGATTCATGATTTTTCGGGCGGTTAGCTCAGTTGGTTAGAGCAGGACCTTTACACGGTCAAGGTCGGGGGTTCGAGTCCCTCACCGCCCACCACTTGCAGGGAGGAGAGAGAATGAGAAAACTGGTGATTTCATTCGTCGCCGCGTGCGGCGCGGCGGCTTGTGCGTTTGCGGCGGATGCCGCTGGAGTATGCGGATATGTCGATCCGTTTGTCGGTACGGCCGGCACGGGCCATACATTCCCATCTGCTTGCGTTCCCTTTGGTCTTATTCAGGCGGGCCCTGACACCGGCAACGGCGACTGGGATCATTGCTCTGGCTACCGCTATGGTGACAGTTCGATTTTCGGGTTCTCGCAGACCCATCTCAACGGCACAGGCTGCCCCGATCTCGGCGACGTCAGGATCCTTCCATTTGTGGCGGAGTCCGTTCCCGAGTCGGTGTCCTACGACAAGGCGAGCGAGAGCGCGAAGCCCGGCTTCTACTCTGTAACTCTTGCGGGCGGCATCAAGGTCGAGGTCTCTGCGACCGAGCGTTGCGCCATCTACCGCATTTCCTATCCGAAGGGTGCGCGCATCCGTCTCCTCGTCGACCCCCGCTGGTGCATAACGCGGCGCAGCCCTGTCTCTTCGTGCATCCGCTTCGCCGATGTCGCGCCAGACGGCAAGACCGGTGTTTCGGGCAAGGTTGTCGTCAACAATTGGGTCAAGCGCACATACGCCTTTAAGATGGAGTTCTCCCGCCCGTTTTCATCGGAGAGGGATCTCGTATTCGACTTCGGCGCTTCGCAGGGCGAACCGTTTATGGTAAAGGTCGCGCTCTCCGCGCTTGGCGGAGTTTCCGACGCCGAGCGCAACCTTGCCGTCGAGCTTCCCGGCTGGGATTTTGACCGCGTCGCATCTGCCGCGGACGCGAAGTGGTCGAAGATGCTCTCCCGCGTGACAGTCGAGGGAAGCGACGACCAGAAACGCAACTTCTACACCTCTCTCTACCACCTCTTCATTCAGCCGAACGACATCTCCGACGCCGGCCAGGCGCCGTACTACTCCACGCTTTCCACGTGGGATACGTTCCGCGCGGCGCATCCGCTCTACACGATTCTCGTTCCCGAGATCGTGCCTGGGCTCGTGCGCTCGATGCAGCGCCAGGGCGAGTTCACGGGGTATCTCCCGATATGGACGCTTTGGGGGCGCGACAACCAGTGCATGATCGGCACGCACTCTGTGCCCGTTCTTGTCGACGCATATCTCAAGGGCTTTCCCGGCGACTGGGAGAACGTCTACGCGCAGATCAAGGAGACGCTGACGAAGAAGCACGAAGGCCGCTACAAGGAGCAGTGGGATGTCCTCGACAAGTACGGCTACTATCCGTTCGACCTAATCAATGGTGGGCAGTCCGTTTCGCGCACGATGGAGTGCGCCTACGACGACTGGTGCGCCGGGAAGATGGCCGAGAAGCTTGGCCGCGCCGATGATGCCGCGTTCTTCTTCAAGCGCTCCGGCAACTGGCGAAACGTATTCGATGCCTCTGTCGGGCTCGCCCGCGGCAAGGACTCGAAGGGCAAGTGGCGCGAGCCGTTCAACCCATACGCGCTCGGGTATGGCGAGAAGAGCGACTTCACCGAGGGTAACGCCTTCCAGTACACATGGCACGTGATGCAGGATCCCGACGGTCTCGTAGAGGCGATGGGCGGGCGCGATGCGTTCGTGAAGCGGCTCGACGGGCTCTTCGATCAGCCCGAGAAGGTGGAAGGTGATGTTCTCGACGTCACGGGACTTATCGGGCAGTATGTCCACGGCAACGAGCCGAGCCACCACGTCATCTACTTCTACACGCTCGTTGGCGAACGCGACAAGACAGCGCGCAGGGTTCGCGACGTGTTCGACAAGTTCTATCTTCCGAAGCCGGACGGGCTTTGCGGCAACGACGATTGCGGACAGATGAGCGCTTGGTATGTCTTCTCGGCGCTCGGGTTCTATCCGTTCAATCCATGCGGAGGCACATACGTCCTCGGCGCGCCGCAGGTCGCTTGCGCGAAGTTGAAAGTTAAAAGTGGAGAGTTAAAAGTTGTCGCCCGAAACTTCTCTGCCGAGAACAAGTACGTGAAGTCCGTCACGTTCAACGGCAAGCCCCTCGACAAGACAATCGAACACGCCGACCTAATGGTCGGTGGCGAGCTCGTATTTGAAATGACGGCCAAGTAAAATTGTTAAAATCCCCCCTTGCGGGCTGTCGGGGGAACGGAGCAACGGGGTTGTGGCGCAATTGGTTAGCGCACTGGACTGTCGATCCGGGGGTTGCGGGTTCGAGCCCCGTCGACCCCGCCAATCTGAGAAGATAAGGCGTTTGCCTCGTGGTGTAATGGTAGCACCGCAGATTCTGATTCTGCTTGTTGGGGTTCGAGTCCCTGCGAGGCAACCAACTCACGAAAAAAACCTCGGCCACAAGCCGGGGCTTTTTTGTTATAATCCCCATGTCAATGAACGTCCTCATAACCGGCGCAAGTTCTGGAATCGGCGAGGCGCTCGCGCTTGAGTGCGCGAAGCGCGGCGATCTGCTTTTCCTCTGCGGACGCAATCGCGAGCGGCTTGACGCCGTGGCGGACGCGTGCCGCGCGGCGGGCGCGACGGTTTGCGCCGACACAGTCGACGTAGCAGACGAGGCGGCGATGCGCAACTGGATCGTGTCGTGCGATGCCGCCGCGCCTCTCGACTGTGTTTTCGCGAACGCGGGAGTCGGAACTGGCATCGAGGACGAGGCGAACGTGCGGCGCACTTTTGCGACGAACGTCGGCGGAGTCGTCAATGCGGTCCTTCCTGCGATCGAGACGTTTCGCAGTCGCGGCAAGGGCGGGCAGATCGTGATTACTGCCTCTATTGCTGGCTACGGACCATTGAAAAGCTGCCCTGCGTATTCGGCGACGAAGTCCTGCGTCAAGACATGGGGGCTCGCGTTGCGCGGCATGCTGCGTCACGAGGGGATAAAGGTTTCGGTCGTTTGTCCGGGGTTCGTCCGCTCTCGCATCACGGATAGGAACACGTGCCCGATGCCGTTTTTCATGGAAGCCGACAAGGCTGCCCGCATCATCTTGAGCCGCGTCAACCGCAATGTTGGGCTTATTGCATTTCCGTGGCCGATGCGCCTCGCCTCGTGGGGGCTCTCCATTTTGCCGTTCTGGATGAATGAACTCGTCAATCGGATGCTGCCTGAAAAGGTCGCTGCTGGGAGGCCGAAGGTACTGTGAAATACGCGATCATTTCAGACCTCCACGCCAACCTGACGGCGCTCCAGAACGTCCTTGCGGACGCCAAGGCGCAAGGCGTCGAAAAGATCGTCTGCCTTGGCGATGTCGTCGGCTATGGCCCGCTTCCCGCCGAGACCGTGGCGCTCGCGAGGAAGGAATGTTTCATTGTTCTCGCCGGGAACCACGACGACGCCGTTTCCGGGCGAGGCGACGCGTCGACTTTCATCGACCTTGCTAAGGAGGCTGTTGAGCGCCATCGCGCGGCGCTGTCCGAAGAGGACGTCGAGTGGCTCAAGTCGCTTCCCTACACCTGCACGCTCGACAAGGCGGTGGCCGCTCATGGCGATGTGTTCGATCCGCCGAAGTTCTACTACATCCTCGACGAGAAGGGCGCGGAGGCGAATTTCGCGAAGACGGACGCGCGGCTCGTCTTCGTCGGCCACACGCACGAGCCGGCGATATTCGTGACAGGGCGCTCGGGCGCGGTCTATAAGACGGACGCGCAGGACTTCACGATCGAAGAACACAAGCGGTACATCGTGAACCCCGGCTCCGTCGGCTATCCCCGCGAGTCTGGCGGCAAGTGCTTCTCTTCATACGTCCTCTATGACTCGACGGATGGCACGGTCGTGTTCCGCTACCTACCTTTCCAGGTCTCAAGCGTCATGCAGCGCGGCGAGACGAAGAGGACGATTGGCAAACGGCTTGTCGCGGCGATTGCCGCCGGGGTCGCGCTCGTCGTGGCAATCGCGGTCTGGGCTCTTGTGCCGAAGACGATAGAGGTCGTGGACGATCCTGCGCTCGTGGTGGCCGAGAAGTCGATTCCGATTGATCCAGACCTTCGGCATGTCAGCGCGAACATCACGCTTGCAAAGGGCTCCGATCCCGTCCAGATGCGAATCGTCTTTGAATCGCCCTCTGGCGCTGTCGTCGGGGTGGAGTCGCTTACGGTGAAACAGTCGTCGAGGAAGGGCGTCAGAATACCCGAAGGCACCGCGCGTGCCCGATTCACGGCAATCAAGACGCGGCCGGCTGATAGCCCCTCCGTCGTTTTCTTTTCGCCGAGCGCCTCAATAAAGTGAATTTTTTGTTATAATGTAGGACAAGTTCAACCGAGAAAAGGAGAAAACCATGAGTATCTTCAAGGCATACGACATCCGTGGCATCTACGGCACGGAACTCACGCAGGACGATTTTTACAAGATTGCGCGTGCGTACGCGCAGTTCTGCGGATTCTCCGGGAAGGGCGGCAAGGTGGTGGTCGCGCGCGACTGCCGCAAGTCGTCGGACGAGCTTTTCGCCGCGTTCTCGCAGGGTCTCGTGGACGAAGGAGTCAATGTCGTCGACATCGGCCTCGCCTCGACGCCGATGAGCTATTTCGCAAACGCCAAGCTTGGTGCCGACGGGTCTGTCATGATCACGGCGTCGCACAACACGAAGGAGTGGAACGGCTGCAAGCTCTGCAAGGCGAACGCAGTGCCGATCTCCGGCGCGACGGGCATCAAGGACATCGAGAAGCTCGTCGCCGACATGAGCGGCAACGAGCCGCCGACTGGTCGCGGCGAGGTCACGAAGGTCGACATCTCCGCCGACTACGCGGCGCACGTCAAGGAGTTCGCGCACATGAAGCGTCCGCTCCATCTCGCGCTCGACTTCGCGAACGGCATGGGCATTGCCGAGTCCGCCGCGTTCAAGGACTCCGACATCACGTACGACGCGCTCTACGGCGAGTATGACGGCGACTTCCCGAACCACGACGCGAACCCGCTCCACCACGAGACGCTGAAGGACCTCCAGTCGCTCATGAAGGCGAATCCCGGCAAGTACGCCTTCGGCGTCGCGTACGACGGCGATGCAGACCGCGCGGGATTCCTCGACGAGAAGGGCGAGATAATCCCGATGGATTTCGTGACCGCCCTCATCTCGCAGGATCTTCTCGCCTCGAATCCGGGCGCGGCGTGCTTCTACGACCTCCGCTCCACGAAGGTCTGCGAAGAGGTCATCGCGGCGGCGGGCGGCAAGCCGATGATGTCGCGCGTCGGCCACTCGTTCATCAAGGAGCAGATGCGCCAGAACGACGCGATCTTCGCGGGCGAGCTTTCGGGCCACTACTACTTCAAGGCGAACTCCACGGCAGAGTCGAGCTCGATGGCGACCTTTGCGCTCGCGAACATCGTCTCTGCTTCCGAGAAGCCCCTCTCCGAGCTCATCGCCCCGCTCAAGAAGTATTCGCAGTCGGGCGAGATCAATACGAAGACCGTCACTCCCCCTGCCGAAATCCTCGCTAAGATCAAGTCCATCTACGCCTCGAAGGCGCGCGTCTTCGAGCTCGACGGAGTCTCGGTCGATGCGTGGGACGCCGAGGGCTGGTGGGCGAACGTCCGCATGTCCAATACCGAGCCGCTCGTCAGACTCAACCTCGAAGGGAAGACAAAGGAAATCATGGAGGCCAAGCGCGATGAATTTCTCGCCATCATTCGTTCATAACCGAGTTTCCGCGATTTCGCTTGCGGCGGCTCTTGCGGTTCTCGCCGGCTGCAACCCGAAGGACGGCGTCCGCGAGTATGCCGACGGCATGGCCGCCTACGAGTCGCACAGTCTCGAGAAGGCGGGGAAGCTCTTTTCGAAGTGCCTCGTCTACGCGCCAGAAAACGTAGACGCCCTCGTAATGCTCGCGCGGGTCAAGTGCGAACGCGGCGAGATCTCCGACGCGAGCGAGACGATCGCGAAGGCCGTGGCGCTCGATCCGGACGCTCCCGACGTCGCGCTTCTCGACGCGGAGATCGCCCTATATGCGGGCGACTATACCCGCGCGACGAGCCGCTTCGCCGCCGTCGCGGACGACGCGAAGCTCGAGCCCGAGGCCCGCGCCCTCGGCTGGACGGGGCTTGGCATCGTCGAGATGACGCGCGACAGGCGCGACGCCGCTCGCATCGCATTCCTGAGGGCGATCCGCCTCGACCGCCGCAACGCCTCGGCGCGCTACCATCTCGGGCTCCTCTACCGCGGGGACTCCTACGGCTACCTTGACGCCGCACTCGAGCAGTTCGACATCTTCGTGCGCCTCGGCGAGACGGCCGACCCGCGCGCGATGCACGCGCAGCGCGTCATCATCCCAGGCATCA
>CACWJS010000150.1 GCA_902761275.1 uncultured bacterium | reverse complement strand
CGCGCTGAACACGGCGTAGATGAGCTTGCGCTTCTCCGGCTGCATCTGCGCAAGCGAGTTTGAAAGCGACGTCGCGTATCCGCGTCCGACGAACTGCATCGCGGGGTTCTTCGCCATGCCGAAGATGTCCTCGGGGTTCTCCGCGTCGAGCGGAATCTTGTCGTTGACGGAAATCTCCTCGAAGACGAACTTCTCGACGCCTGTCTTGGCCGCATTGGTGCATGAGGCGAAGTTGAGGTTCGCCTTCGTCGGCGTGTCGCGCGTCTTGGTCTCCCGGTCGGCCATGAGGTTTTCGTACCATCCCGCGAACTTGTCCATGAGCGCAAGGCCCTTCTTGAAGCCCTCGACATTCCGCGTGAAGCGTCCGCCGTAATCGTAGAGGCGGCGCGCCTTCGAGTTCGGATCGAGCGCGGCGGCCTCGGCCTCTTCGTTCGTGCAGCCCGTCGCCTGCTGGTAGAAGTTCGCGACGTGCGCGAGCTTCGGAAGCTCGACGGACTTGTATCCCATGTCCTTTGCCCTGCCGACGCTCGCGGCGTCCTGAAGCATGCCGCCGCCGAGCAGGTCGATTGCAGTCTTCACAAGCTTGATGCGCCGTGCCGTGAGCGGCTTGCCCTTGCCGAAGTCCTCAAACTTCATGTTGTCGCGCACGATGTCTGGAATGTTCCTCTCGCCGCCGAACATGTCCGCGATCGTCTTGCGGAACAAGTCGCGCACCTGGTCGTTCGCGGTCTTCATGTCTGACGTGCGCCAGAAAGACGCGAAGGTGCCTTTGTAGTCGCCGACCGGCATCCCCGCGAAGCGCACGACAGTGTCCTCGCCTTTCCCGTTCGGCGCGTACGCCTTGTTCGCGAAATCGACGAACTTCTGGTAGTTCGCGCTGTAATTTGCATTAACCTGTCCTGGCATTGTCCCCCCCCTTAACTTTTAACTTTAAACTTTAAACTTTAAACTTTTCAACTTTTCAACCTGTATACACGCGAGACGCGAAAAGGTTACACATGGACGAATCCGCTTGAAAGCATGTCGTGATGGGTATCGTCCGATTCCGTGGACGGTTCGGACGGCGGCGCGTCCCGCTCCGCATCCAGGCGCTCCGCGAGGCGGATGGCGAAGGACGCGAACTTCGTGAACGAGTCTGGGAATTCCGCCGCGACGAGCCGCGAGCACGGATAGACCACGAACGCCGCGATGAAGCCCGTCTCGGGATCGCGCCCCACGGCCGGCAGCCCCTCGTGCATCATCCCGAAGCCGAGGTCCAGAAGATCGGCCATCAGCTTTCGCGACGGCGCGTCGGGGAGGTCGTCCGCCACCAGCGCCGAGACGACGAGCCTGTCCAGCTCGTCGTCGTTTGTTATCGTAAACGGCTGCCCGCCGATGTTGAACTCGCACGACCCGTCGTGGAATTCAAGCGGCAGCCCGAGGCGCGCCGAAAGCGCGCCGAGGGCGTCTTCGCACGTTCCAGCCATTATGCCTGCACCTCCTGTTCGTTGTTGTGGATGAATGTCTTGGTATCTATTTTACCATAATGTCCGATGAGTTTCAGGAGCATGCTCATGTTATCGTGCAGCTTCATTTCCTTCCCTCCGGCCGCGCGATGGGACATGTCGTATGTCAGCTCGTCCGTGAAAAGGCGGCCGTTGAACATGACTTTGAAGAGGTTAGACTTGCACGAGATGTTCTTCTGGCTGTTGGGATCGGCCTTGACGCGCTCGATCATGGTGCGGAGCGTCGTCGCGATGGCCTTCTGCGCCTCCTTGACGTCAACGACCTTGTCCGGATAGGCCATTTTGAGCATCTGGGCGCAACGTCCGGCCTTGCCGTCGAGATCGGCGAGGAAGGAATCGTAGAATGCCTTGAGGTTCTCGACCCGGCGGGCGACGAGGTTGGCGAGTCGGGATATGTCGGAGTGCTGGTCCGCGTACGAGGAGTCGGCGTAGTTGCGGACGAAATTGGCGAACCTCTGCTCCGTTTCCTCTAAATTGAGGCCCTTGCAACCAAGGATGTCGCCGAGCGCCTTCTTGACGGTATCCTTGAATTCGGCGTCCGGGATGTCGAGCTTTAAGCGCATCTGGTTCTTCACACGCTGGCTGAACTTTGCGACCTCATTGTCGTCCTTGCACACATCCGAAGCGGTGTCGATGACGTCCTTCGCGAAGAGGTCCTTGCGGTTCCCCATCTTGACTTGCGTCGTCTTCGTCTCCCGTTCGATTTTGTTCAGCAAGACGGCGTCCTCCTTGTACATCGCCACGAGCTTCTCGAACTGCCTGTCGATGTCGAAGGCCGAGACGGGCTTGAGGATGGGCTTGTTGTTGCTGTCCTTGAAAGTCGTCACCTTCCATGTTTCGCTGTCTTTCTTGGAGATGACGGTGACGGGACGGGTGGCGCCGACAAGGTTCTCGTAGAGGGCGAACTTGCCATCTTCCTCGATCTTCTTGTGGATGAGCGGGGCGATTTCACCGGCCTTTTTCGCGATTTCCACTTCAACCCTCTCCTTGATGCGCTGTTCGATCTGCACCTCGTCCACAATCCCCGCTTTTTCGCACGCCGCGCGCACCTCGGCCTCGCAGGCCTGGCGCGCCTCCGCGCGGAACGGCGCCTCCACTTCGTCGGCCAGGACCTTGAACTCTGCCGCGACGCTGGTGGCGAGGTCGTCCTTCTCCGTCGAGCGCACCTCCTTGACGTCGCCGGAGGACTTGATGAACCAGTCCTGGACGTTGTCGCTCTTGGCCTCGAGGCAGACGCCGTCGAACTTGTCGAGGAACCTGAAGAGCTCGACGCTCTTGTCCTTCATCTCGTTGAAGGCTTTGAGAAAGCCGTTGAGCACGGTGTCGATAGTGTTCAGGAGGTGTTTCTTCATGGCCTCCTCGGAATTGCCCACGTTATCTTTCGGATGCGTCTTGATTCCGTACTCTCCGAGGAGCTTGGCGGCGATCTCCGTGCCCGTTGCCATGTTCGTCAGCTTGTTGCGGATGGCGGCGAGTTCTGTGATTGTGCCGAGACGCTTGGCATACTCGCCGAGGTTCTTGGGCATGACTTCGATATAGTGCTCGATATGTTCAAGATCGTAGTCGTTCAGCGTCTGGGACAATTTGATCTCGTTGCCCACCACGTGCATCGTCGCGTACGCCTTGAGGGCGTCCTTCGAGCAGTTGATGGTTCGTTGGTCAAGCTTAGATGCGCCGGCGTAGAGTATGTCGAAACACTCGTCCACGGCGGCCTTTATGGCAGGGACGTTGGCGTTGTCAGTGAACCCGGTCTGTGCCGACGTGGCCTTCGCGGCCGAGACGTTGGCGTTGTCCTTGGACCCGGTCTGTGCCGCAGTGGTCTGCACGATGGGGATGTTCGCCGGCTCCTGGATCAAGTTGTCGTACTGGGTCTGCGGGTTTTCATTGGACCCGTTCTGTGCCACCGTGGCCTGCCCGGCGGGAGCATTCGTCGACTCCCGGATCCAGTTGTCGTACTGGGTCTGCAGAGTTTCCTTGAATCGGCCCATCGTCTTGAAGCGGAAGAGGTTCGTGAACCAGTTTCCGGTGGTGAAGCGGGCGTTGACGCGCCCGTTGTCGAACGAAACTTCGAACGTGTTCTTGTTGACCTCGATCTGTCCGTTCTTGGGCGCGTTGCTGGCTTGCTCAAGAAAGTGGCTCGTGAACGACACGTCCGCGATGTGATCTACGTGTATAGCCATTGTTTTTACCTCCTTTTTCTGCCCTGTCTACACATGACGCGGCAAAAGGTTACACGATTTTTTCCGCGCCCCGCCCGACTTCTCGGCTTGCGGTGTATTTTACCATACTTCCGAGTAACAACAACCCTACATTGTTGCCTAGCCCCTTTAAACCAGGCTCTCCGGGTGCGCCTCCCGAAGATACTTCTCGACAACGTCGTAAACATCCTTGAAGTCGCTCTCCGGGATGCTGTCCGTATAGACGGGGTTGGTGTTGAACTTCGTTCCGAGAATGTCGTCCATCGCCATCAACGCGTCCATGCGGAGCGCCCACGTGGAGTTGAAGATGAAAACAAGCTGGATGAACGCCTCGCGGGTCTTGTTCGTCAAATTCGCGCCGGCCGGGAACTGCTTTTCGTGGAAGCGCTCGAAGGCCTGCGCGACCTTGGCGGCGTTATCGGACCGGAAGGCGGTCTTGAGCTCGCGGAGCTTGTCGTCGCCCAGGCGCGCGAACAATATGCCGATCGCGAGGCCGGTGACGCTCACCACATCATCGACGCCGAGGTCTTTCATCGTCTTGCCGCCATACGCATTGGACGCGGCGGCAAGCCGGTTCACCATCTTGTCGACCGCGCACATGGCCTCGGCAAACTCCTTCGGCGAGGAGGCGGATGAAATCTTTTCGAGCGGACTTAAGTCCACCTTGTCCGCCTCTTCGAACATCTTCGTGATCACCCCCGGCTGAACGGCTTCTCCCCTGAAGTTGATGAACTGCGGGAGGAGCCCCCTTATGAGGCGCGTGTCGCCTTTCGCGGCGGCGCGCAGTTCCCTCATGTTGTCCCTGACGGCGTCGAGACGCTTGAAGATGACTTCTTCGGGACGGAGTTTGTTGCCGTAGTCGAGCATGATGCCGTGCACGAAAGTGCACTTGCCGTATCCGAGGAGATACAGGAGGTCGTCATCGTCCTTGGCCCGCTCGATGAGCTTGTCCACCGTTGCGTTGTCGACATAGCCCTTGAGCGCATCCTTCATCGCTTCGGTGGCCTTCTGGAGATGGTTCTTGAACTTGAACGGCGTCTCGGTGACGCTGCCGTCCGGGTGGTGGAGGGTGGCAGTCCACTCGAACCCGAACCGATGCCTCCCCGTGTCCTTGCAGCGGATCGTGACATCGCCTGTCGCGGAATCAAGGGAAAGCGCGAATTCCATCGAGTCGAATTCTTTCGGGTCGATGCCCTTGGCCTTCAGGCCTTCGCGCACGACATCGCCCGCTTTGGCCATGAGGTCGAGCCCCTTCTTGAAGTTCTTCGCATCGTACGCGATCGGTCCGCCGCATTCAAAGAGGAGCTTCGCGTTAGATTTCGCGTCGAACGCCACGGTCTCCGCCTCGGCGTCGGTGCAGCCCGTAGCCTGCTGGTAGATGTGCGCGGTGCGCGCGAGACCCGTCAGCGCGTTGCCGCCGTATCCCGCCGCATCAGCCCTCGCGATGCTCGCGGCGTCCTTGAACTTGCCGCCGCCAAGCGACAGCATGGCGTCCTTCACAAAGTTGATTCGCCGCGCCGTGAGGGGCTTCCCCTTCCCGAAATCCTCCATCCTCATGCTTTTGCGCACGGCCTCGGGGATGCACTTTTCGCCGCCGAACATGTCCGCAATCGTCTTGAGGAAGAGGTTGCGCACCCGGTCGTTCGCCGTCTTCATGTCCGCCGTGCGCGCGAACGGCGCGAACATCCCCTTGTAGTCGCCGACGGGCATTCCCTCCTTGAAACGGGCGACCGTGTCGCCGTTGTGCGTCTTCGCGAAATCTATGAACTTGTTGTAGTTGGCCTTTGTGGCTGCGCTTATTTGTATCGGCATTGCACCCCCCTTGTTTTGTCTTAAAAAATTTAAACTTTCAACTTTAAACTTCAAACTTTCCACCCTGTATACACACGAGTCGCAAAAAGGTTACACATAAAAATCCGCGACCACACCTCCTGTCGAGAACAACACGATGCATTCATTGACTATTCATTTCACATTACATTATACCATATCCACCGCACTTACGTAGCACAAAGGCATGGCTACTCCTCGCGCCAGTCTTCAGCGAACCACCCGGGCTTGGCGATGGCGCGCATGATGTTGCGGCGGAAATATCCTTCGGTCAGGTGGAGGATGCGCAGGCCGATATACGACCTGGCCTTGGACGAAGATCCAATGGTCACGACATCGTCGTACCAGCCGTTCGCCCTGTTCGGAGGGACGGGGCCGGCGATCTTGCGCTGCGTGTCGTGGTCGTTCCAGGACTCCGCCGAAACGACATGCCCCTTGTAGTACAGCGTCTTCGCGTAGAAGATGGCTTCGTCGAGCCGCGAAATCGCGGCGTTCTTCGCGCCCTCGGGCAGATTCGCCGTGAGCTCGGCGATGTAATTGTCGCGCTTCTCGCCCGGCTCGGCAAGCGCCATGAGATGGTTGTAGAGATCCGCGTCGATGTAGTCCGGCATCGCGGTCGTGTGCATGCCGACGGTGTTGAGGAGGCAGTAGTGGAGGATCGGCGTCTTGAACTGCGTCGTGTCGACCGTCGCGGTGCCGTCGTCATGGAACTCGATGCCGGGATCGGCCATGAACGTGTCCACGAGAGACTCCCGCTCTTTCTTGCTCTTCGGATACAGTTGCGCCGCCGTTTCCTTCATTATATTCTTGAGGATGTCGGCCTTGTCCTTGGTGAGCTGGAACGTGCGGATGCCGGTGCGATAGTCCGGGAAGCACGCGTCGTTGTCGATTCCCTTAACCGAGACGGTCCCGTCCTTCCCCACCGAGATGAAGAAGTTGTGGCTGTGGCGGTCTCCCTGCCCGGTGATCATGTCGAACCACTCGAGCCGGTTCGCCTGGCGCATCAGCCCGCCCACGACCTTGCCGTACTTGGCGTCGTCGAGCTTCTTTATCTGCCGCAGGGTAAGGTCTCCCGCCGGCGGCTTCACGGAAATCCCGAGATTCGGGAAGTCTTCCGCCTCCACGCCCCTCGCCTTCTCCATGAAGATGCCGAACTCGCCCTTGTGCGAGCCGACCGTGGTCTTGACCATGACGTCGCCGAGCCCTAGCGCATCGGCCGTCTTCTGGGAGGCTATGTTGAGCTGGGCGACCATCTGCGTCGACTCGATTCCCTTCGCGATCGTCAAGTTCTCCATGGCCTGGCGCCCCGGCGCCTCCGGCTTGAAGATGTACGACGTGCCGTCCTTGTAGCCGACTTCGTAGACGGAGTTGAACGAGCCGCTGCCGAGCTTCACAGACGAGACGTGGTTTGCGTCGTCCAGCTTCGGATCCACGTCTTCGTCCCTCAGACCGTGGAGACGCGCCTCGACGACCGTCGTGAACCTGAGCTTGCCCTCGAAGGCGGCGCGCACGGTGTCGCTCGTCAGAAAATCGGCGTTGGACATGTTCTCGGCCGTCTCGTGCATCAGCTTGAGGTGGACGGTCTGCGACATCGCGCCGTTCGATGCGTTGACGAGCTTGCGAAGCGTGAGTGTATGTACGTTCTTGTCCGGATCGACAAGCACATCCCTCGCGAACGGTATGTACAGTTTGGCAAACTCCAGGGCATGAGACTTGCCGGCGGCCATCTCGGCGGGGTTGAGCATGCCAGAGTTCTTGACGACACCCGCAATCTCGTTGGCGATCTTCGTCTCCGCGTCGCCATCGGGGGAGATGACGGCGCGGGCCATGCTGTCCGCCAGTCTCAGCAGGCCCCGCTTTATGGCACTCTGCTCGTTCCTTGATTTTGCGTAGCCCTCCGTCGCGTCCTTCAGCGTCTTGTATTTCGCGTCATTGGGGTCCTTCGCGTACGCGACCGCCGCGCGGCGCAGATTTTCGCGCCTTGCGACAACTACCGCCACGTCGGGCGAGAGCGCCTTGAGGATCGGCAGGAACTTCGGGTCGAGTATCTTCATTGGAAGCGGCGCGAACGCCTTCTCCGCGAAGTTGACCATCGACTCCTTCGCAATTTCATGCCGTGCGTTTGCGAGCTTGCCGCCAACCGCGTCGAGAATGTCCTTCGCGGCCGTGAAGAGCGTGCGATCTATGCCGATTCCGCTTTCGCCCGCAACGCCGCGCTTGACGGCGTCCTTAAGGGCGGACGACATCGTGTCGATCTCGCGTCCGATCGCGGCGATCTCCTGGTTTGAAAGCAGCGCGCCCTTCCCCTGCGTCTTCGAGAGCTCGTCCAGCCGGTTCGCAATCGGCTCGACCGCCTCCCTCATCGCCGCAATCGCGGCGTCGTTGCCGTGCATCTTGAGCGCCTGCTGCGGCAGAAGCTTCTCAAGCGTCTGGTTGAGATGGTCGATGGTCGCCTGATCCCCGGGAATGGGATCGTTTTCGAGGATGGCGGCGAACTGGCAGACGAGCGTCTGTATCTCGCAAGTCCGGCGGTCGCACTGCATCATCGCCTCCTCGAGCGAGTCCGCAAGTTCCCCCCGCGGCAGCTGGTTGGCGATCTGCCGCAGTTTGTCCGAAAGCTCCATCTGCGCGTCAAGCGCCTTCTTGATGGCCTCACCCGCCGGATTCGTCATGTTCCAGTCGAATTTGCCGTTCGTCGCCGAAACCGCCGCGGCAAGTTCGAAGCCCGTGAACTTGTTGATCGCCTTGAACGCGGCGTCCGCCTTGTCCGCCGCGGCGTTCATCGCCTTGCGGTCGCCCTTGGAGAGGTTCACCTGGTTGAGGGTGTCCTTCAGCGAGGCCGCGTCGATTCCCTTCGTCGCGCTCTCAGCGGCGCGCGCAAGGAGGACGTCGAGCTGACGGATGAGTGCGCCCGTCTTCTCCGCGGCGTCGCTGGTCTCCTTGAGCGGGGCTTCCTCCTTTACGCCGCCGGCATCCGACGCGCCCGGGCCATTCACGCCGCCGACCGACTTGTTGAGCGAGACGCCGATGTCCTCGCCCGGCTGCTGGATCGTGGGCAGAGTCGGCCTCACGCCTTCAATCGCACTGAAATTTGCATGTCCACTCATTGGTTTTCCTCCTGTTTACGCAATGTATACACCTCACGCGGCGGAAGGTTACACGCTTTTTCGCGACATGCCCGATTTCTCTGTTTGTTGTATATTTTACCAAATTTCCGATTCGTTCGGCTGTTGCAGAAAGCGTCGCCCCAATCGACGCTAAACGACACTATTCGACTCTGCTATTTTAGCCGCAAAGAACGCAAAGGTCGCAAAGAAAGAACTGGTTGATTGTTGCCATGGGGTCTGACCCCATAGTATTTCTCCCGTTCCTCAACTTATTGCAGCAGGGTCGAGGAGAAAGTCGTAGATGCCAAGGTTCAGGACGCCATCGTCGTTGTACCATCTTCTGCCCATATCATGGCGAACGACGATTTTCCTGAAACTGTCGCCAGTGAGAGAAAACGGCTTTAGTTCTTGAGTCCGCTTGTCTTCGTCTGGCAGAGCGTAGGCGGACTGGATGTACAGCCTTTCGCCAGAGCGGTTTACAACAAAGTCAATCTCGCGCTGCACCCGTATGTTTTTGCCGAGCGAATTGCGTTCGTTCGCCACGACCACCCCGACATCGACGCTGTAGCCCCGTCCGACGAGCTCATTGAAGATTATGTTTTCCATTATATGCGTCGCCTCCTGATGGCGGTAGCCAGTGCGGGCGTTCCGTAGGCCGACATCCTCGCAGTAGTATTTCTGCGGGTAGTCGAAGTACGTGTGGCCTTTCACGTCATAGCGCTTCGCCTCCGCGAAGAGGTAGGCATCCTCAAGATGGTCGATGTACGATGCGACGGTATTGGTCGCAGCCTCCAGACCGTGAACTTTCGCAAGGGACTTCGCAATGTTGTTTGCGTTTGTGAGAGAGCCGGTAGAGGAGCAGAGAAAGTCCAACGTCTGAGCCATGATCTCTGGGCGCTCAATGCGCTTGCGCTCTACGATGTCCTTGAGATACACCTCTTCAAAAAGACTCTTGAGATATTCTTCCTTGTCCGCATCGTCGGCAATGGTCGCTGCGAAAGGCATTCCGCCGTATCGCATATACGCCTCAAACGCCCCAATCTTGTCCCCTCCGACAGCATTGAAATACTCGCTGAACGAAAGCGGATGCACCCTGACTTCGTCGCTGCGCCCGCGAAATTCCGTCCTGATGTCCTTAGAGAGCATCTTGGAGTTGGAACCTGTGACGTACACGTCAAGATTCTCCATTGCGCGAAACTCGTTCAATGCATCGTAGAATGTGATCTTCGCCCCGTCCGGCATCGCAGGATTCAGCACTTCTCCGCACATCTGGATTTCGTCAATGAAAAGATAGCGCCGCCCAGCCGCTCCCCGCATCCATTCACGGACGTGTTCGCCCAGCACGATTGGGTTGCGATACGCAGAGAATCGAAGTTCGTCCAGTTCAAGCGTCAGAATGTCATCTGGAGAAACGCCGTCTTCAAGCAGATGTCTACGGAAAATCGTTTTCAGCAGATAGGACTTTCCAGACCGCCTTATACCAGTAATGACCTTGACTTGCCCATTCCACATACGTGAAATGAGCTTGGCAAGATAAGAATCGCGTTTTATCTCCATACACAGCCCTCAATTTAATTCTTTTGCGGCCATCCGCACAAGTTGTCAATATTATACCACATCTTCACGGCTACATGCAACCGTATATCTTAAACTTGCTCAAGTTTCCGCAAAAGTTCTCAATTCAGATGCTCTTCACTCCGTCCTTCCCATGTCCGCACCAACCGCCATGAAAACCATTCCTCTTTCCGCGACCCGCCAGAAAAACGCTGTCTCAGAGGGACTGTCCCCCACGCCGATTCATCCATCCTTCCAACCGCAACCAAAGCACGCGAAATGCGCGGTGCGATTCGTTCGGCGGTGGCCGAAAGCTCCTCCTCATGGAGCCTCGGCGAATACGCCGTATCCATTCGCTCGGACTTTCACTCCACCGCCTCACTGCCGCCGCACATCAGAGTCCTTTGCAAGCGAAGTGCAATCTGATTCGAGGTAAATTGCGGCGGGCGCGGTCGAACGCGCCCCAGAGATTCGAGGCCTCGTCGTGGGCGTC
>CACWJS010000149.1 GCA_902761275.1 uncultured bacterium | reverse complement strand
GACTTCGCGAACGGCATGGGCATCGCCGAGTCCGCCGCGTTCAAGGACTCCGACATCACGTACGATTCGCTCTACGGCGAGTATGACGGCGACTTCCCGAACCACGACGCGAACCCGCTTCACCACGAGACGCTAAAGGATCTCCAGGCGCTTATGAAGGCGAATCCCGGCAAGTACGCTTTCGGCGTCGCGTACGACGGTGACGCAGACCGCGCGGGCTTCCTCGACGAGAAGGGCGAGATAATCCCGATGGACTTCGTGACCGCTCTCATCTCGCAGGATCTTCTCGCCTCGAACCCAGGCGCGGCGTGCTTCTACGACCTCCGCTCCACGAAGGTCTGCGAAGAGGTGATCGCGGCGGCGGGCGGCAAGCCAATGATGTCGCGCGTTGGACACTCGTTCATCAAGGAGCAGATGCGCCAGAACGACGCGATCTTCGCGGGCGAACTTTCTGGCCACTACTACTTCAAGGCGAACTCCACGGCAGAGTCGAGCTCGATGGCGACTTTTGCGCTCGCGAACATCGTTTCCGCTTCCGACAAGCCCCTCTCCGAGCTCATCGCCCCGCTCAAGAAGTATTCGCAGTCCGGCGAGATCAACACGAAGACCGTCACGCCCCCTGCGGAGATCCTCGCGAAGATCAAGTCCATCTACGCCCCGAAGGCGCGTGTCTTCGAGCTCGACGGCGTTTCGGTCGACGCGTGGGACGCCGAGGGATGGTGGGCGAACGTCCGCATGTCAAATACCGAGCCGCTTGTCAGGCTCAACCTCGAAGGAAAGACCAAGGAGATTATGGAGGCCAAGCGCGATGAATTCCTCGCCATCATCCGTTCCTAACTGCATTATTGCACTTTCTCTCTCGGCGGCTCTCGCCGTTTTCGCCGGTTGCAACCCTAAGGACGGAGTCCGCGAGTATGCCGACGGTATGGCCGCATACGAGGCGCACAGTCTCGAAAAGGCCGGGAAGCTCTTTGCGAAAAGTCTCGTCTTCGCGCCTGAGAACGTCGACGCTCTTGTGATGCTTGCTCGCGTCCAGAGCGAGCGTGGTGAGATATCCGATGCCGCCGAGACGATCGCCAAGGCCGCGGCGCTTGATCCTGGCGCTCCTGACGTCGCTCTCCTCGCCGCGGAAATTGCGCTCTACGCGGGCGACTACGATCGAGCCATTGGCGGCTTCACCGCAGTGGCCGAAAACGAGAAGCTCGAGCCAGAGGCGCGTGCCCTTGGCTGGACGGGTCTCGGCATCGCCGAGATGACGCGCGACAGGCGCGACTTCGCGCGGATCGCGTTCCTTCGTGCAATCCGCCTCGACCGCCGCAACGCCTCTGCTCGCTACCACCTCGGGCTTCTCTATCGCGGAGATTCCTATGGCTACCTCGACGCCGCGCTCGAGCAGTTCGACATCTTCGTGCGTCTCGGCGAGACGGCCGACCCCAGGGCAGTACACGCGCAGCGCGTGATAATCCCCGGCATCAAGGCCGACATCGCCCGCCGCGCGGCGGAGCGCCCCGGTGCCCAGCGCCGCGACGCAAACGCCTCGGCGGCTGCTCTCGCCCGCGCCGAAGCTGCGTGGAAGAAGGGCAACTACAAGACGGCACGCAGCGAATACGAGGCGGCGTACAAGGCCGATGTCCTTAGCTATCCGGCGGCGCTCGGTCTCGCCAAGGCCTGGGAGAAGACTGACACGACTGCCGCCGGGAGCCAGCGCGCCCTTGATAACTACAAGGCGGCGTGTTCGCTTCGCCCTGGCGCAATTGCGACGTTCCTCGCGGCCGGCAACCTTGCGATGAAGCTCAAGCAGTACGCCACTGCGGCCGAGCTCTATTCCCGTGCAGTCGCGGCTAACCCGGCAGACATTTCCGCAATCGACGGGCTAATCCGCGCTCTTCGTAATGCCGGCGGGCAGACCAAGGTCGCAGACGCCTACCAGCGCTATCGCGACACGATTCCCGTCAGGAAAGCAAAGTGACGCTTGCGCCGCCAGACTACGTCGTCCTTGCGCTGGCGGCCGGCGGCGCGATCACCGGGATATTCATCGGGCTTTCCGGCGCACTCGCATTTTTCTCGGGCTGCCTCGCTGCGTCTTTTGCCGCGACGTTTGGCTGGCGGTTCTTCGCCTCGTTCATTTCATCAGGGCTCGCGCGAGGCCTTGCCGTCGCGCTTGTCGCGCTCGTCGCCTTCTGGATTGTTCGCGCCATCGTGCGCAAGACGGTAAAAGTCGCGCTCGCCCAGCCGGGAGACTCCATTTTGGGATTGCTCGCAGCCGGCATTTCGGGCTTTGCGGTTGGCATCGGTGTAGTGTGGCTTGCGCAGTTCCTTGGCTTCCCGGGCGCGGAAGGATCTTCCCTGCTAAACGAGGTTCTCGGCCATGTCGGATGAGGAACTGCTTGTAGCGGCGCGGAAGTTCGAGAAGAATCTTCTGAACTTTTTTTGGCGCCAGGGCGTTCAATATTCTGAAGGCGAGGACTTGGTCCAGGAGACGTATCTGCGGCTGTGGAAGTACCGCAGGGAATACAAGCCGACGGCGAAGCTCTCAACCTTCCTTTTCCTGATGGCGCGCCAAGTTCGCATAGACGCACTGCGGCGGCAGACAAGGCGCGAAGGACGGGAGAAGTCCTGGGGCAAGGAGGCCGCGACGACCGCAGCGCCGTCAGTAGGCAGTGCCGACGCGAGGGAAGACGTCCGCTGGGCGATTTCGCAGCTCTCCGAGCCGCACCGGGAAGTGGTGGAACTCGGGGTCTTTCAGGACTTTCCGTACGCGGAGGTCGCGGAGATCCTCGGGATTCCGGTGGGAACGGTAAAGTCGCGCATGTCGAACGCGCTTAAGAAGCTGAAGGAGATTTTCGATGAACGGAGATCTTGAGAGCACGCTCAAGGAGCTTGGGCCGGAGTACCGCGACGTCGTCGCGCGGCTTAGGTCCGCCCGCGACATCGAGCCGTCTGGCGCTCGAGTTTTCTCGCTTCCGCGCACGGAGTGGAGGCGGCATGTCGGCTATCTCGTCGCGGCGTCGCTTATAGTCGCGCTTGGGCTTTCGATCTTTATGCAGGACGCGGCAAATGCGCCGCGCGAACCATACGCGGGCGCGAAGGTGTACACCGTCGCATACGCTCCGACTGAAGAGGCGCTTGAGATCATCGTCGCCTCGCAGCGTGCTGACGGCAGCTGGTCCAACGACTTTATCACTCGCCAGAACGCAGCCGCGCTTCGCGCGTCTGACGATGAGAGGATGAAGATCGCGTATCGCCGCGCTGTCAGGTATCTCCGCTCCAAGGGACTTGCCCCACTTACCGACGACGAACTTAAGGTTCGCGGCGAATACGCCGCGAAAGTCCTCGCAGGGGTGTAAAGCATAGCGGCGGGATTGCCACCTATGCGTAGACGATGTCGTCTGGCGGTGGCGCGGCAAATGTGACGCGCTTATGCGTGACGGGGTGTAGGAACGATAGTTCCACGGCGTGTAGCAGCTGCCGCGAAGGGCGGCGTCTCATGTGGCGATCCTTTTCGGAGTTCCCGTAGGTCTTGTCGCCCACTATGGGGCAGCCGAGGGATGATGCGTGGATTCGTATCTGGTGCATGCGCCCGGTGTCGATCTTGAACTCGACGAGCGAGATTCCGTCGTGCTTCCCGAGGGTTTCCCAGTGCGTGACTGCGCTTAGATGCTCGCGCCCAACTGGCTCGTCGATCGTTCCGCTCTTTGGCTTGGGGCTGCCGTGGACGACGGCGAGGTAGGTCTTCTTCACCGTCTTATGCGACTCGAACTGGCGGCGGAGGTCGAGATATGCCTCCTGTGTCTTCGCGAACACCATGACGCCGCTCGTCTCGATGTCGAGCCGATGGACGACCCCTGGCCTTTCAGCCGAGCCGACGCGAGCCATCTGCGGGTAGAGCCGCACGAGCGAGGTCGTAAGCGCACCTTCCTCGTGACCGGGAGCCGGGTGCACGATTGCGCCGGCGGGCTTATCGACGACGACAATGTCCTTGTCTTCGTAGATTATGTCGATGTCTGGCGCGTTTCGTCCCATGGCCGCGTATTCTACCGCATTGCCGTCCGCCCTGTCAATCCGCGCAACCTGGCTCGCGCTTTGGTATAATATCCAAGACGAGGAGGATTGTCTGACGATGATAACGACGATATTGGTTGGCGTTGGCGCGGCGCTTGTGGCGGCGGTGGTCGTCTATGCCCTGATGCGCGGCGCAATTGCCGCGGCAAGAGCCGAGGTTCGTGCGACGGACAGAAGTGTGGAAGGGCTGCGCGCCGAGTTTGCATCGCTCGCGGCTGCGACTCTCGAAGGCAAGGCCAAGTCGCTCGCCGAGCAGAACGCCGCGCAGGTGCGCCCGCTCTTCGACCAGCTCGCCGTACGCTTTGGGGAGCTTCGTCAGGCGTCGGAGCAGGCGCGCGAGGCGAACGTGCGCCTCGGGGAGAGTCTCAAGGTTAAGCTCGACGAGGTCGGGCTCAAGGCGCAGTCGCTCGGTCGCCAGGCGGACGAGTTCGTCGCCGCGCTACGGGGCGGCAGTAAGGTCCAGGGCAACTGGGGCGAGGGGATTCTTGCGAAGGTACTCGAAGACGCTGGGCTCAGGCGCGGCGAGAACTTCGTCGAGCAGACGGGCGCGCGCGAGGCGGGTCTTCCCGACGTCACCGTCTTCGATGGTGCGCACCGCAAGATACTCATCGACGCCAAGGTGAACATCGTCGACTTCATCGCCGCGACGAACGCCGCGCGCGCGGGCGACGCGGAAGAAGCCGCGCGTCTCATGAAGGAACACGCGAAGCGCGTCCGCGCGCAGGTCGACGCGCTCGCGGCTCGGAACTATCCCGAGCTCATGAAGCGCGAGGACAAGGACGCGGAGTCCGTCTACTCGAACGTCGTCGTGATGTTTATGCCGAGCGAGGCGACGTATTTCGCCGCGGTTGACGCAGACCCGTCGCTCGTCGCGCACGCGAATGCGAAGAAGATCGTGCTTGCGACTCCGCAGATGCTCTTCGGCTACATCCTCCTCTTCAAGATGGCGATCGACCGCGTCGAGGTCGCGCGCAACCAGGAGGAGATAGCGAAGCGGGCGAAGCAGATCGTCGAGCGCATGGACGCCGCGTTCGTCGCCTTGGAGAAGGTCGGGAAGTGCCTTGAAGACGCGCAGTCGAAGTACCACCTTGCGCTCGCCAAACTCGGCGTCGAGCCGGGCGCGCAGAACGTTGCCGTACCCGCGCGCGAACTCGCGAAACTCGCGAATATCCTCGACGCCCCCTCGTCTGCGACCCTCGCCCAAGCGTAGTTTTTATGCAGAGCAAAAAAGTTAAAAATACCCCCTTGCACGCGCAAGCGAGATTTGATATACTTTTCCCTCGTTCGCCTAAAAAGGAAATTGGCGAATCTCGTTCTTTGAAAATAGGTGCTTGAGACGTGTCTTTGAAAGAGACACGGAACAGTTAATGTTTGTGCGAAGCAATAACTCAAATTCTTTTTCTGAGAGTTTGATTCTGGCTCAGAACGAACGCTGGTAGCGTGGATTAGGCATGCAAGTCGAACGGGATCCGGGAGGTAGCAA
>CACWJS010000148.1 GCA_902761275.1 uncultured bacterium | reverse complement strand
GTCCTGGCGCGAGAGAAAGTCGAAGGCGCTTGTGCCATCGGGATTCGCGGAGACGACTGTCGCGGTGCAGGCGTCTGAGAAGATCTTTCCCGTGGCGTGGTCGCTTTCGTCTACGAAAGGCGACTGCACGTCCCCGTCGACGACAAGGACCTTGCCGCCGAGGTCGAGAGCCAGACGCCCCGCGAGGTAGAGAGCGTAGGGATAGGCGCTGCACGCCATCTGAAGGTCGAAGGCGGCAACAGACGGAGGAAGGCCGAGAGACGCGGCGACGCGCACGGCGAGCGAGGGAAACCTCTCGGGATTCGAGAAAGTCGCCGCTACGACTGCGACTATCCCGTTTGCGCCGACTGCGCGCGCCGATTTCGCCGCGAGGTCTGCGAGCGGCTCGCCGGAGCCGATTGCAGCGGCGACGCGCTCTACCACGACCTCGGGAACAGAAATCATATCAGGATGTCGTCGAGGTTCGGGATCTTCGTGTAGAGCCAGGAATGGCAGATGTCGTAAATCTCGTGCGCGGTTTCCCCCGGGGGAACGTTTTCGGGGACACGCGCATACTCGTCAAGATCCTCGCGCGTAAGCCGTGCAAGTATCTTTGATATAAGCGGAATGTAGGTCGGCGACATCGAAAGATGGTCGACGCCCATTGCCGCCCAGAGAACGCCAACTATAGGATCGGCAGCTGACTCGCCGCAGACGCCAACGGTGATGCCGGCATTCTTAGCCGCCTTTATGGTCATGCGGATGAGCTTCAGCACGGCAGGATTTGTTGGCTGGTAGAGATGGGCGACCGACTCGTTGCCGCGGTCTGCGGCCATCGTGTACTGCACGAGGTCGTTCGTGCCGATCGAGAAGAAGTCTACATGGCGCGCGAGCTCGTCGGCGATAAGCGCAGCCGACGGTACCTCGATCATCGCGCCGACGCGAACGGAGCGGTCATAGGGGATGCCGTCCTCGTCGAGCTTCGCCTTGACTTCGCCGAGGATCATCGCGGCCGCGACAAGCTCGTCGACACAGCTCACCATTGGATACATGATCGACACATGCCCGAAGGCCGAGGCGCGGAGCATTGCCCTCAGCTGAGTGCGGAAGACGTCGCGGTGGGAAAGAAGATAGCGTATCGAGCGGTTGCCGAGGAATGGATTCGCCTCTTTCGAGGATATTCCCCTCACGAGCTTGTCGCCGCCGATGTCAAGCGTGCGGATCGTTATCGCGCCACCGTCGGAAAGGGTCGCAGCGAACTTCGCCGCATCGCGGTAGGCGGCGAACTGCTCGTCCTCGGTCGGCTCCATCTCGCGGTTGAGCCAGAGGTATTCGCTGCGGTAGAGCCCGATGCCGCGGGCGCCCTGCTCGCGAATTCCGGCAAGCGGCACGCCGGGGTGGATGTTTGCAAAAATCGGAACGTCGCCGCCGGACTTGAGAGTGCCGGCCGGTGCACCGCGAGTCGCCTCCTCCGTGAGCTCGAGCTGTCGCTCGACAAGATCGTTGAACTGGCGGATCGTGGCCTCGTCGGGGTTGAGCGTGACAGCTCCGTTCGTGCCGTCAAGAAGGACGACTTCGCCCGGCTTCACGCGCGAGGTGATATCGACAAGTCCTGTGACGGCTGGAATCGCGAGAGCCCTTGCAAGAAGCGCGACATGGCTCGTCGTGGAGCCGCCGTTGGTGGCGAAGCCAAGCACGAGCTCGCGCGGCAGCTGTACCGTCTCAGACGGAGTAAGGTCGTCTGCAACGACGATGGAAGGCGTCCGTATCTCCATGTGCGCGCCAGACGAGAAGCCGGTGAGCGCACGCAAAATCCTTCGTTCGATGTCGTCGAGGTCGCGGACTCGCTCTCGGAAATACGGGTCGTTCATGCGCTCGAACTGGCGGCGCGCGCCGTCGGCCGTCTTGCGCACCGCAGCTTCGGCATTGAGCCGATCGCGGATCACGTACCCCTTTGTCTCCTGCTTGAGCACCTCGTCCTCGAGAATCATCAGGTGGCATTCGAACACCCGCACGTCGTTGCGGCCAGTACGCTGGCGCAAGACTGATATGAGCGACTCAAGGTCTCGCTTCGTCTCTACGACCGCACGCTTGAGGCGCATCAGCTCGTCGTCGACGCGATCCCGCTCGATGAGGTATTCCGGGACGGGCACCTGACCGTCGCCGCGATAGACGAAGACCGGGCCGGACGCGAAACCTCGCGCGGTTGCCAGTCCCGCAATCGTCGTCATTGGAGCCTTACTGCTCATCAGGTATGTCGAACTTGCGTCCGACGAGTGCCTCGAGCTCGTCAAGCACCTCTTTGGCCTGTGGGCCAGAGGCCGTGACTTTCAGTACGGTTCCGCAGGTTGCCTCAAGCGTCATGAGCGCCATGATCGACTTGCCGGAGACGACGTTGCCGTCCTTCTCGACCTCGACGTTGGCGTCATAGCGGCTCGCGACCTTGGCGAAAAGCCCGGCCGGCCTGACGTGCATCCCGTACCTGTTGAGCAGGGTTAGCTCTCTTGTTATCTTCCCTTCTGCCATGATGCGTTCCCCTTCTTTACCGCTTGGAAAGAGCGTCATCCGCCCGCCGACGGAGCCGCTCGGAAAGTTCACCTACCGGGTCGTGCCCGGAGATTATAAGCTTCTGCTGCTGTGCAGCCGTCTCTACGAGGTTCACGAGATCGCGTCCCTCGCTGACGGGTATGATCGCGTGCGGCACGTCCACGCCGAGAATGCGCGTGAACATGCGACGCTGGCCGACACGGTCGATCTCGCCCTCGATGTCCTTGAGCCGCTTGAACGTCACGACGAGCTGCAGCCGCTTCTCGCCGCGCACCGCGTTTATGCCGAACACGTTCGCCACGTTCATTATGCCGATGCCGCGTATCTCCATGAACCCGGCAGTCGACTCGGAGGACGACCCGTAAAGCGTGTCCGTCGCGACGTCCTTTCGTATGCACGTAAGGTCATCGGCGACAAGCGCGTGGCCGCGCTTGATGAGCCCGAGCGCAGTCTCGCTCTTGCCCATCCCCGGATCACCCTCGAAGAGCACTCCGATGCCGCACACCTCGACCATTGTGCCGTAAAGCGACGTCTTCGGGGCGCACAGCTGCTCGAAGACGAAGGCGCTATTGTGCGAAAGCGCCCTCGTCTTTAGCGCCGAGGTCATAACTATGGCACCGGCCTCGTCTGCGGCGCGAATTTCGTCGCGACGGGGCTTGTGGCCGTTCGTGTAGATGACGCAGGTCGCCTTGTGCTCGAACAGCGAGCGCATGCGAGAGAGGCGCTCGCCGTCTTCCAGCGACCGCAGATACGCGATTTCCGCATTGCCGAAAAGCTGAAGGCGCCCCCACGCGAAATGATCGAAGAAGCCGGTGAGCGCAAGCCCAGGTCTATTGACCATCGGCTCCTCGATCTCCCGGGAAAGCCTGTCGGCACCCACGACAACCGAAAGGCGAAGCCTCTCCGCGCCGACTTTCATGAAGTCGGCAAAGGTGAACTTCGCGGCTCGCGAGTTTGTGGATGTCGACGCTTTCCTCATCGTCTCCCCGATGTCAGTTCTTGGCCGACGCAGCGCGCTGCTTGCGGACCGCGCCCTTGCGCGCCTTGACGCGCATCCTTAGAAGCTGGCGTTCCGCGCGAGCGGCCGCGGCGTCGATGACGCCCTTCCCGCTCTCGGAAAATTCCTTCGCGCCGACGGCGACTTCGCCGAGACGGTTCGCGACGACTTCGGCCATGTACATGTGCTTCTTGACGTCGACGTCTATTACGATGGCAACCTTCGTCACCTTCGGAAATTTCTCTTTAAGTTTCGCCATGCGCGCCTCGGCGTATTCCTTGAGCGACTCGATCTTGACGTCGCTGTGCCTCATCGTGACTTCTATGCTCATGTTCTGTCTCCTTTCCTTTGTTTCTGTATCTGACTAAAAAATTGTTTGATTTTCAACCGTCAACTTTTCAACCTTTCAACTTTTCAACCTTTCAACCCTCTTACTACATCCTGAACCCGTCGCCCAGGTACCTCGCCTTGACCTCGGGATCGTTCACAAGCTCGGACGTGCGACCCTCCTTGAGAAGCCGCCCGTTGTAGACCATGTACGCGTGGTCGACGACCGACAGGGTCTCGCGTACGTTGTGGTCGGTTATTATTATGCCAAGCCCCTTTTTGGCAAGTCGCCTCACGATGTCCTGTATCTCGTTGACGCTCAAGGGGTCGACGCCCGCGAACGGCTCGTCAAGCATGAGAATCGCCGGGTTCCTGACGAGGGCGCGCGCAATCTCGAGCTTGCGCCGCTCGCCGCCAGAGAGCGTGTAGGCGGGCTGCTTCGCGACCTTCATGAGGTCGAATGGCGCAAGAAGCTCCTCAGCCCTCGCCTTGCGGTCCTTACGCGACATGGGCAAGGTCTCGAGAATCGCCATCACGTTCTCCCACACCGTGAGCTTGCGGAAGATCGACGCCTCCTGCGCGAGATAGCCAAGACCCTTCCTCGCGCGCATGAACACGGGAAGCCGCGTTATGTCCTCGCCGCGGAACACCACCTTGCCCGCATCAGGCTTGACAAGCCCGACGACCATGTAGAACGTCGTCGTCTTGCCGGCGCCGTTGGGGCCGAGAAGCCCTACGATTTCGCCGCAAGAGCAATCGACGTCCATGCCGTTCACCACGGTACGGTCACCATACACCTTTACGAGACCAGACGCACGCAGATCTGGCACGACCGTCTTGGCCGTGGCCTCCGCTGCCATCTCGCTCATGGCTTTCGTCACCAAATCATCCATTAGTTCACCGCCTGCTTCATAAAACCGTCAATGCCACCCGACACGCCGCCCTCGATCGTCAGGGTCGACCCCTCCACCTCGATCTGCTCGGAGTCGAGCCAGAAGGAAATCGTCCTGCCCTCGATCTCGTTGCGGCGATGCCCGCCGTCTACGAGCTTCGCAGGAGAATCGGGACTGCCGTACATCGTCACGCGCCCCAGCGACTTCACGTACGCCGCGCGCGGACAGCTGCCGCTGCGCGTACCGTTCGTCACCGTGACGGAACCGTCGGCCACGATGCGCTTGAGCGTGTTGGTGCCGTCGAGAAACGCGTAAAGCCTGTCAGCCCCGAGCGTATACTCGGAATCTGCCACGCTTACCGATCCTTCGAACAGCACAACGCCGTCCTTGCGGTCATAGTCGGTGCGCTCAGCGGCCACCTCGGCGTCGCGCCGCGTGACCTTGCCGCCCTCTCCCATTATCGCCTTCGTGTCGAACTTCTGATCCTTGACCCTAATTTTCGTATTCGCGTATATTGTAACGAATTCTTCCTCGAAAGAAAAGTAGATTCCGTCGCCTTCAACTTCGTTGTCGAGGTAGAACGCCTTGGCGTGGCCCTGCACCCAGCCCGACTTCGTCGTCCTGTCTATGACGCAGTTGTCCGCCTCTACGCGAGCTTCCACGACGCCGTTCGTGGAGAACTGCGCCACGACGACATCGGTGCCCCACACCATTCCGACTTCGAGAAATGCCTGCGCCTGCTTCGCGGTGATGGACGCCTTCACCGACCCGTCGGGATGGCGTTCGATGGGAATCGTCACGTCCGACGCCGGCTCGTCAAGACGCGCGACGCACGAAGTGTAGGCCACCTGAAGGCGCTCGGCCTCGCGCGACAGTATCTCGCGCTTCGCGAGCCAGTCTTCCGACTTGAACGCGAACGCGCGCTCGGCCTCGCGCGACAGTATCTCGCGCTTCGCGAGCCAGTCTTCCGACTTGAACGCGAACGCGGCGAGCGGCGCCATCACGAGTGCTATCAGGAACTTCCTCAAACCGCTAAACTCCAATCGGCGCCTACGCGCCCTTCACGACCTTGTGGATGGCGAGGAGCATCTTCCACAGCTTCTCGACCTCCGAGAACTTGATTGCGTTGGCAGCGTCGGACTTCGCGACCTTCGGGTTCACGTGCGTCTCCATGAAGACGCCGTCGACGCCTGTCGCAACCGCGGCGCGAGCGAGCGCCGGCGCGTACTTGCCGTCGCCGCCAGAACCTGTGCCAAGGCCGCCCGGACGCTGCACCGAGTGCGTCGCGTCCATCACGACGGGATAGCCGAGCTCGCGCATCACGAGAAGCGAGCGCATGTCGGCGACGAGATTGTGGTAGCCGAAGCTCGCGCCGCGTTCGCAGAGGACGATGCGCCTGTTGCCCGTCGACTCGATCTTGCGAATCACCTGCGACATGTCCTCGGGAGCCATGAACTGGCCCTTCTTGACATTGACGACCGCGCCTGTCTCGCCGGCCGCGACGACGAGGTCTGTCTGCCGCGCGAGGAACGCGGGAATCTGCAGGACGTCGCAAACCTCGGCGACGACCTTGCACTGCCACGGCTCGTGGACGTCGGTGAGAACTGGAACGTCGAACTTCGCGCGTATCTCGGAAAGTATCTCAAGCCCCTTGTCTATGCCAGGGCCGCGGTAGGAATCGACGCTTGTGCGGTTCGCCTTGTCGAAGCTCGCCTTGAAGACGTATCCGACCTTGAGCTTTCGCGCAAGAGACGAAAGCCGACGTGCGAGATCAAGCGCCATTTCGCGCGACTCTATGACGCACGGCCCCGCGATGAATACGAGCCCGCCGTCGCCGAATGCGACACCTTTGTCGACCGCAATCTTCTTCATGCCGAATATTATACCAAAAATCGGCACTAAAAATCACGACAACCAACAAGGTTTGAACGCGACTCAGGACTCCGCGCCGCCACGGCCTTTCGCGGCCGCGCGAACGGCGAAGACGACGAGAATAACCGCGAGCGTCAGCAGGAATCCCGTTGCGCCGCCCTTCACCCAGTCGATCCTCTCGCCGGCAAAGCTCTTCCAGCAGAGCATGCCGAGCGCGATGGAAGATACCGACAGCATGAACACCATCGGGACTCCCGTCATCCACGCGGGCTTCTTGTTCTTCACGAACCAAAGAGTCGCAGAAAGAAGCGTGAGCGCGGCGAGAAGCTGGTTTGCGGACGCAAAGATCGTCCAGAGCTGCTTCGCCGTCTCGGGCGCGCCGAGGAGAAGCCCCGCCGCGAGCCCCACCACGACGAGCGTTCCAAAGTACATGTTGTATGCGACCTTCTTGGCGGGGCCCGCCTTCTCGTCGGGCTTGCCGACGAGCTCCTGCCAGCTGAAGCGCGCAAGACGCGTACCGGCGTCGACGGACGTCATCAGGAACGCGGAAACCGACAGGAGCATGAAGCTCTCGGCGATGCGCTTGCCTGTCGCAGGCTCGAGACCGAGCGCCGAGAAGAGCTTCACGCACATTCCCGCGACAGTCGAGGCGAACATCTGAACGGGCTCCATGCCCTTGATCGCCGTGACATATTCCTGCTGAGAGGCGTATGCGCCTGCTACGCCGATGAGCGCGATGATCGCGAGGACGCCCTCGAGAAGCATGCCGCCATATGCGATGGGCCTCACGCCTCGCTCGTTGTCGAGCTGCTTTGCGCTCGTGCCGGACGCGACAAGCGCATGGAAGCCGGAGCATGCTCCGCAGGCAACGGTGACGAAGAGGAGCGGGAAGAGAAGCTGCTCGCCGAAGCGCCCTTCGCCGACGAGGCCGGTAAAGGCGTCGAGCTGCAGCGTCGGGTGTGCGATGAAGACGCCGAGGAACCCAAGCCCCATCATCGCGTAGAGGAGATAGGCGTTCAGGTAGTCGCGCGGCTGGAGGAGGATCCAGACGGGGCAGGTCGAGGCGAAGAAGCAGTAGACGAGAAGTACAACCGTCCATATCATCCTGACGGTCTCGGGAGCGAAGCCCCATTTGGTGAGGTCGAGCGGATAGAGGTTGCCGATCCACACGAACGCGAACATCACGGGGACGAAAACGACAGAGGTCCAGAGCACGGACATCTTCCACTTGTTCACGCAGAGCCCGAAGACAATCGCCTCGGCGATGAAGAGGAGCGACGCCGTCGCGATCGCAGGGTCCGCGACGAACGTTCCGGCGATCTGGCGGTTGAACTCCGAGACGACGAGGACGAGAGCCGACCAGCTGAACAGGAGGAACAGTATCTTGCCGGGCTTGCCGAGAATCGTCCCTATGACGGAGCCAATAGACTCGCCTCCATGCCTCACGGAGAGGAAGAGCGAGATCATGTCATGCGCAGCGCCTATGAAAATGCAGCCGAGGATGATCCAGAGAGCTACAGATGCCCATCCGAATTCGGCCGCAAGGACCGGACCCACGATCGGTCCGGCACCTGCGATTGCCGCGAAATGGTGCCCGAAGAGCACCGTCGGATGGGCTGGAATGAAGTCGACGCCGTCTTTCCTCGTGTGAGCGGGAGTCGGGATCGACGGATCAACCCCGAGCTTGCGCTCTATCAGCTTCGCGTAGATAAAGTATCCTGCGAGAAACGCAGCCGAAGCGATGAGAAGAAGTACGGCACCATTCATTTTACAGCCCCCTTGTTGCAAATGCGTAGGCGTTGCGGAACATCTTCATCCAAGGCCCTGCCACCTTGAACGAACCGTCGTTGTAGCTAAGCTGGCACGCGCGGAAGGCGCGCTCGGGGTGCGGCATCATGATAGTCGCGCGGCCGTCGGCGCTCGTGAACGCCGTCTGCCCACCGTAGGAGCCATTTGGGTTGAACGGATAGCGCATCGTCGCTTGGCCACGGCCGTCGACGAAGTGCGCCGCGCAAATCGACGGCGTGAAGCCATCGGTCCAGACGCGGCCCTCGCCGTGGGCGACGGGAATCGGGAGACGGGAACCCGCCATGCCCCTGAAGAAGATTGACGGGCTTGGCTCGATCTCGATCGTGGAAAGACGCGCTTCGAACTGCTCGGAGACGTTCTTGACGAACTTCGGCCACCCTTCCGCTCCTGGGATCAGATCCTTGAGCTGCGAAAGCATCTGGCAGCCGTTGCAAACGCCAAGCGAGAACGTGTCTGGACGGTGGAAGAACGTCTTGAACATCTCCCTGAGGCGATCGTTGTAGAGAATCGACCGAGCCCAGCCAGATCCAGCGCCAAGAACGTCACCATAGGAGAAGCCGCCGCATGCAACAAGTCCCTTGAAGTCTGCGAGATCGACCTTGCCCTCGATAAGATCGCTCATGTGAACGTCGACGCTCTCGAAGCCGGCGAGCGCAAACGCTGCCGCCATCTCGATGTGACCGTTGACGCCCTGCTCGCGAAGGATCGCCATGCGAGGCTTGTTGGAGTTTTGAGTTGGAGCAGGAGAGTCGGGATCGAACGTCAGCTTGTAAGTCAGCCCGGGATCCGCCTCGTCGAGGCCGTTGTCGTATTCCTCGCGGGCCGACACCGGATTGTCGCGAAGCGCCTGCATGCGGTAAGTCGTCTCGCTCCACGCGCGGCGGATGAGCGTCAAGTCGGTCTTGAGCGCAAGACGCTCGCCGACAAACACCTCGAAAGTGCGAGAGGCGCGCGTGACC
>CACWJS010000147.1 GCA_902761275.1 uncultured bacterium | reverse complement strand
CGAATCATCCGCCTCCTTCGTTTCGACCATCGTGCTGTCGCCCGTGAGCTTCGCCGCGAACGGCGAGCCGACTTCCGGCTCGGCGAAGTCTGCGGGCGAAAACGAGAGTATGGGCGCGCACTTCGTGGAGCCCGCGATCTCGATGTAGCCGGACGGCTCGAGGCTGACGATCCAAAGGTTGCCCCATGCAGTGGCCGACGAGACCGAACGGTCAGGCAAAAGCCGTGCGCCGAACCCGCCCGGCTTGATGAAGCCTTCCGCGACCGCCAAAGCTGTCTCCTGCGAAACCATCTCCGCGACGGCAGAAAACGCAAAGGCCAAAAGCGCCACGACTGCGATTGTTGTCTTTTTGATCATACTTTCACCCCCAAACTAATTTCCACCACATTCAACTCAGCGCTAATTATACCAAATTCCAGCCCAAAATGCCTGTGGCAATTAGGTAAATTAGGTAAAAGGGATCAACGAGCGATTTATGTAAGGAGCCAGAAAATTGATGGCTTTTGAGCATTACGCATATATTGGCGTATATGTGTGTTTGGCGCTGACGCGCGACCACGAACCGCGGCGCATCTGACGCGCGGCTAACGCCGCTTGAGACGACGCGTCTACGCCGAGGTCTAAAGGTCGCGCAGTGGTTCCGTCGGCTTTAATAGGGACAGATCTGTCTATGCGACCTTCGCCCGTCGTCGCCGCGTCATCTCGACCTTCGGTCTGCGTCAGATGCCCGCGACACAAAAGCCGCCTAAAGCGGTGCACGAAAACGCCCACGCGGGCTCCGTTTCGCGGCTCACTTCGTTCGGCCAACCCGACGCTTCGCGCGGGCGCATCTCGTGGGCTTCACGAAAAGGGAGAGCGCACCTTTTCGTGTCATTTCGTGCCCTGCGTAGGCAGGTTTTCGTGTCACGGGGCTTGCCGAGGGCTGAAGGCCTAAAGTTCGCGGCGGCGCGTGGCGAAGGTCGCCCCACTGTAGTGACGACTGAATTGCTCAATGAAGCATCCAGACGACCTTCTGGCCAACGCGCTGCCACGGACTTTCGCGCGGCGGAACGCCGCTCGGCAAGCCTCCGTGGTTCGTGGTTCGCGCCGGTAGGCGCAAATTGCGCGAGGTCCTTGAACGGCTCGGCATTGCTTCCCAAAGGTGGGAATATTCCAGAACAGCTACAATCTGTCTGCTGAATATGAAAGCCCCGGGACTTCGCGCGGATGGTCGCTTGTGCCGAGAACGGGAGTAAAAGTGCCAATCCACTTCCAGCCGCCCTTCTTAGGCAGTGTCATCTTGACGTAGTTCTCACCCTTGTTCAAATGAATCTGAGTTGGCGCGCGGTACCAGTAGTCTTCGTCGACGAGCGGCGTCTCCTTCGGATTGCCGCCGACTCCAGGATGCGCCCACTTCGGCGGCTCAATCTTGCGGCCATTTAGCTCAATCGTCGCACCATGCTTGTTCCATTCGCCAAGCTTCGGTGTCGGTGCGTCGCGGCTACGTCCATCGGAGCGCGAGAAACCTGTCATGCCGATCCATGCGCCGCAGTCGATCTCGCGCTCGCTCGTAATCCACGTCTCAAGCGTCACAACGCCGCCATTTCCAGGCGCATACGCGCTCGCGGGGAACCAGAAATGCCGCGGATAGATCGTCGCCTGCGGAATGTCCTCGCCAAGAGCAGCGCCATTTTCATCTGTCATGCGCCAACGCATCTGCGTTTGCGCGACGTATGGGAAAGGATGGCGAAAGCCCTTCAAGACCTTGTCACGCTGCGCAATCGCGCGACGCTCGAGATCGGCCGCAAGCGCAAAGCGCGGATCGTCCGGCTTTGGAAGCCGAGCGTAAAGTGCTGGCTCATCCTTCTCGCGACCGCGCCAAAAGTTGTCCGAAAGGAGCACGATTGCAGGATAGACGGCGTTCATTCGAACGACATCCTCGGTGTCGGCAATCGCGTCGTCATGCCAAACGCCGATTATCGCGCCGAGCTTTTCGTCCTTCTCGCCCCAGCGGCACGGTTGTTGGTAGGCGGCGACGGAAAGCAGCTCCTCGGGGTCTACATGGTTGATGTAGTAGCTGTTCTGCGAGTCGATGTACGGCGTCTTGTCTCCGCGCGGATCCTTCGCGCCCATCCAGAGCTGCTTGATCGACTGTCCGGGGAGCCGCAATCCAGGCGACCAGCCCATCAGAGTGCGCCCGTTGTCCGTCACCTTCTTCGCCCAATAGTCGAGGTGAGTTTGCGGAACCTTCTCGCCGCGCTCGCGCGCCTCATCCGTGCCAAGATGAACGATCGGCATGTCTGCAGCTGGCGCGAGCGAGCAAAGCTCGTCGATCAGCTCGCCAAGGATGACCTTCGCCTCTTCGCAAGAGAGGTCGTCTATGCCAGTCGCCTTGCGAAACGCAAGAGTATGGCCGGGCATGTCGAGCTCGGGGATGACAGTCACGCCGCGCTTTTTAGCGAATGCAAGCACATCCTTGAACTCGGCTTGCTTGTAGAAATTTCCGACGTTGCGAGAAAACGCCTCTTTCTTCTGGAGCTCGGGATGCTTCTTCGATTCAAGACGCCAGCCGTAGTTGTCTGTAAGATGCCAGTGAAAGACGTTCATCTTGTAGTCCGCGAGGGTCGAGATGACGTCTTTGATTGACGCGACGCTTTGGTAGTTGCGCCCGCAGTCGAGCATCAAGCCGCGATACTTTAACTCTGGCCAGTCGACTATCGTGCAGTCGGGGACAGACCCCGTTCCCGCGAGCTTCTTGAGCTGCATCCATGTCGTGCGCGCGTAGCGCTTGCCCTCGTCGTCGCCCTCCACGGCAGGCTTGCCGCCGCGCACTAGAAGCGTATAGCCACCCTGGTGCGCGACATGCGTGGCGCTGATCTCATCAGCCCCGCGATGAACAATCCTTGGTCGGGGCATAAGTTCGTCTATGCAGTCCGCCCGCACGGCAAGGCAAGCCGCCGCGCATGCACACAACACAACAGCAATCCCGCGATGTGGATTGCGAGCCTCAAACCAGATTTTCATACGGCTATATTATACCAAAACCAATTAGACCGCGCACGTAAGAATTTGCACAATAAAAACAACGAAGGCCCGCCATCACAGGCCGGCCTTCGCTGTTTAGCTGTCCCCTTTTCCGCAATCAGCGGATGCGAATTGAGAAGTTGCCACTTGAGGATGCCTTAAGCGCATCTCCATCAACAAACACCTTCCATTTATTCTCTCCCTTACCGTCACTTACCGATACGTTGGCGAGATTAGGCAAGGTGCCCGTCATTAGAGTGTACGTCCTGCCACCTGGTGCGCTTGCAGATCCAAAATCCATTATGAAGTTGACATTTCCCGAAAATGAAGTGTCACCAGCAACATTAAGTGCGGGAACCGAATTCTTAGATGCCGCGCCAAGCGTAATAGTACCGCCGTCCGCAACCGTCACCCCAGCAACTGTCACAGACTTCTCAAGCTTCAGATTGCCGTTTGCAGCAATCGAGAACGCAGCAGCAGTTGTATCCGCAGTCCCTTCGGAATTCGTGACAACGCAGTCCGCACCAATCGTAAACGAACCGTTCTCAATAGTCTGCGTCCCAGCCGCGAAGTAAGACGTTGCGACCTTCGCCGCCACAGAATTCCACTGGTCGCCGTAGGTGCCGCCCGAAGCCGCAGTCAGATTATTGACCGTCAACGAGCCACAGAGCTTTGAATTGGAAGCGACAAGCGTAACTCCGCCGTTACCAGTCACCGAACCAGTACCCTTGAGCCAGCTAGCGGCATTGACAACATACGTTCCATTCTCATGTTCGCAGTTAAGCGCGAGCATAGCCGCCTTGCCTGTCTCGCCGACGGTAACAGTGCCGTTGAACGTCTGCTTCGGATCATCATTGTAGCCGTTCAGCTGCACAACGCCATTTTGGTTCGACTGCCCATCCGCGGCTCTCACAGTCAACCCGATATTATTCTCTTGGGGATAGAGGTTTGCATTGATGGCCAGCGTCTTGCCATCATTGAGGTTCACGATAGTTGTAGTACTGCGCATGCCTACCTTGGATTGAGACTCAAGCTGATCAATCGATGAATCGTCAGTAACGTTCATCGTAAGCCCATAGAAGTCAAGACCACGACCGCCATTAACACCCTCAATCGTAATAGAACCGCCGTTGAAGTTCACAGTTCTCTTGAGCGTGTCACGAACCCTTACCGCGAGAACACCACCTTTGTTAATGGTGACTTTGTGGTCAGCATAGCTGTATCCGAGCGAGTCCTGCGCTTCAAGACTGACAATGCCGCCATTGTCGATGCGAACCGAATTCTTTCCAAAGAAGGTAGACTGATCGCCACCTTTCATATCAACAACAAGCGTACCGTTCGTCGCGCCGATTGTCGTACCCGTATTAGTGCCGCCAAAACCTACGAGTTTCTGACTCTTGCCTTCGCCAGGCGAGAACAGAAGCGTCGAACCTGCCGCAGGTTGAAGAATCGTGTTGTACGTATTCGTCAGACCAGAACCGTCCGCCGTTCCCCATGCCCCAAGAGTCAGAGTCTGTCCGCTTGCAACAGTTGGAACACCATAGCCGCCGCCAAGAAGTAGCGTATTTGAGCCTGACTTCACATTTGCATTTCCAGTCGGAAGATTATACTCGACTCGGCCTGTTGCCTTCGAAAAATCAAGCGTTTGCGCCGTAATGCTTCCTGCACCAGAGAAAATCAGATCGCCAGAGCCAGATACTGCAAGCGTAGAGAGGTCATAGGAGTTTCCAACCGTAATCCCCGTAGCCCCTGTCACCAATACCGCAGCATTCGCCCCAGAACTAGGCGACACGCCTGCAGACCAATTGTCGTCGTCATCAAAAGACCCATTTTCGACCTTGGTCCAGAAATTGATGCTTGAAATCATAATCGTCCCATTTTCAGAGTCGTAAGCTACATTCGGCCCAGACACAACATCGCCAGCCGCATCGTACAGAATCAAATTCTTAGGCTGACCAGTCACACTCACGATCGCAACATCATTTTCATTCAGCAACTGGACAGAAAGCGTTGCGTCGTCATCAACATCAAATGTGGCAGTTGGGCGATTCGTGCCGAGATTAAGCGTAACGCCAGCGCCAACGGTGATTTCACCAGATGCAGAAAGTGTACCAGATACCGTGACAACGACGTCGCTTTCGGCTTCAGCATGCTTGAGAAATGTCATTGCGCCAGAAAGCGTCAGAGTAGAAGTGACTGTAAGATCACGCTTCAAATTAGCAGTGGCACCACCATCGAAGTTCAGATACGCGGTGGATCCACCGCCATTAAGCGTGTTTTTGACAATAAAATGACGAGAAGCCGTATTCAACGTGCCGTCCCAGTTTAGCACTGTCGTAGCCGGCGGATTCGCCTCTTGGTTTGCAGCACGGACAGTTGCGCCGTCTGCAATCGTAAGTGTCGTATCGCCTCCAGACCGATTAAGGCAGTTCCACTGAGCCGTTGTCAACGTACCCTCGCTCACAACAATGCTACCCGTCTGGGGTGTATTGAAATTTTTCACTAAAAGCTCGCCTGCACCTATTTTGGTCAGAGTATATCCGCCAAGATAGCCGTAGCTCACCGGCGATATAAACAGCCGTTGCTACGTCTACCGAAAAGCCGTTTAAGTCCAATGTCGCGCCGCTGGCAACTTCGACTACCGGCGTCGCGCCAAAAACACTCGCAGAACCCTGCTGAAGAACGCCAGATTCGACCGAAATCTTGTTATAAGCAGCAAACGAGCCATTTTCGCCGTTTACTATCGTAAGAACCGCGTTCGGCGCCGCATTTACCGTAAAGTCGTTCAACCCGACCGCCTCATCTATCGTGAGCGTTGTAGAAGCCGTGAGGTTGATTGTCGCGTTTCCATCAGTCGGGGCGGAAACCGTAGTCTCGCCGGATTTCCACGCCCCCGCGCTCCAGCTGGTTGGAGTTCCATCAAGCGTCAGCGAGTACTCGCCGACAACATCGCTAGGCCAAGGATAATGCGCCATCTCTGCTTCTGTCAGCCCACCGGCAAAGATTGCTATACCGGTGATCTCCATGCCAGTTGCAGCGGGGAACAGGGTCGCGCCGCTCCTGGCGCGTTCGCCGCCTATAGCGCAGCCTTTTAGCTTGGACCCCGTGAAGTCAGTGCTAAATTTTAGGCTGGAACAGCTATAAACAACCGAGGCGGCATTGTTGTTTATATAATAAAGTTGAGTCCCCCCCCCATTCGTATACATAAATGCCATAACACCAGATGACATGCTGCTGGTTACATTGTTTTGAGTCGCACCAGTGTTGTACGTAGTGGACGTGCTGTGGAAACCACTTGGAACACCTACAGTTTCGTCATTGATCGATGTGGACACCAGCCGAACACCGGTGCTGTTCTCGTTTGATCCTTGCGCAAAAGACGATGCCATCGTCTTGTCAGAATCAAGAGAAAGGTTCGTGTATCTAAACAGCACAGTCATGCCGTTGGGCATAGCCGAATCAAAATCAACCTTCACGCCGACATCCTGGTCGATGGTGATGGTCGAATTGTCCTGACTTATGGCGTTGCCGCTTCGATTGAGGGTGAACCCCGTTTGCGTAGCAGTGAAGTCGCCGTCCCAGACGGCGACTGGCGTTGCGGCGCGTGCCGATATCGGCAGCGCAGCGGCAAGTGCCAAGGTGGTGACGAGAAATGCGGATGAGCGGACAAAGCCGCGCGTTGAGGTTAGAATCGTTTTGACCGACATGAGTTTACTCCCCATTCTATAATGACATGCACTATCACACGTCGCGAGAATTGTATCAATTCCCCAAAAAATTGTCAAATCGACGAAGTTAGCCAGAACTTAACTTTACGCGCGCTAAAATTCACCAAATATTACGTCTTTCGGCGCATTATAAGCGCTGAAAGGAGAGAAAGGACGAGCGGAGCAAGGACAAAGTCGGCTGCAAAAGTCCCAAGCGCGTCCTTGGACTCGACGCAATCGTCGGCGGCGAGCGCGGAAAGCGGCGAAAGCGCGCTAGGCGGCTTCGCGCAAGCACCAACGGCGCGGACTACCGAAAGCCCGAACCTGTCAATGGCGTCTGTCTCGAGACTATCGGGATACTGCTCTACGACGCTCGGCCCCATCTCGACGACAAAAAGCATGACAAAGCCAACAAAGAGCGCGACAGGCCGCGAAAGCCCCGTGCCGAGGAAGACGCCAAAGGCGGCTATGAGCGCGAGGATAGACGCCATGACGACATACGAGCGAAAGAGATTCCATGCGAACGAGTCGGCCGGCACAAGCAGCTCCACGTCCTGCCGCGGACGAAGCATAACCGGCTTGTCGCCCATGTTCCTAAACGAAAGGACGTCATGCTCCCACTTAAGCTGGCAAAGGCGCATCGGCACTGTCACCGCCGTCTGCGTGATGTTGCTGACGATTCCGAAGAAACTGTTTGCCATGACCGTTCCATAGACATCGTCACGCATGCTGAAAGTATTGGAAAAGCGAAATCTCGCAGACGGCTCGACGAACGGATTGTCATTGCTCCAGTCGCAGAAGCCGGGAAACGTCCACGAGGCGGTCTCGTTCGTCTGCACCGTCTGGTAGTGATCCTTCGCACGCTGCTCGAGTATCCTGAGGACAATCGACTTGTGCGCCTTCTTCACCATGGGAGAAGTGTCTGGGTCGGCCATGTATGCATCGTACATCTTGAGCGCCTCTTCCTTCGGCGATTCAAGGAGCGGGCGATACACGTGGCTGCACTGGCGAGACGAAAACTCCGACGACACGAGGAGCGTCGCACACGGCAAGACGAGGATCGCCGCGGCGACCGTGGCAAGCGCGAGGAACTTGCCCCATGCAATCGAGAAAGCGGACACCGGACGCACCTGGGTCAGCTGAAGTCGCTTCGATTCCCGCTCCGATGCGATTAGCCCTGTGGCGGCGGCGAGAACGGCAACGATAAGCAGCACAAAGAATCCACCCAAGCGACGCCACGAGAAGCATCAGCGCAGTCCATGATCGGACGAGCGCGACGACCTCAAGCCAGAAAATCCGCCAGAGCGAAATCATCTCCACTTCCCACCTTGGCGAGGAAAAACTCCTCAAGCGACTCGCCGAGTTCCGAAACCTTCCCTTCCGCGGCGGATTTGCCGTGGTTCAGGATCATCACGCGGTCGCAGATATCCTCGGAGTCCGCGAGGAGATGCGACGTTGTGAGCACCGTCATGCCCTTCTTCGCAAGCGCCTTTACAAGCGTTTTGACCTCTTTCGTCGACACAGGGTCGAGCCCAGAAGTCGGCTCGTCGAGGACGAGGAGCTCGGGCTTGCCGATAAGCGCCGACGCGAGAGCGACGCGGCGTGCCATGCCCTTGGAAAAGCCGCCGACAGCGCGAGTGGCGACGTCGGAAAGCTTTACCATTTCAAGAAGCTGGTCCGTGCGCTCGCGTGCGACCTTGTTAGGCAAGTTGCAGAGCCCCGCGTAGTACATAAGCGTCTCGCGGGCCGTAAGGAACGGATGGAGATAGCTGAGCTCGGGGAGATACCCGAGTTTCGCGCGCGCGGCTTTCGCCTGTGGCGGAAGCCCGAAGAGCGATATCTTTCCCGACGACGGCGCGAGAAGCCCGAGCATCATCTTTATCGTCGTGGACTTTCCTGAGCCGTTGGGGCCAAGCAGGCCAAAGACCTCGCCGCGACGGACTTCGAGGTCAAGACCCGACACGGCCTCGACCGTCGGTCTCAGCCAGAAGTCGCGGAAAGTCTTCGAGACCTTCTCAAGCTTTACGATTGGCTCTTCCATGTCCTACAGCGTTGTCGCGATGTCTGCGAATTCCGACCCTGGGAACGAGAGTGTTGCGAAATAGTCGGCAAGAGTCTCGGCGCGGCGGATCTCTCGCACCGAGCCGTCTTCCTCAAGAATAAGCTCAGCCGAGCGGAGCTTGCCGTTGTACTGGAATCCCATCGCGTGACCGTGCGCGCCGGCGTCGCAGATCACCACGTAGTCGCCTGGCTCAAGAACCGGAAGCTCGCGCTGGATGGCGAACTTGTCGTTGTTTTCGCACAAGGAGCCCGTAACGTCGTAGACCTTGCGCTCGGCTGAGTTTTCCTTGCCGGGAACGACAATCTCGTGGTAGGCACCGTAAAGCGCTGGGCGCATGAGATTCGACATGCACGCGTCGAGGCCTGCATAGAGGCGGTAGGTGTTCTTGATATGGCGCACCTTGGCGACGAGATAGCCGTAGGGCCCGGTGATGCAGCGACCGCATTCCATGTAGAGACGGATCGGCTTCATGCCCTTCGCCTCGACGAGCTCGGCGTATGCGTCGCGGATTCCCTCTCCCACGCGCTCCAGGCTCATCGCCTTCTGGTCGGGCTTGTAGGGGATGCCTATGCCGCCGCCGATGTTCACGAACTCGAAGTCGATGCCGATCTTCTCGTGGATCTCCCACGCGAGCGAGAAAAGCATCTTCGCGGTGTCGATGATGTACTCTGGGTCGAGCTCGTTGGAGGCGACCATCGTGTGGAGGCCGAAGCGCCTGACCCCCGCCTTCTTCATCTTCGCATAGCAATCGAAGAGCTGCTCACGCGTAAAACCGTACTTCGCCTCCTCGGGCTTCCCGATGATGGCGTTGCCGCCCTTCAAGGGCCCTGGGTTGTAGCGGCAGCAGAGCACATGGCTCTCAAGTTCCTTGGGCAAGGGTGCGGGAGCGCCCGAGCTCCCGTCCGTTCCACCAACCGCCTTAAGCAAAAAATCCCAGTGCGTGATGTCGTCGAGGTTGATAATCGCGCCAAGTTCCCACGCCTTCTTGAACTCCTCTGCCGGCGTGTCGTTCGATGTGAACATTATCGCCTCGCCGACGTTGCCCACCTTCTCGGCAAGAATAAGCTCGGCCATCGACGAGCAGTCGCTCCCGAAGTCGAACTCCTTCAAAAGCTTCATGAGGTGCGGGTTCGGCGTTGCCTTTACGGCGAAGTATTCACGGAAGCCCTTGTTCCATGCAAACGCCTTCTTCAGGCGACGCGCGTTCTCGCGGATTGCCTTCGCGTCATAGACGTGAAACGGCGTCGGCCATTTCTTAGCCGTTTCTTCGATCCATGGCTTGTCAAATGGAAGCTTTCTCATTTTGTCCTTTTTGCATTTTGAAAACAACAATAACAACTTGCAACAACCTCTTTTTTTAACCAAGTTGTTTTAAAGTTGTTAAGGTTGTTTCCACTCTTTCCATTACCTAGTCTTAATCATTATCTTGGCGGCATGGCCGTTCAGGTCGACCGACTCGGCCTCGACCGCGCCAAACGCAAACTCCACCGTCAGGGTCTCGCCCTTGACGTATTCGATGTGCGTCTCAAGCGCCGCCTTCAGCTCGGCGTCGGTCTCCACGGTTACGTTGATGCGCTGCGTGACCTCGAAGTCCGCTTCCTTGCGCATCGCCTGGACGTGGCTGACGAATTCGCGCGCCAAGCCCTCTGCGACAAGCTCGGGGCTAAGCGTCGTCTCGAGCGCGACGACCGTCGCGCCCTCGGACGCGACGACAAGCCCGGCCTTCGGCGCACGGGTGACCAAGACGTCCTCGGCTGAAAGCTCGACGCCCTCAACCATAGCGGATCCGGCGAAACCCTTCAGCGCGGCGATTCCGGCGGCGACGGCCTTCATCTTCGCCCCGCACTTCTTGCCAAGCGTCTTGAAGTTCGCCTTGTAGCTGACGTCGCAAAGCTCGGTCTCGTCGGAGACATATTCGACCTTCTTGACGTTGAGCTCGTCCGTGATGAGATCTTCAAGTCCCTTAACGTCGGCACCGGCGACGCGTATGGCGCTAAGCGGCTGGCGAACCTTGAGGTCGTTGTCCGCCCTGAGGCGGCGACCGAGTTCGACGACCGTCTGGACTGCGGCCATGCGCTTTTCGAGCGCGAGGTCGCGCGCCGCGGCGTTCGCAGTCGGGAATTCGCAGAGATGCACGGATTCAGGGTCGTTCGCGCCCTTGAGGTTGGTGTAGATTTCCTCGGCAATGAACGGCGTGAAAGGTGCGGCGACCTTCGAGAGCTGGACGAGCACGTAGCGAAGCGTCCTGTACGCGCAGAGCTTGTCGCCGTCGTTCGTGGACTTCCAGAAACGGCGACGCGAGCGGCGAATGTACCAGTTGGTCAAGTCTTCGACGAACTTGACGAACGGCCTCACCGAGCGCTGCAGGTCGTAGGCGTCCATCGCCGCGGTAACGTCGGCGATAAGAGTCTCCATCGAAGAGACAATCCACCGATCCAAGACATTCGTGGCCTCGAATGTCTTGGTATCGCCCGCCGTAGCCTTGGCGAAGGAGGGTTGCAACACCTCTGCGTCCGCAAAATTATCGACATTCGCGTAGGTCACGAAGAAGGAATAAGCGTTCCACCACGGAATCAGGAGATCGCGCATGAGCTGCTTGACGCCGTTCTCTGAGAACTTGAGATTCTCGGCGCGGACGACAGGCGAGTAGATCATGTAGAGCCGGATCGCGTCCGCCCCGTAGGTGTCGAGCATCTTCGAGGGATCCGGGTAGTTCTTGAGGCGCTTCGACATCTTCTTGCCGTCTTCCGCAAGAACAAGGCCGTTGACGATGACGTTCTTGTACGGCGACTTGTCGAAGAGACAGGTGCCGAGAACCATGAGCGTGTAGAACCAGCCGCGCGTCTGGTCAAGACCCTCGGCGATGAAGTCGGCAGGGAAGAAATCGTCAATCGACGATTTCTTCCCGTTCGGGGCGGCGGACTTCAGTCCGCTATCTCCCATGTAGTGCTGTTGCGCATACGGCATCGATCCCGACTCGAACCAGCAGTCAAGCACTTCGGGCGTGCGGTGGTAGGTCTTGCCGTCCTTCTTGATGACGATCTTGTCGATGAAGTGCTTGTGGAGGTCGGTCACCTTCTCGCCCGAAAGCTCCTCAAGCTCCTTCGCGGAGCCGACGCAGATCATGTCCGCCGGATCGTCGTCGTTGACCCACACGGGGATGCAGCTTCCCCAGAAGCGGTTGCGGGAAATGTTCCAGTCGCGCGCCTCCTCAAGCCAGTTGCCAAAGCGCTTCTCGCCGACGTAGTCAGGCGTCCAGTGGACGCCGGCATTGTTCTTCGCAAGGCGCTCGTGGAGGTCCTCGACACGAACGTACCACGCGTCGATCGCGCGGTAGATAAGCGGCGTGTCGGTGC
>CACWJS010000146.1 GCA_902761275.1 uncultured bacterium | reverse complement strand
TACACTTTCTGACACCAGCGTGCAACAGGAAATTTTAAAAAATTTTCGCCTTTCAAAAAAGCGAAAGAATTAGCGAAAAACCTTTTAAAAAACGGAGTATCTCTAGATCAGGCGCTGATCTACGCAAGGCGAGTTGAGAAAGTGCGAATAGTTGAGAATAGGCGAGACCAGGCGAGACTGAACCGCGCCAGTATTGCGTTTGAACGACGCCGCGATCACGACCGCGCCGCCGAACGAGCGAAAAGCCGATTTGAGAAAATCACCGCCGCGCGAGGGCGCGAACATGGGAAAACATCAAATTGTTGAGAAAGCATCTTGAATGATTTGCCCTTGCAGAACCCGACCCAGCAAGCGCGATGAAGCCAAAAGGAAAGCCCCCTGCAAGATCGTTGCAAGGGGCTTGAAGTTTGATCGAGACGCAACTTCATACCTTCATGTCGTCGATGAGTTGCACTCGGCGCTTGAGCGCGATGACATAGTGTGAGCCGGTCGGCTCGCCCCAGTCTGGGTGCTGCCGATTAGGATAGAGGTTTATGCCACAGACCTCGATAAACAAATCCGGCTTGCGGTAGCCGCGTGAAAAAGCTATCACAAGGTGGCCGGGAACAGGAATGTCCATTATCCAATTTGAAAACCGGCGATGCCAGTATGGCGTGTCGGCGCGATATTCTTCCGTCTTCTCGCCGCTTGCAATCATGTCATACCACTTCCCCTTGAGTACAAGCGGCAGAACAGAACATTCGCTGCGTTTCAGCTTAACCATTTCACGACCTCCTTTTTATGCGGCCGAGATACGCATTGAGCATCACGAGCAAACTCTTCAGCTGCTCTTCCTTGTAGTAGCCATAGCACATCTCGTGCATGAACACCGCCGGTTCAGTTCCCGGCAGACGCTCGAACATCTTCGACTGCGCCATCGTGCCCACGACGTACTGGTACTCGTTGCCGTCGTAGTTGGGCGACGCAGCGACGATCTTCTTCGCGGCATCGACGATGAGATGGACGAGCCGCACTTCCGATCCCTTTGAATAGGAAAGCGCGCGCTCGTAGTCGCCGCGATCGGCCCAGATGCGAGACATCAGTTTGTCGAAGCCGCCGTTCCGCGAGACCTCGTCAAGATGCTCGACTCCAAGCTCTTCCTTTAAGATGTGCTTGCGATAGACTTCGGGATCTTCGCCGACCTCGATCGCTGCCGGGCGAATTCCCATGAACAATGCCTTGCGCTGAAGTGGTGTAAGAGTTTTCATCTTCCCTCCTCAGATTGCGAGACGCTGCTGCTGCGGGCGCGGCGAACCGTGCTTCACAGCGTAGGCCGCCTCTTCGAGCGCGACATCGAACGCGACTTCGGCCTCCTTAGAGACCGAAAGCGCCTGGAGTGACCTGGTGCGGAAATACGTCCGCTGCGCCTGGCGCATGAGACGCCCCTTGTGCAAGGCGTCGAAAACGATTTGAATTACTTCTGGGGTCATTTGCTCTTCTTCTCCTGGTGGCAGTGTGGTGGTGGTTAGAGATCCAACTTCTGCTGCGGCTCGAACTTCGCCTTGAGCCGAAGATAGACCTGACGAAGATGGTCTTCCTTCGGCAGCGGCTCTGCGAGCTTCGCAAAGAACTCGCGCGTGGCCTGGTCGCCGTGGCGGAGTTTCCTGAGGACGTGTTCGAGCGTCGGCAGCAGCTTTGTCTCGTAGAGCGCCGCGTAGTTGGTTTCCTTCGGAAGACCGAACTCCTGGCGAAAGCCGGAGAACACCGCATGGGTGCGGGCTCTGGCCTGGCATGTCAGGCGAAGGTTGAACCTTGCCGGACGGTTTAGCGATCCCGTGTTGGTCGGGAACGAGTCGTCAGTGTAGGTGTGCTTGCACTTCATGGGTGTCTCCTTTTGATTAGTGGGTTTTAGCGTCGAGCGTGGCGGCGTATGCGGTAGCGCTTCCTTTCCCGACGGTTGACTTCATCGAGGAAGGGATTGGGCGCTTCGTATTTCCTCGCGGTCTTGCGAAGCTCGACGTTCGACATGCTTCTGATTGCTGATTTCATCTTGGGTTCCTTTCTGGTTTTCCTTCTTGGCTTCCACCTTTCGGCAACCGGGGCACCAGCCCCAGTAGCCGTCGAGATCGGGGTCAAAAAACTCGCAGTCGCAAAGATGGCATTTGTGCCAGCCGTTCATGCGATCTCGTCCGTCTTGGGATCGATGGCGAAGGTTTCGCTCTGCGTGATGCGGAGCTTGAATCCGGCAAGCCACTCTGCCGTTTTCTTGAGAAGGCCGCGTTTGTCGATGTCCTTCTTGACCTTCACAAACGCCTTGCCCTCCTTGCTTGCCTCAAGCGCGGCTGCGACATCATCCCAGCTGTCCTTGCTCGAAAGCGTCTTCAAAGTCGGGTTGCCGTAGCGGAACGAGAGAACCGCAAGCGGCGTCTCGCAGCTCTTCTTGTCGGAGAAGTACTCGGCACGGTTGGCCTTGGCGAACATGGCGACAAGCGCAATCTTGGCGTCTATGGCCTTGTCGTTCGCCTCGATTAGAGGATTGTACTTGTCCTGCACGTCCTGTATGTGCTGGTCGCGCTCGGCGACAAGCGCACGGTTGGCGACGATTTCGCGCGCAACCTCGTCGGCGAGCGCGAACGCCTCTTCCTTTGATATTTCCTTGACGGTCTTCCTTGCCATGTTCATTTTCCCTTGTTGGTGGTTTTGGTTTTAGTGGTAAAGCGGTATCGACATTCAAGCTGCGTGACGCCAGGGAAGAGGACGCACTTGCGCTTTTTGTTCCACTGGCAGGTAGTGTTGTCGCACTTGACCTCGCGCATGTCACACCTCCTCGAACTGCGAGCGGTAGACCGCGCGGAAGCTCTCCCAGTTGAGCGGGTGCTTCTGCTTCGACTTGTTGTTGCCGGCGCACCAGCTCGCCGTGAGCGCAAGGCACGAGGTGAGGCGGTTCATCCTGATGTCCGACAGGATGTTCTCGACGCAAGCCGTCGAGCCGCCGATGCCGTAGGCCCTCGCCGCAAGCTCGATGTCTTCGTGAGGAATGCGGTTCGGAAGGTTCATCACCCTCTGGCAGCGCTGGTCGATCTGGACGAGCCAGCCCTTCATCCTGGCATCGTTGATCAAGTCGTCCTCGAGCGACCTGGTGCCGCACAGCACCATTCCGCAGTTGGAGTTGTCCCATATCTCGCGGATCCACTCGACAACCTTCATTGCGGTGCCCTTCCCGCCAGACATGACAAGCTCGTGCAGCTCGTCTACAATAAGGAGAGTATTCCGGCCGACCGCCTTTGCGACGCGCTGCCTGGCCTCGTCCACGCGCAGCGACGAGCCGACGCCCACCGAATCCGCGAACGCCGCGACCGCGAGCTTCATCGTCGGAGCCGCCGGGATCCTCGCATAGCACACCTGCTTGTTGGACCGGCGCATGTATTCTTTCAGGCAGTGGGTCTTCCCGATCTGCGACGGACCGACGAGACGCACGATGGCGTTCCTCGTGATCGCAAAGTTGCAAAGCGAATTGACCTTCGTCCAGATCGAGTTCTCGATAAAGCGATCGGACTTCATCTTCGCCCGCTCGGCCTCGAGCTCCAGGTACGAGTTGATCTGCGAGACGACCTTGTCAAGCGCGCCCTCGTACTTGCCGGCGAAGAGCCGCGACAGCGTCGCGCCCGAATACTCTACCAGGGCGCCAGTCTGGTCGAACGAGTAGCCGCGCTGCTTGCCGAGGTTGAAAAGCTTGATTATGCTTTCAAGCCCCTCGTCGGTGATGCGGCCCGCGTCCACGTATGCGCGGCACGTGGCGCGCACCTGGTCTGCCGATCGGTTCATGCCCTGGCTCGGCGTCGCCGGCATCAGGTCGCTGACTCGTTCTGGAATAATTATGCTCATTTGGTTTTCTCCTTGTTGGTGGTTGGTTAGTTGGAAAAGGGACGGACGGGACATACGGGACATACGGGACGAAACCGCGCTCCATTGCCCATCCATTGGTTTACTCGAAGTCCTCCTGGCTGATTGTCGGCTCGTCGCCTGGCTCGTCGATTGCGATGTCCGCGCCCTCTTCGCCCGGCACCTCGTCCGGATCGAGCGTGACATCCGCGCCCTCGACGTCGGCAAGTTCGCCGCGCTGCCTCTCCTCGAGTTCCCGGCGCTCGACCGGATCCTCGACGCCGAGCGCGCCGAGGTTCGCAGCTGCGGCCTCGTTGCGCTCCTTGAGCCGCGCCTTGACGAGCGGCTCGAGCTTTTGCTTTGCATCGGCAAGCGCCGCGCTCCGGAGCCCCAGCTGCTCCTGCAGCGCCTCGACGCTCGCGTCCGCATCGGCGCGAACCGCCGGAAGCGACTTTGCAACGCCGAGGAAACGCCCCTGCAGATCGCAGACATACGCCTTGCCGCAGTCCATCGGGTTGATCCAGACATGGACCTTCTCGCCCCTGGGAAGCGGCCTGCCGTCGATGATCGCTGCGACGATGTATTTCTCGCCGGTCTCTGCGTCGCGCACCGTGACGGTGAGCTTGTCGCCCACCGTGCCCACGTGTGCAAGCTCCTTGCCGAGAATCATCGGCGCGAACGCCGGCGAGACGCGCTCGAGCTTCGCCGTCTTGACGGACGCCGCCCACGCCTCTGCCGGAGACATCTTGCGCTCGCGGTACTCCGCAGCGCCCGACGCAACGAGCGCGCGCACCTGCGCTGCCCTCTCGGGCGGCATCGCGTCCATGCGCGGCATCGAAGTCCAGTGAGGCATCCCGGCGACCTTCAGCTCGCCGACCGTGAAGCCGCACTCCTCCCAGCCCTCGAGCTGGTGATCCGTCCGCTCGTCCATCTGCCGGTGAGCTTCCTCGACCGCGACCGCGAACGCACGCCAGGTCGGGAAGTTGAAGCGGATCCCGGATCCCGCCGTCGCCGGAAGCGCCGCGGCAAGCTTCACGAGCGCCGCGTCTTCCCTCGCCATGCCAAGCGCCTCGTGCGGCTGCACTCCCCTGCCGCCGCCGATTCCACCGAAGACGATCGCGTCGGCGTAGTTCTTCAGAGTCGCGTGCATCTGCTCGATCATTCCCTTGTGGCGCGGGTTGCCCTTCGACTGGACGCCCGGGAGCCCCTTCGCCAGCGGCTCGGTGATGATCGAGCCCGCGCGGAAGACAACCGGCTTCCAGCCAGCATCCTCGCGCACGGCGTTGATCGCGGCAAGCGCAGAGGCGAAGGTGTCGTCAGCCGAGGCGGTACCGTGTTCGCCCTTGATGACGCATCCGCCCTCTGGAACGCCCACGACGCACAAGAGGTAGTGGTAGAGGTAGCGAACCCACGCCGACTTCAATGTGCGGCGCGTGCCGTCAGGAGCTTCGACAACCGGCTTCGCAAGATGCCCGACGACATGCCCTGTGAGACGATCCATCAGCGCGAACTCGAGAACGCGCTGCGGCTTTGCGTTGCCGCCGAAGATGACCATGTGCTCATACCACATGTCGTCGACCTCGACGACCTGGCACGGCAGAAGCCCGACGCGCGTCATGCGCACGGTCGGCAGGAAGTCTATCTTCGCCTGGCCGAGTCCGATCCGCGCCGCCTCGAGCGAGCACTTGTCGGGCGAGACCATCATCAGGTTGCGGAGCGACCAACCGGGCGGAGGCGTCGCCTCGCTCCAGGGACACGGCTCGTCGGCGGCCGGACGGTAGCCGAAGGTCGCAGCGTAAAGCTCGCGCCAGGTTCCGACGCCAGGAACGGCGACGCCGTTGACGAGATCGAGCATCAGAGCCCGCCACGCCGGCTTCACCTTGCGGCGGTTCATCAGGACGCGCGAGTGCCAATGCTCGACGAAGA
>CACWJS010000145.1 GCA_902761275.1 uncultured bacterium | reverse complement strand
AGAGGGTGCTACGCTAGGCCGTTATTGTTCGCTGTTGACAAAGGCGTCATCAGGAGAACTCTCCGCAGCCGAGCAGAAGAAGCTCTCTGGTGAGCTAAAGAAAATGAAAGCTGATCTCGAACGAATGAAAGAGGCAAGCAACGTTAGGGTGCAAGACGACGCCCATACACTCTCCCGATTGCTGGAGTCCGTAGAAGGAGTGGCGAAGTGAGGGCATGGGGAATATTGGCCGTTTGCCTTTGCATGTGGCAGGTTGTGTTTGCGGATTTGGCAGATTACGTGAACCCCTTTGTCGGCACGGCGGGAACCGGACATACGTCTCCGGCCGCATGCGTGCCGTTCGGCCTTGTTCAGGCGGGGCCAGATACCGGGTATGGGGATTGGGCACATTGCAGTGGGTATATTTACGGGGACACGTCGATCTGCGGCTTCACGCAAACACATCTCAGCGGAACAGGATGCCCAGATCTCGGCGATCTCCGTATACTGCCGTTTAGAGGGGAAGCGGCGGAACGAGTTCCATTTGAACATGCGGACGAAGAGGCGAAGCCTGGTTATTATGCCGTAGTGCTGAGGACTATCTTCGTAAAGGTGGAAATCGCCGCTACCGCCCATGCGGCCATCTATCGTATCACTTCCGACATGGACGGAGAACTTGGGTTGCTTGTCGAGCCAAAGTCGATTTTCTACAATCCACCGGAATTCCCCAAGATCGAGAGAAGATCGCTGGCACATGCCGTGAAGCGCGATGAAGAAGGCGTTGTCGGACTGTCGGGAGCATATCACACGAAGTGTTGGGTTGAGCGTGATGTCGGCTATGCCGTGGCGTTTAGCCGGCCAGGACGTGTTGCCGGAGACGATGTCTACGCATTCAATCTGAAGCGCGGCGAGGCCTTGTTTGTGAAAATAGGATTGTCGGCAGGCGGCAGGGTGAATGGTGTCGCCGATCATCAGGAAAGATCGCGCTCGAATCTTTCCTCGGAGATTCCAGATTGGAATTTTGGCTTAGTGAAGACTTCGGCACGTTCCTCGTGGAACCGCATGCTTGCCTCCGCGGTTATTGACGGCACGGACGACCAGAAGAGAAACTGGTACACGTCGCTATACCATCTCTGCGTCCATCCCAACAACATCGCCGATGTCGGTGAGAGTCCGTTGTACTCGACCTTCTCATGCTGGGACACGTTTCGCGCTGCCGCGCCGCTTTATACGATTCTCTTTCCGGAATATGCCGCATCGTTCGTTGATTCGCTTTTAGAGCAAGGACGGCGAACAGGTTTCTTGCCGATCTGGACGCTGTGGGGGAGGGACAACCAGTGCATGATCGGCACACATTCGGTACCAATGATAGTCGATTGGTTCTTGAAAGAAGGTGGAGAAAATAGTTGGAGTTGGAGAAAGGACATGCCAATTCCATTCTCCAACTCGAACTCGAAACTCCAACTCGATCCTCCAACTCAAAACTCCAACTCGTACTGGCTCGCGGCCTATACGCAGATAAAGGATACGCTGACCAAGCCGCACGAAGGACGATTCAAGGAGCGATGGGACTTGCTCGACAAGTATGGCTATTATCCTTTTGACGAAATTATGGGCGAGGGTGTTTCGCGCACCATGGAATGCGCCTATGACGACTGGTGTGCAGGCGTAATGGCTGAGAAGCTGGGTTTTGCCGAAGATGCCGCGTTCTTCCTCAAAAGGTCCCAGGGCTGGAGGAATGTGTTCGACCAGTCTATCGGTTTTGTTCGAGGCAGGGATTCGAAGGGCGCATGGCGCACGCCGTACGATCCTTACGCGCTCGGACACGGCGCCAGCAAGGACAACGACTTCACGGAGGGCAACGCATTCCAATACTCATGGCATGTAATGCAGGACCCAGAAGGTCTAATCGCGGCAATGGGCGGAAGAAACGCGTTCGTAAGAAAGCTTGATTCGCTCTTCACCGCGCCGTCCAAGACCGATGGGATGGGAGAAGTTCTCGACGTCACAGGACTTATTGGTCAGTATGTTCACGGCAACGAGCCGAGCCACCATGTCATTTACTTCTATCCGCAGGTCGGCTATCCCGACAAGGCGGCGGAGCGCATCCGCGAGGTGTTCGACAAGTTCTATCTTCCTAAGCCAGACGGGCTTTGCGGCAATGACGACTGCGGGCAGATGAGCGCATGGTATCTGTTCTCGGCGATGGGCTTCTATCCATTCAATCCATGCGGTGGCGAGTATGTCCTGGGCGCGCCGCAAGTACCTAAAGTGACGATTAAGTTGGAGAGAAAAGTTGGAGGAACTCAAAATTCCAACTCTTTCACCATCACGGCAAAGAACCTTTCCCGCGAAAACAAATACGTCAAGTCAGTGACACTTAACGGCAAGCTGATCACTGATTGGAAAATCCGCCATAGCGACATCTTGTCTGGCGGTGAACTTGTCTTCGAGATGTCGAATCGCTTTTCTAGATAGGTGCATGAGACACTGTACGCCCTGGGTTCAGTTTTCATTTTTTACCTGTTCCACTTTTCTCATGCTTTTGGTATAATATCCCCAGCAAGACGGGAATATACCAAATACAGCATGGCAAGGAGCAGATGAAAAATCCTAGAATCTTGATTGTAACCCCGGAGATCACGTATCTGCCGGAGGGTATGGGCAACCTTGCGGGCAAGATGTCCGCGAAAGCCGGCGGCATGGCCGATGTTTCGGCGTCGCTTGTCCAGGCGCTGCATCAGCTTGGTGCCGACGTACACGTGGCGCTGCCGCACTACCGGCGCATGTTCCACGTCGAGACGGCCCAGCTCGTCGCGGACGAACTGCGGAAGTACAAGAGCCATCTCCCCGACGAGCGCATCCACCTCGCAGAGGACCGTTGCTTCTACTATCGCGACACGGTGTATTCGCGCGGCGACGGCAACATCAAGCTCGCGCTCGCTTTCCAGCGCGAGGTGATAAACAACATCATCCCGCGTGTGCAGCCCGACCTTATCCACTGCAACGACTGGATGACGGGGCTCATTCCAGCGGCGGCGCGGCGCGAGGGTATTCCCTGCCTTTTCACCGTCCACAACATCCACACGCAGAAGCTGACGCTTGCGCAGATCGAGGACGCCGGCATCGACGCGGCTGAGTTCTGGATGCATCTCTACTACGGCTATCCTCCCTACAACTACGAGGAGAGCCGCAATAGCAACATGATCGACCTCCAGGCGTCGGGGTGCTTCGCCGCGCACTTCATCAACACGGTGTCGCCTACGTTCCTGAAGGAGATCGTCAACGGCTGGCACTCGTTCATTCCCGATTCCATCAGAAACGAAATCAGGAACAAGTACAACGCCGGTTGCGCGGCAGGCATCTTGAATGCGCCCGACTCTGCCGACAATCCCGAGACTGACGCGAAGATTCCGTTCAGGTACGGCCCTGAGAACCATGCTGAGATGAAGCGCAAGAACAAGCTCGCGCTTCAGCATGCGCTTGGGCTTGAGGAGAACGCGGACAAGGCGCTCTTCTTCTGGCCAAGCCGCCTCGACCCGGCGCAGAAAGGCCCGCAGCTTTTGACGGACATCACCTATCGCTTCCTTGAGAAGCATCCTGATGCGCAGCTCGCGATCATCGCGAACGGCCCGTACCAGCAGCCGTTCTGGGACATCCAGAATTTCCACGGCATCCATTCGCGCCTCGGCGTACACAATTTCGACGCGCGTCTTTCGGCGCTCGGCTTTGCCGCGTCCGACTTTACGCTCATGCCGTCGCTCTTCGAGCCGTGCGGTCTTCCGCAGATGCAGGCACCGATCTACGGCTCGCTCGCGGTCGCCCACAACACAGGCGGACTTCACGACACTGTGGAGACGCTCGACGTCTCGTCCTCGACCGGCAACGGCTTTGTCTTCGACAACTACGACTCGAACGGACTTTTCTGGGCGATGGACCAGGCGATGGACTTCTTCCACCAAGGCGCGGAACTTCGCGCGAGGGAGATATCCCGCATCATGACCGAGTCTCGCCGCCGCTTCAACCACGAGGCCTGCGCAAAGGAGTACATCAAGCTCTACGAGCAGATGCTCGACCGCCCGCTCGTCAAGAAGGAAGCGTCAGAGTAATCAAGGCGAGACGATATGGCAAGACTTCTCGACGATCCATACCTGAAACCGTTTGAGGCGGCGATACGCGGTCGTTCGCAGCATGCGTTCGACCGTGCGAACGAACTTACGGCGGGCAAGTGCTCTCTTGCCGACTGGGCGTCCGCGCACGAATACTACGGGCTTCATCGCACCGCAGATGGATGGGTCTTCCGAGAATGGGCGCCTAACGCGACGAGCATGTGGCTCGTTGGCGACTTCTCCGACTGGAAGGTCGACCCTCGTTTCGAATGCTTCCGGTTGCCGAACACCGACGTTTGGCAGTGCAAGATTGCCGCGGGGCTTATTCAGAATGGCGACAACTACCGCCTCGAAATGCGCTGGGAAGGGGGGCATGGCGAGCGCATCCCCGCGTATGCGCGCTACGTCGTTCAGGATCCCGAGACCAACCTCTTCTGCGCCCAGGTCTACGAGTCGAAGTACAAGTGGCGCAATCCGTCTCCATCGACCAAGCTCAAGACGCCGTTCATCTACGAGGCGCATGTCGGCATGGGCGGCGAGGAAGAGCGTGTCCACACCTACGCGGAGTTCCGCGACAATGTGCTTCCGCGAGTAAAGAAGGCCGGCTACAACGTCGTGCAGCTTATGGCGATCATGGAGCATCCGTACTACGGCTCCTTCGGATACCATGTAAGCTCCTTCTTCGCCGCGTCCTCGCGCTTCGGCACGCCAGACGAGCTGAAGTCTCTCGTCGACACCGCGCACGGCATGGGGCTTCGCGTCATCATGGACCTCGTCCACTCGCATGCAGTGAAGAACGAGCGCGACGGTCTTTCGCTCTTCGACGGAACAGACTACCAGTATTTCCATTCAGGTGCAAAAGGGTGGCACCGCGCCTGGGATAGCCGCTGCTTCGACTACGGCAAGACCGACGTCCTGCACTTCCTCCTCTCGAACTGCCGCTTCTGGCTCGACGAGTACCGTTTCGACGGCTATCGCTTCGACGGCGTTACCTCGATGCTCTTCTGGGACCACGGTCTCGGCGACGCTTTCACGAACTACGGCATGTACTTCAATGGTTCGGTCGACGACGACGCTTGGGCGTATCTCCAGATGGCGAACCGCGTCATTCACGAGTCCCACCCGGGCGCGATCTCCATAGCCGAGGATGTCTCGGGCATGCCCGGCGTCGCCGCGCCTGCGAAAGACTTCGGAATCGGCTTCGACTACCGCATGGCGATGGGTGAGCCCGACTTTTGGTTCCGTCTCGCCGAGAAGGTGCGCGACGACGACTGGCCGATGGAGGGAATCTTCTGGGAACTCACGAACAAGCGCGCCGAGGAGAAGGTCGTATCCTACGTCGAGTCGCACGACCAGGCGCTCGTCGGCGGCAAGACCTTCTTCTTCCAGCTTGCCGACGCCGCGATATACTTCGGCATGGCAAAGGACCAGCACGGCATCGAGACAGACCGCGCGGTCGCGCTCCACAAGATGGCGCGTCTCGCGACTGCCGCGCTCAACGGCGGCGCGTACCTCAACTTCATGGGCAACGAGTTCGGCCACCCAGAGTGGATCGACTTCCCGCGCGCTGAGAACGGCTGGAGCTACCACTATGCTCGTCGCCAGTGGTCGCTCAGGGACGATCCGAAGCTGCGCTTCAAGGGACTCGCCGATTTCGACGAGAAAATGCTTTCGGAACTGAAGAAGTCGCGCGCGCTCTTCGGCGGCGGCGAGAGCGCGATTCCCACGAAGCTTGTGGCAAACGAGCCGGACAAGGTGCTTGCGTTCGTCCGAGGCGATCTCCTATTCGTCTTCAACTTCAATCCTGTGAAGTCGTTCGAGGACTACGGCGTCATTGTGCCGCCGGCGTCGGACTGGAAGCATGACTTCGACACAGACGAG
>CACWJS010000144.1 GCA_902761275.1 uncultured bacterium | reverse complement strand
GTGGCCTCGGCCTTCGCGAACTCGCCCTGCGCGTCCTCGAACTCCATGCCCTTGTACTTTCCTTCCTCACGGCACTCGTGCGTCGTGAACGGAAGGTGCCATCCGTCCGCGAGGAAGCCGTCGTTCGCCCAGTCGGTTAGAACGGTTCCAGGACCGTTCTCCGCGACGGCGAGGAACCACATCACGCAAAGGGAGAGGATGAAGATCGGAAGCGCGAGGATGCGGTGCGTGACGATCTTGTCGATCTTGTCCGACATGGTCGCCTTTCCCTTGCGGTTCTCGTTGAGGGCGAGCGAATTGTCCATGAGGCGCTTGATGAAGTCGTAGCGCTGGCTCGTTATGATCGACTCCGCGTCGTCGCCGAGTTCCTTCTCGCAGTCGCGGATGTGCTCCTCGATGTGCTTCATCTCGCCGACGCCGATGTCGAGCTTCTTTATTATCTCGCGGTCGCGCTCGAAGACCTTGATCGCGTACCAGCGTATAGAGCGAAGCGGAACCTTGCCCTGTATAGACTCCTCGATGTGGGCGATCGCGTGCTCAACGGAGCCCGAGAACACGTGCGGGACGTCTGGAAGCTTGCCTGGGCCCTTTTCGACGACGGCCTTCTTCGCCATCTCGACGAGCTTCTCGGCGGCTTCCATCCCGCCTTCGTTCTTGAGCGCCGAGATCCCGACGACCTCGCAGCGCAGCGCCTTCGCGATCTTCTCGAAGTCGATCTTGTCGCCGTTCTTCTTCACGACGTCCATCATGTTGACGGCCATCACCATCGGAAGCCCCAGCTCCGCGAGCTGCGTTGAGAAGTAGAGGTTGCGCTCGATGTTCGTGCCGTCGACGATGTTGAGGATCGCATCCGGCCCCTCCTCGACGAGGAACCTGCGCGACACCTTCTCCTCGATGGAGTAGGGAGAGAGCGAGTAGATGCCCGGGAGGTCCTGTATGATGACTTCCTTGTGCCCGGCGAGGATTCCGTCCTTCTTCTCGACCGTGACGCCCGGCCAGTTGCCGACGTACTGCTCCGACCCGGTAAGCGCGTTGAAGAGAGTAGTCTTGCCGCTGTTCGGGTTGCCCGCGAGGGCTATCTTTACGCTTTTAGACATTTGCCACCTCCACATTCTGCGCAGTCGCGTCGTTTACCGCGATGCGGCTCTCGTGCACGGCGAGTATCATATTGCCGTACGACTCCCCCACGACGCGCACTATCGTGCCCGCCACGAACCCGAGCGCGCCGAGGTGCCGCTTCACGGCCTCCTCGCCCGACACGCGGACGATCCGCGCCCGATCCCCTTCTTTCAATTCCCCCAGTTTCATTTCAGCAATCTCCTTATTTCAACGGCACTTTGCCGTTCCTAATCTTGTTAGACGCCGCAAAGTTTACCAAAACTAACTCACCCCTGTCAATAGGGGTCAGGGAAAAATTATTATCTGTGAGACAGCGGCCGAATGCTCCTCCTCGCGGACCCTCGGCGAATACGCCGTATCCGCTCGCTCGGACATTCGCTCCGCCGTCTCACTGCCGCCGCCGAGCCGAGCCGATGGTCGCGGGTGAGGTAGGCGGAAGGTCGCAGGCGTAAGAGCGACTTGCGTACGCAGCCAGTGATAGACGCCGAGGCACGGCAGGCTAAACTCGGCTCATTGTCTGATGTGCGAAAGCCGTCGCGAGCCTGGAGCCGAACGAGAGCCCCGCGGTAACCGCCGCTTGTCGGTGGTTCGTGCGGCGCACGAACCAACCCGAAGCGAAAGCGAGGGCGAGCCATCGGGCGGCGCGGCGGCTTATGAAGAGGAACATTCGGCCGCCGCCGAACAAACTACATCTATGCTAAATGCCGACGATACCGCCGCCAAGCGCCTTGTAGAGCGCGATCAGGTTGACGGTGATCTGGCCGCGCGAAATCACGAGCGACTCCTCGAGAGAGAGGAGCGAGCGCTGCGCGTCGATGACCGCAGTAAAGTCCCTAAGGCCGTTCTTGTAAAGGTCGTTCGAAATCGCGACTGCGTCCTGCGCCGCTTTCACCGCGCCCTGCAGCGCCTGGTAGCGGTGGTACTGCTGCGTATACTCGGCGTAGGCGTTGCGCACTTCGCGGTACGCCTCCTGGATCGACGACTCGTATGCGAGGAACGCCTCGTCCATACGCGCCTCCTCGGCCTTCACGTTCGCGTAGATGCTGCCGCCCTGGAAAATCGGCCAGCTTATCGCAGGGCCGATGGAACCATAGAAGTCACCCTTCCCAAGGAACTTGTGAACCTTGACCGACTCCACCCCGAGATATCCGTTGATGTAGAGCTTAGGGAACCAGAGAGATTTCGCGACTCCGACCTTCGCCGTCTGCGCGGCGAGCTTGCGCTCTGCGGCGCGCACGTCGGGACGCGCGCGAATCATGTCGAGCGGGATCTCCGCGATCTTCTCGGGCGCGAGAAGCCAGTCGCGGTCGGGGCAGTTCTTAAGCTCGTCGTGGCGGGCACCAGGAATGTCCCCCGTGAGGACGGCAATCGCGTTGAGCAGCCGCTCCTCCTCCGCGAGAAGCGGCGGAATCGTCGCAAGCGTCTGGTCGACGACGTACTTCGACTGGTTGACGGCGAGCTCGTCACCGATACCGGAGTCGAAGCGCGACTTCAAAATGTCGTACGTCTCCGTCTGGAGGACGAGGTTCGTGCGCGCGACCGCGATGCGCTGCTGGGTCGTGCGGAGCTGTATGTATTCGCGCCCCACCTCGGCGGTGAGCGTGACCCAGGCGTCCTCGAGACTCCAGTATGATGCCGCCATCTCGGACCACGCGGCCTCGGTGGCGCGACGGCTGCCGCCGAAGATGTCGATTTCCCACGACGCGTCGAATCCGGCGCGGAAGATGTCGGAGTAGTTGCGCTTCGAGCCGGACGCAAGCCACGACGAATACTGCGACGACGTGTAGCGCTCGTGGTGCCCCATCGTGCCGCTTGCGCCGAACGTCGCCTTGGGCATGAATGCGGCGTATGAGCCGAAGAGCATCCAGGCCGACGCCTGCAGGCGCTGCTGCGCCATGCGGTAGGTCAGGTTGCTCGAGACGGCGCTCGCGACCAGGTTCGTGAGGACGTCGTCGTCAAAGCGGCACCACCAGCATGAAATGTCGTTCGTAGTGACGAGCGTACGAATGTCGTCCTCGCCCTCCGCCGGCTTCCACTCGCCGACTTCGGTGCGGTTTGTCGTGGGGTATCCGGCGTCCGGCATCGCGTATGCAGGAAGCCCGGCCATGTCGGGGCTTTTGTAGTCTGGTCCCACGGAAGGCAGCATGTAGCAGCCAGCGGCGGCAATCACGACAAACGGAATCAGTCTTTTCATGCATCACTCCTTGCTTTTAGCTGACGGCGGCGGAGCGCCGTCGTGGAAAGATAGGCGAAGAAACGCTTGATGCGTTCGCGCCAAGTCTGGAAGAGCGCGTAGAGCCCGGGCACCAGGAGGATTCCGAACGAGACGGACGCGAACATGCCCCAGAACTCGGTCGTGCCGAGGTGGTTGCGGCTCGCGGCACCCGCGCCCGTAGCGATCATCATCGGAAGAGTGCCGAGGAGCGTCGTCAAGGCCGTCATGAGAAGCGCCCTAAGGCGCTCGCCAGCAGCGGCACCAGCGGCGTCCGCGATGGAGTAGCCCTCGTTCTCGCGCTTGTCCTTCGCAAACTCGACGATCAAGATCGCGTTCTTCGAGGCAAGTCCTACGAGAAGGACGAGTCCGAGCTGCGCGTATATCGACAGCGGATACGGCGAGCCGGTCATCCAGATGCCGAACCACTTGAGTCCGCACAGCGCGCCGAACACGGCGACGAAGATCGAGAGCATCACGGGGAGCGGAATCGTCCACGACTCGTACTGCGCGACGAGGAAGAGGTAGCCGAACAGGATCGCGAGCGCGATGAGCGGCGCCGCGCCGCCCTCGTTGCGCGCCTCCTGGAACGACAGGGCCGCCCAGTCGTAGCCGTAGTCGTCCGGGAGGATGTCCTTGAACACCTTCCTCAGGTCGTTCATGATCTTGCCAGACGCAACGCCAGGCATGGGCATTACGGTTATGCCGCACGAGACGTACTTGTCGCGCGTGTAGACGGTGCGCGGTCCAAGCTCGCGCGTGATGTCGCCGAGCGAGCCGATCTGCACCATCGCGCCGTTCTCGCCGCGCACGTAGAGACGCCCGACCGCCTCAGGCGTGGCGCGTCCGTCCCAGTCTGCCTGAACGGTCACGCGGTTCACCTGCGTACCGAGGTTGACGTCGTTGACGTAGCGCGAGCCGAGGTAGTTCTGCAGAGTCGCGTAGACGGTCGAGACAGGCACCTTGTACATCTCGGCCTTCACGCGGTCGAGGTTGAACCTGAGGTGCGGCGTGACGGCGTTGTAGCCCGAGTAGGCGACCATTATGTCCGGATGCTTCTTCTTGTCGTTCAGCTCCGCAAGCACGCGGTTCTTCACGCCGTCCATGCGGATCGGATCCGCCGTGCCCTTGTCCTGGAGATCGACGCTGATGCCGTTCGTCATGCCGAGGCCCGGGATCGCCGGCGGCATGAATACCTTCCAGTTCGGCTCCGGAACCTGCGCAAGGACCGCCTGCAGGCTGCGCGTGAGCGCCGCGGCGCTCTGGTCGGGCCGCCTGCGCTCCGACCAGTCCTTCAGGTCGATGATGACCATCGCCTGGTTCTCGCCGCGTCCGCCGACCATCGAGAAGCCGGTGATCGTGAGGACGCTTCTCACCTCGGGGACCTTGAGGAGCAGGTCGACGGCGCGGAGCGACACGTCTCGCGTGCGGTCGCGAGTCGAGCCCTCGGGCATCTCCATCGCGGCAAATATGACGCACTGGTCCTCCTCGGGGAGGAACGCTGTCTGCGTCGAGCGGAACATCTGCACGGTCAGCAGGATAGTAAGTATGAGGAGCGCGAGCGCGAGGAAGATGCGCGACGCGAGCCACTTCGCGAGCTTCACGAAGAGCCCCTTGAACGAATTGACCGCCCAGTTGAACCACGCGAGCGGACCGTGCTTGTAGGGCCTCGCCTCGTGCAGGATGAGCGAGCAGAGCGCCGGCGCGAGCGTGAGCGCGCACACTGTCGAGAAGCAGACCGCGGCGGAGAGCGTCACCGAGAACTGCTGGTAGATGCGTCCCGTGATGCCGCTCATAAAGCCGACGGGGACGAAGATGCCGAGAAGGACAAGCGTCGTCGCGATGACGGCGGACGTCACGTCGCTCATCGCCTGGATCGCCGCCTCCTTCGAGTTGAGGCCGCGCGTCTCGATGAGGAACTGGACGCGCTCCACCACGACGATGCAGTCGTCGACTACGACGCCGATCGCAAGGACGAGTCCGAACAACGTGAGGATGTTTATCGAGTAGCCGAGGAAGGCCATCAGGATGAACGTCGAGGAGAGCGACACTGGAATCGTGAGGCACGGGATCAGCGTCGCGCGCCAGTCCTGGAGGAAGAGATAGCAGACGAGGACGACGAGCCCGAACGTGATGAGGAGCGTGAAGACGATTTCGTCGATGCAGGTGCTCACGTAGTCCGTCGCGTCGTAGGGGATGACCCACTCGAGGTCGTCCGGGAAAGACTCCTGGAGCTGCGCCATCGCCTTGCGTATCGCCTTCATAGTCGCGATGGCGTTCGCTCCCGGCTTCTGCTGTAGCGCGATCGAGACGGCGTTGCCTCCGTTGAGCTGTCCGGTGAACATGTAGTTCTGCTCGCCGACCTCGGTGCGCGCGATGTCCTTGAGCCGCACGACGCCTCCGTTCGAGTCGCGCCTCACGACGATTTCGTCAAACTCCTTCGCAGACATGAGGCGGCCCTTCGCGAGGAGCGACATCGTCCACGCGGCGTGTCCGCCCGTGGGCGCCGCGCCGACGGAGCCGAGCGATGCCTGGATGTTCTGCTTCGAGACGGCGGCCATCACCTCCTCGGTGTTCATGCCCTGCGCCGCCATGCGCGCGGGGTCGAGCCAGACGCGCATAGAGAGCTTAGGACCGTACACCGTCGCGTCGCCCACGCCCTTGACGCGCAGGAGCACCGGCTGGATGTTCGCGTAGATGTAGTC
>CACWJS010000143.1 GCA_902761275.1 uncultured bacterium | reverse complement strand
ATGAAACGGGCAGGTTCCATCTCTGCCGGCATGAGCCGCTCGCGATCCTGGACGCGGACTCGCTCGCCGCACTCGTGGAATCATTCGTGAACACTCTCGAGATATTGCGCAAGGCGATTGCCTCCTACCGCCCCGTCGCGAAGTCGGCTGCGGAGGGCGCCGACGAGACCCCGCAGCTCGGCGCCAACGGCTTTGTCCAGGTGTAGTGCGCGGGTACTCCGCTGCTTTCCCCCTCGTCCGCTTTCCCTCGTCCGCTTTCAAGGCGCGGCAAAAGTGCCGCGCCTTATGTCCTTATTCCTCGTCCGCTTCCTAACCAAAACAGCGCGACAGATTTGCCGCGTTTCCAGCTCGTTTCTCCGCCGCAAAAATTTTTTACGATTTAAGATTAGATTTAAGATTCGTTTGGTATAATGGTTGCGAACTCGGCGAGATGCACTAAAAAGTTTTAGCCGTGTAGCCACCTTCGCCAAGGCTACGGCGGCCGAGGAACATGTAGAACGGGTAGGTTTATGGAAGAAAGTCGAAAGGTTTATGGCTGGCTGGTCCGCGACGGAAATGCCGCGGCAGGGAGTTCGTCCGTGTAGGCTGACGCCATGCGGTGAGAATACTACTGTAGCAATCATATCTGACTATTTATTCTCCCATTTTAGAATAGCAATATGGTATACTATTCCTGTCATAAGTGATCTATGGGAAAGGAGGTGTAGACGAGATGATCCTCGACAAAAAGCAGATGTCTGAAGAAGACATTAAATTGCAGTTTATAACTCCTGCAATTGTGTCAAAGTGGACTCTCGACCGCATCACAACTGAGACCAAGGTCACCGATGGACAGATCAACCTCAAGGGCAATTTCGTTGTCCGCTCGCCGCCCAAGAGGGCTGATTATGTTCTCTATATCTCGCAGGACAAGGCGTTGCAGACCAAGCCCATCGCCATTGTCGAAGCAAAGGATAACAAGCACTCCGTCTCTTACGGACTCCAGCAGGCGATAACATATGCCCGCATGATGGATGTGCCGTTCGCCTATAGTTCAAATGGCGACGCCTTTCAGGAGCATGACTTGCTTACAGGGCTTGAACGTACGCTGCCCCTTGATGCCTTTCCGACGGTCGAGGAACTTTCTACCCGCTGGGAGCGAGAGGCCAACGAAGGGAAGGGCATCGCACCGGACGAGAGGAAAATCATTGCCGAGCCGTATTACTCAAGCCAGAATACGTATGGCCCGCGCTACTACCAGCGCAACGCCGTGAACCGCGCAGTCGAAGCCATTGCAAGGGGGCAGAAGCGGCTCTTGCTCGTCATGGCCACGGGAACCGGCAAGACCTACACCGCCTTTCAGATCGTCCATCGTCTGATAAATAGCGGACTCAGGAAGAAAGTGCTCTATCTTGCCGACCGGAACAATCTGGTGGACCAGTCGATCCAGCAAGATTTTTCGCCGCTCGAAAAGACGATACACAAGGTCAACTTTGCGAAGGACGATCCTGTCACCGTAACCTCCCACGAAGTCTTCTTCTCTCTCTACCAGCAGCTTGCCGGCAACGAGGAGAACGAGGATGACGAAAGCGGCGAAGAGACGGTCGCTCGTTTTGCCAAGCTCTTCACCAAGGACTTCTTCGACCTTGTGATCGTCGACGAATGTCATCGCGGTTCCGCGAAGAAGGACAGCAACTGGCGGAAGATACTCGAGTATTTCTCGTCCGCTACGCAGATCGGCATGACGGCGACGCCCAAGGAGACGAAGTACATCTCGAACATTGACTACTTCGGCGAGCCAGTCTACACATACAGCTTGCGTGAGGGAATCGAGGACGGCTTCCTCGCGCCGTTCAAGGTTATCAATGTTCGGACCGACATTTCCGACGGATGGCGTCCGCTCAAGGGGCAGCTCGACAAGTACGGCAAGCTTATCGAAGACCGCATTTACTCCAATAGCGACTTCGACTACAACATTGTCCTCGAGGATCGCACATATCAGGTGGCGAAGGAGATAACGGAGTATCTTAAGAGCACCGGCAGGATGCAGAAGACTATCGTGTTCTGCGCCAACGAAGACCACGCGGAGCGGATGCGTATCGCATTGAACAACCTCAACGCCGATATGGTGAAGGAGAACCCCGACTATGTCGTTCGCATCACCGGTTCCGACACCTACGGCAAGAGCAAGCTCGACTACTTCATTTCCGTCTCCGCGCAGTATCCGGTAATCGCCACGACTTCTAAGCTGCTTTCGACCGGTTCTGACTGCAAGATGACAAAGCTTATCGTCCTCGACGAGATGATAAGCTCCATGACGGAGTTCAAGCAGATTATCGGACGCGGCACTCGTATCAGGGAGAAGGAAGGCAAGAACTTCTTTGTCGTGATGGACTTCAGAAATGTCACGCGTCTCTTCGCGGACCCAGATTGGGATGGCCCGATAGAGATGGACGAGGGGTTCAATCGAAATCCGCAAACGACCCAGACTCCGCCAGGCCCGCCGCCTGATCCTCCTCTACCCCCAGTTGGGAAGTTTATCGTCGACGAGACGGGATGCGAAGTCCACATCGCCGGCAAGAGTGTCTCGGTCTACGATGTCGACGGCAAACTTCTCAGCCAGCAGAGCATCACCGACTACACGAAGTTCAATATCCGCGGCAAATACGCCTCGCTCGACAACTTCATTCTTCACTGGACGGCCGAGGAGAAGAAAGAGGCGATTCGCGAGCAGCTGCGGTTGCAGGGCATCGACCTCGAGGCGATGAAAGCGGAGGAAGGGATGTCCGATGTCGACGACTTCGACTTCATCTGCCATGTCGCCTTTGACCAGAAGCCGCTGACGCGCAGCGAGCGCGCGAACAATGTCAAGAAGCGCGACTTCCTGAGCAGGTACGGTGGCGTTGCGAGGCAAGTTCTCGAGGCGTTGCTCGACAAGTACAAGAACTCCGGCATCTACGAGGTCGAGAATCTCGGCGTCCTCCAACTCGATCCTTTCAGGAAATTCGGCAAGCCGAACAAGATAGCCGACTTCTTCGGCGGCAAGGAAGGGTATCTGAAAGCCGTCAAGGAACTTGAGGGAGAACTTTACAAGGCAGGGTAGCGTAAATGGGAAATCTAACTGGATTCGTAAAGCGTCTCCGCGACATCATGCGCAACGACGCGGGCATCAATGGCGACGCCCAGCGCATCGAGCAGATCGCGTGGATGCTCTTTCTGAAGGTCTATGACGCGAAGGAGAAGGACTGGGAGTGGAACGACGACCGCTATGTCTCGATCATTCCCGACAACTGCCGTTGGGCGAACTGGGCGGTTGACGACCGCTCCGGCTCCGCCATGACCGGCGACCGGCTCCTTGACTTCGTGAACAACACTCTCTTCCCGACGCTCAAGAAGCTGCCTGTCACCGCGTCTACGCCTATCAAGAAGGCAATCGTGCAGACGACCTTCGCTGACGCCAACAACTACATGAAGGACGGCGTCCTTCTGCGCCAGGTCGTGAACGTGATCGACGACCTCGACCTTTCCGACTACGAGGAAAGCCACGCTTTCGGCGACATCTACGAGACGATCCTGAAGGAACTCCAGAGCGCGGGCTCGGCGGGCGAGTTCTACACGCCTCGCGCCGTGACGGACTTCATGGCGAAGATGATAAAGCCCAAGATCGGCGAGAAGATGGCCGACTTCGCCTGCGGAACCGGCGGCTTCATCACGAGCTGGCTCAAGGAGCTTGATGCCCAGGTCAAGACTACTGAGGACAAGGAGGCGTTCGGCAACTCCATCTACGGTATCGAGAAGAAGCAGTTCCCGTACATGCTCTGCATAACCAACATGCTCCTGCACGACCTGGATGTTCCGCAGGTGTTCCACGCGAACTCGCTCCTGCGCGATGTCCTCGACTACACCGAGGACGACCAGTTCGACGTAGTCCTCATGAATCCGCCCTACGGCGGGAGCGAGAAGGCGGACGTGAAGGGCCACTTCCCGGCAGACCTCGCAAGCTCCGAGACGGCGGATCTCTTCATGTCCGTCATCATGTACCGTCTCAAGAAAAACGGACGCGCCGCGGTGATCTTGCCCGACGGCTTCCTCTTCGGCACGGACAACGCCAAGGTAAACATCAAGAAGAAGCTTCTTTCCGAATTCAACCTGCACACCGTCGTCCGCATGCCGGGTAGCGTCTTCTCGCCCTATACTTCCATCACGACGAACATCCTCTTCTTCGACCGCACCAAGCCGACAAAGGAGACGTGGTTCTACCGCCTCGACATGCCCGAGGGCTACAAGCACTTCTCCAAGACGAAGCCGATGAAGCTCGAGCACTTCAACCCCGTCGTCGAATGGTGGAAGAAACGTACGGAGATGACGGTCGACGGCTTCGACAAGGCGAAGAAGTTCACCGCGAAACAGCTTGCCGAAGACCTTGGCTACAACCTCGACCAGTGCGGCTATCCGCATGTCGAAGAGGAAATCCTCGCGCCTATGGACCTCATCCAGCGCTACCAGGAAGAGCGCTCTTCCCTGAACGCCGAGATCGACCGCGTACTCGCGGAGATCACCGAGAAGCTCGGAGGCGCGAAATGAAGAATCTTGATTTCGACAAATACTATGAAGCGCCGGAACCGGGGCGACGCGAGCGCGCCTACGCCTGGGCGACGGCCATCGGCCTTCAGGATGTCGATGGACTCAAGCCATCGCAATACCTTATTAACACGGCGAAGCGGCACATCGAAGGCGAGATTTCTCAGGAAGACGCAAGGCGCCTCGTTGACGAATATTACGAAACGAAGCTTGGACACGACGAACCGGAGGACGCGGAAGAAGCCGACAAAGTATCTGCACGGATGATTTCCATAATCAACGCGCCAGGCTTCCGGCTTTCGCCGGAATATTATCTTGGACTTCACAAGCAGATATTCGATGGCGTATTTCCACATGCCGGCAAGATTCGCGACGTGGAATTGACGAAGCGAGAATGGGTACTCAATGGAGATACCGTCCAATATACGCCCTCATGCGTAATACGGGATTCGCTCGATTATGACTTCGACCGGGAAAAGGAATTCACATACAAAGGGTTGTCGGAAGACCGGTTTGTCGAACATTTTGCCGCCTTCATCTCCGGCATCTGGCAGATACATCCGTTCCGCGAGGGCAATACGCGAACTGCCGCGCTCTTCGCGATCAAATATCTGCGTTCGCGCGGCTATTCCGTGACGAACGACCTGTTTGCCGAGAAGTCGTGGTACTTCCGCAATGCCTTGGTTCGCGCCAACTATGAAAATGATCGACTCGGCGTTGAAAAGACGCAGCTCCCGCTTGAAGAGTTCTTCAAGGTACTAATATACGGCGACGAGATAGAGTTGCATAATCGCTTCTTGCGGATTGGCCAAGAATATGGCACGACGACTGCAAAAGCGATAGCAGATTTGCACCGTCATGATGACGTAGTAAACAGGCCCGATGTCGGGATAAATCGCCGAAATGACGGTATAAATGATGGAATAAACTCCTCGAATGACGTAATAAATGGCGTAATAAATGGCGTAATAAAATTTACAGAGAAAGAGGAAATAGCTGTAAAGGCACTTGTTCGAGATCCTAGACTGTCGGCGGCGAGATTAGCCGACTTGATAGGGGTAAAGCAGCGTCAAGCGCAACGTATTATTACTTCGCTTAAGAATAAGGCCGGTTTGAAGAGGCGCGGTGCTAGGAAGAACGGCGAATGGTATTTTGAGGGGGCGGCGAGATGACCCCGCAGGAACTGAAGAACAGCATATTGCAGCTGGCCATTCAGGGCAAGCTCGTTGAACAGCGAGCAGAAGAGGGCACTGCGGCGGAGCTGGTGGAAAAGATTGCTCACGCGGAGACGCGGAGGCGCGGAGGTAAGTTGGGAGAGGGCAAGGATGGCTTGAAACATCTGCCGAAGGCAGCTTTAACTCTACGCGGAACACTCTCCGCGTTCTCCGCGTCTCCGCGTGAGAAAATACCCGACGACGAAAAACCCTTCGACATCCCCGAAAGCTGGGAGTGGGTGAGGTTGGGGGAAGTGTGCACTATTGCTAGGGGTGGTTCGCCACGGCCAATTAAAGATTATATTACTACAGCGGCTGATGGTATCAACTGGATAAAAATTGGTG
>CACWJS010000142.1 GCA_902761275.1 uncultured bacterium | reverse complement strand
ACTAAACCATGAGCAAGAGCAACCCCAGAAAGGCGATGGTGGCGCTGCTGCCTATGCCGCTGAAAGTCTCAGGCGGGTACACCGTGAGGCCGATGACTCTTGGCATGTGGGCCGCGCTCGAGCGCATCGGCTCTCCGCTCGTCACGGACAAGGAGCCCAAGGATACGCTGGAAATCATTCCGTCGCTATACCTCCTCACGCACGACCCGCGCGAAGTCTTCAGGGGGAACATCTTTGACCTCGCGATGGAATGGGCCAATACCGTGCCGGTCAAGGCGATGGACGAAATCCAGCGCGCGTGCTACCGGCAGATGAACGCTGCGTTCGACGTAGTGCCCGAGGACGACTTAAAAAAAGCGAGACGCGCGGGAACGACGGCTGGATTCCCGCGCTCGTCCACTGGGCAGCCGAAACGTACCACTGGAGCTTCAGGGAAATCATGTGGGAAGTCCCGCTCTCTGCGATCGCGCTCCTCAGGCGGCGAGAGAGAGTCAACGCAAACGGCGACATGACGATATTCCCGCTCTCGGAAGTGGAGAAGATAGACGATGCCAAAGAAAGTCACAGTTGAAGTCGACGCCGAGACGAAAAAGGCCAAGCGCAAGCTCCAAGAACTCGCGCAGACCGGCGGCTCTCCCGCCGGAGCCGACGCGGTTGGCACGTCCGCGAAGAATGCCGCTCGCGGGTTAGACAACGCGGCGTCCGCCGCGAACAAACTCTCGAAGGCGACGGCCGAGGGAAGCGCGAACATCCGCGCGATGACCAAGGTCTTCGGCGGCATGGCGATCAGGATGGCGACGAGCTATGCAGCGTCGAACATGGAGGAAGGACCCGGACAGATGGCGGTCAAGGGGCTCGGCGAGGTCGCGGGCGGTGCAATCGCGGGTGCTGCGTTTGGCCCTCTCGGCGCGCTTGCTGGCGGGCTCATGGGACTCACCTCTGCGCTCATGGAAGCCAGCCAGGCGGAGAAGGAGCGCCAGCAGCGCATAGCCGACGCGACCTTCGACTACAAGAAGTCGGAGCACGACTACCGCTCGAGCAAGGACTTTGCCGAGCAGCTCAAGGGCCTCACCGAAGTCGACAAGAGCTTCACGGACTTCTCAGGGCGGATCCAGCAGATCAACGACGTCCTCAAGCATTACCAGGATGTCGAGGAAACTCTGAAGAGCAAGATCGAGGAGTTCATCAAGAGCGGCGATCTCGAGAAGGCGAACATGGAGCGCGGCTATCTCTCGTCGAACCGATCCAGGCAAGACCAGCTCGTGGCAGCACGCGAGCGGCTTGAAAAGATGGCGGAGAACCAAAGGCCGGAAGAGCGCGTCTCGATGGCTGCACTCGACTCGCTCGCCAAGATAGGCGGCAACTTCGCCGGGAGCGACCAGGGTTTCCGCGACCTTCAGCGCGTGAACGAGAAGCAAGTTGCCCTTCTCGAGAAGATCGAGGCGAAGACCGGCAAGGGCGCGGGGAAATTCTAAAAAGGAGACTGCAAGATGGCGTGGAACTTACCAAGTGGGGCATACCAGCAGCCAGACGAGAACGTCGGGCGCTCGCAACAGGGCGACAAGTCGCGCTCAATTTCCTTCAAGGGGCCGTTCGACCCGCTCCAGTCTGCGGCTGACGCGCTTCAGAAGGGTGACGTCATCGTCACCGGCTGGGTTTATTCCTCACACGAGCTCCGTCGCGCACCTGGCGACCTCGGCGTCCTCGCAATAAACTGTGTGCCGCCGCCCGCCACGGACGATGGATCAGGAGGAGGAACCGAAGGCGATCCTCTGCCGTTGAAGGACAAGTGGTCCATCCACTCTGTCCGTAACGACGTCTCTATCCTGGCATACTGCGGCGAGTCAGAGGGGGCAAATCCGAACCGCGCCATGATCGAGGCCTGGATGAAGGAGCCCGACGGACAGCTCGCAAAGCAGTGGAAGTTCCAGAAGAGTGACGGCACGATCGAAGAACTGACCGGCGCGTCGCTTGCCGTCGCGAAGAAGATCGCGAAAGGCATCGAGGCCGTCATCCGATTCTATCCTGTCGTAACCAGGACGCGCACCTACGCCGAATGTCCGCCGGCATGTCTTGAAAACGTCGGCTTCATCGACACACCGCCCGCTCCTGCAGGGACGGCGAAGAATCCCTCCGGCCTCGCAGAAGCCGTAGAACGTCACCAGTGGCTGAAGGTTAAAGACGACGCTGACGAGCTGGACGACTCCAACTGGACCCGCACCGAGGCCTGGTGGGGCATCCCGAAGACTGACGACCCGAACAATTCTCCCTGGGACGCCGATCTCTATGGCGCCAACCGCTGGCCGATGCCTTATGAAGATCTTGGAGGGGATCCAACTTGAACGACCCAATTCCAGAGCCACTACGTGGGGCGGATGTAATATCGTGGGCACATCCGGTCACACGAGCCCTGAACGCCCTTCACGACAAGATTGGCGCGCCAACCCGTAACGAGCGCGACCGCCGCGCCTCGTCGCCAGACATGGGCTGCTGGAAGATCGTCCGCAAGACACGAGACGACGAAGGAGAGATGTTGCCGGCACCCGTCCGCGTCTTCGAGAACCAATTCTATCGCATGGGCGGGGTGGTGAAGGAGCTTGAGCTCGAAGACACCGTCGAGGATTTCGTATGCCAGGGCGATCTGGAAGAGGGCGAAGAGTACACAGACGGCGACCGACCTTTTGTAGCCCTGAAAGTCCCGGCGACAACAGACTCCACAGACGAGCCGACGCTTGCCGGTTTCGCCGATGTCGAAGAGCTGCACGCGGCGCAGGCCGACACTGCATACGTCGTTAAACCCCTTTACAAGTTCACGCACGACGGCTCCGTCGCGGTTGATTTCCGCAACTGCCCGACGCTCCAGGTCGAGGAGATGCTGTAATGCTTCTGGCGCTCCTATTCGCCGCCATCATCACGGAGAGGAACGGCACGTTTGCGGATGTTCCGTCGAACGCGGCCGAGAGCGTTTCATCGCCTTACATACCTTACGGCACCTATACTGACGGCAGCGGCTCGACGGAGTACCTGCGGGTCGGGACAAATCTCGTCGGCGCGGTTGCCTCGGCCATCGACGGGCTCTGGGAGCGCGTCGCGATCCCGTATGGGTGGCTGCCAGACTATCTCGCCGTAGACGAGTGTGCGGAGCTCCAGTACCCGCTCAGGGAGACTTGCCGAAGCACAAGGCGAATACTTGCCAACGCCCTCAACTTCGACGGATACGGCCGCCGCGGCGAAGGCTTCACCGATGGCCTAAGATCCCCGATCGAACAGACACTCGCCGACTATTACCTCTGGGAAGCGTGGTCTCCAGAAAGAGGTTTGTGGGTGACAAACGCAACCCACATGGGGATCGCCGGAGGCAATCCTAATGGACTCGTCAATTCAGCGGGACTTCGATTTCCCGTTTACGACCAATTTACGCCAGACCCGGTCGCGTGGAGCTCGCGGACGGCCGAAAGCCTGTTCACGGACGGGCCGCCGCCGATCTCGAGCGAGTGGACGGCAGAGCTGCCGTTCCAGGCCGATAGAACAAACGACTGGCAGTCCGTCTTTCCGGCGTATCTCGCCTACGAATACGACGAGCACTTCTTCAAGACGAATGAAAACGACTTCGTCGCGCAGCACTGGGACTACACCCGCTGGCATTTAAGGCGGTGGATGAGACCGGCCCATCTTGACCACATTTGGGGCAGCGATGTCTGGGGCAGCGAAGGGGCCGGCGCGGGTCGCGACCTTGACGGTGCGCTGCAAACCATTCCCGTCGCCACCAACGCCCTGCTTGAAACGGTTCTTTCTGTTGACACCGGGTGGAAGCATGAAGTCCCGCCGGTCGAGACCGGGAGCTATTGGACAGTGAGCGGCCCGCTCGGCAACTTTCGGCTTTCAGAGTATTACGAGCAATACCATTCCTGGGACAACTATAGCTGGCCATATCCGACGAACTACTATTTAACGCTAGGTTTTGGCGACTCCCCAGTCAGATCCGCGTACACATTATACATTTACGACATCACGTCATCCGAGGCGATTTTCTATGGCTACGCCGCAGGCGACGAAGATTCCGATGACCTGAACTTAGGCGGCTACCACGCCCAGCGGACTCGTCTCGTTTCCGATGCCGACGACTACACCCACTGGCGCAACATGACGCGCCGCTTCGACTGGAAACGCCTCGGCATCATCTGCCAGCTCGAAAGGCAGATGGAGATTACCTACCGCGCGCGCGAACGTGAAGACTACCTCCCGCTATGGGAGTTCTATGTCAGCGAGCACCGCGACTATACCGGGGCGTTTGGCCCCGTCCACGTAAAAATTGAAGACGGCAATCTTGAGGAGTTTTACCTTGACGGGCACAAAGACCAACCGGACTCAAGATCGCTGAAATATACGACCTGGACGCTCGCCTCGCAGTTCGCCATAGCCGAAACAAACAGACTTTCGGCGAGCTATCCAACGGCCAGAGGATGTGTCTATCTTTCAGGGGTGCACGTCTACACGCGGGACACCCCATCTTCCCTCTCTGGCGAGTTCACCGCAGAGGACTACAATACGTTTGCGCTGCTGTCTTCGGCCCTGGAATCCGTCGATCCGCAGCCCACAGGGAGATTGCACTTCCGCGTAGACATCGCGCCTGCCGTCGATGGTCCTCGTTTCAGTGCGATCTGGGTCACACTTCCTGGCGGCACAAGATACTTTCCCGCGCCGGTAGGGTTGCCCTCAATATGCCCATACACCATTCAGGACACAGAGACAGTAGACACATTCACGCTGGTGCGCGACGACGCAAAGGTCGCTCGCGACATCACAACCATGTCAAACAACGCTGGCGTAGAGTATGGTCTGATGGGACGCGACATCCCGGCCGCATATCCGGAAATGACAGCCTCGGCCGTATCAAACCTTGAATCCTGCCTATGGGCGAATTACATCAAAAGGATCTCCCTACCGACCCTTGAAGTCCGGCTCGCTTCCACCAACGACTATTGGGCATCGCAGATCGACGCCGAACCGGCCATGCCCTATTTGTATGCTGGGACTGACTACGTCTTTCGCGCGTTTCGCTATCTGCAGGTCGCTGGGTCTGACCTTGACGACTTCCGAGGCGAACGGCTTCTGTCGCTCAGAGACCTCGACGCCGAGGTCAAGAGACATTTCGGAGCGATATCCGGCCGCAACATCACGGCCGGGCTTAATGGGCGGGCGCAGTTTACAACAAAAGACATCTCTGAACTGAACCGTGCGATCTCGGCGGCGGACGTTGTCCCGGTCCTGGATATCCAGCCGTCCTTTGATGAAGCCTGGATGGAGGGCCAGGCTCACTTTGGAGCAATCGACCATTTTGAAGAGGGCGACACGGTGGATTTGTACACTGTCCTGACTGGAGGGGGCGTTCCGACGACGAACCATTGGACAGTTGTCTACACGTCGACGAACTACAACATGAGAGTTTGGGGATCTTGGTCTGTCTCGCTGTCGGCAGGTGCCAACGTAGCCATTACAAATTCTGGAGTACGAGTGGACGGCCACCAAAATCAGATGATGAAGACTTTGTGGAAGTTCAAGAACCTCCGCGACCCCGACCTATGATTTTCGCCGCTCGACCCAATCAGAAAAGATCAGCGTCGGCACTATGCCCGGCGCGCGGGTTGAGCGGTTTTTTACGCCCCTTAAAAGTCCTTGCAGCCCACCTGCAACCCAACTGCAACCCAACCATCGCCCCCAGCCACTCGACGTTTGGGCCATTAAAGGGCTTTTTATTCCCCTTGCAAGACCCCGTCAAGGCGTTTGCAATATCTCACAAACTTGATTTCCTTTCGCATATCGCTTCGCGCGATACAGCGCTCGTAGCGCCGAAGCTCAGGCGTTGATTCGACAAGTTCAAATCCGAAGGCATCGAATAGATTTTCGACTGGATTGTTCTTGGCTGTCCTCTTCCATGTTGCGGCAATTTTCTTCACGCCGCGCAATGCAAGAGCGCGTTCGACTTCGCCTTCCATCGCGAATTCGATGCGGCGGTTCATCGCGCGGCAGCTCATCACCCAGTCGACGATCTCGGCTGCATCGCCTTCGATCGTTGCATGGACGAACGCGACAAGACCGAGATCGCCAAAGCGGTCGGAGGAATG
>CACWJS010000141.1 GCA_902761275.1 uncultured bacterium | reverse complement strand
CGCTTTGACGAGGCGATCGGCGCATCGTCCAGTGCGCTCACCCAGACTGCGGCCGGCACTTTCCCGTCGAGCTTCGCAGTAAGAGGCCCGACAGTGCGCTCGCCCGCCTCAGCGAAGAAACCGGCGGTCCGCGGCGTGTCGACGCCGAAGAGCCCCTTCTCGCGGTCGATGACCACCTGCCCGTCGCCGGGGCGCGATCCTTCGGCCCAGCGCCGGTAGTCGTCGGACGTGCGCGAGTATATCTCCGGGAAGAGCCCACCCGAAGTCGCCCCAGGCGGGAACGCGTCTGCGACAAGCGTGCCGAAACGCGCGTACCACCCGAACCACATGTCCTTGATGTCCGCCCGAGGGCCGCAGCTGAAGTCGCTGCGGAGCGCCTTCTCCGGCAAGACGACAGCATGCCTTCTGGAGAGCGGCTTCATGTCCCCTCGCAGGTAAAGCATCGTGACAGCGCGCTCGGTCGCTCTTTGTAGCGGATCCTTGGAAACGTCGAAGTAGTGGATTGGCTGAGGCGCCAGCAGTCCCTGCGCGTTGTGGCTCCAGCCAAAACGCCAGATACCGTCGTATTCCTGAAGCGCGGCTTGTGCGCCAAGCATCATGCCGCCAACGCCGCGGAACTGGCCGGGGCCAGAATAGTTGAACTCGGTGAGCGTGAACGGACGGTCGAGGAGACGATGCTTGGCAACCGCCTCGAAGCCGGCGTTAGCACCGCGGACGGGATTTGAGTTCGGGCACTTGCTCGGCAGCTGCCAGCTTCTCTCAAGGAACTCGGGATGGTCGACGTAGAAATGGTCGTCCACATAGTCGTAGTGCGTGCGGATGAGCTGGTAGACAACCGCGTTTCTCCAGCTGGAGAGGTCCGTTAGAAGCACCTGCGACCTGATCTCGTCGCGGATGAAAGCCGTCATCCGCGTAGCAAACGCGATCTCGACGTCGGCGAGGAAGAGCGAATAGGCGCAGTTCTGCGGCGAGTTCTCCCAGCAGTTGTCCGGCACCTTGTCCGTGATTGCAGCGTATGTCTCGGGTTCTTTCGCCTTGCGCCCGGCGAGCCAGCTCGCCCATGCCGCCTTCGCCTCGGGAAGGTTCTTGGCGAAACCGTAGCCGAAGTTGCCGGGGTTGCCCTCGTTGACAAGCGCAAGGAACGCGAAGGCCGGCTCGTCGGCCCATCGGCGGCCCGTCTCGGGGTTGACGTGGCCAAGGAACTGGCGCGCGAAGTCGAGATAGTTCTTGAAGGCGCCCTCATGGAACAGGACGAGCTCCTTGTAATCCTGCATGGGGATTTTCCCGTCGCGGTCGATGCCGCAGGAACGCCAGGGGATGTCCCGCGATACGAAAAGGTCCGTCGTCAGGTAGATGCCGTGGCGGATGCAGGCGTTCAGGAGGTTGTCGAGCTCTGCCATCTTCTCGGGGCGGATCGTCGTGCCGTCCTTCCGGTCGCAGAGTTCGCGCTCATAGTGGTGGATTCGCAGTGCGTTGTAGCCGAGGCGCGAAAGACGCGTCGCAAGCTCCTCGGCGTCGGCCGCGCTCATGTAGTTCGCGGAGAAGCAGAGGTTGACGCCGTAGAAGCGCTGCTTTACGCCGGGCTTCCCGGCGAACTCGAAATGGTCGCCCTTGCGAACGACGCGCCCGTGCTTCCCTGCGGGCGCATCGATCCATCCTGCGGCGGAGAAGTCAAGCGCAGAGCCGGCCTTGACGGCCGTCGTGTCACAGACCGGCACCCAGTCGTCGCTTGCCTGCACGGTGTATTTGCCGTCGCGGACAAAGGACGAGATGCCGCGCATTGTCATCGAAAAAGTCCGCCTTTCGCCGGCCTTGAGCTTGCCGTCGCCGATTGCCATCCGCAGCGAGAAACACGGGGTATTCCACTGGCGGTTGTCCTGCACCATGCACCACGTGGGCCGCTCGAGCTTTATGCGAAGGGGCGCACCAGCTGGAGCGGCGATCTCCAGCGTGTCGCAAGTTGCATTGCCCAAGTGCGTAACGCCATATTTCTGCGGCAGCTCCACCGTCTTGCCGCCGAAGGCGACCTTTCCCGCCGAGGTGTCGGCGGCATACTGCTCGCAAGGAAGCGTCCATGCGAGGCAGAATCCCTTCCCCTCAAAGTCCTTGGCAGCGGAAAACTCCCAAGTGAAGTGCGCCACGGGTTCGCCGGCCGAGGCATCGCGGCGAAGGACATACGTCACCTTCCCCCGCACAACCGGCGCCGCGTCTTTGCCGACGATCTCAAAAGCACGTGTCCAAGGTCCGTCCGCGCCGCCATTTTCGTCGTTCCATCCTCCAAAAGCACGGCAGTGTCCCCAACTTGCGTCGAACAACCTGGGTTCAAAATGGCTTCCGGAATTGGGCACAAAGGAAAATCCGCCGCCATTCGAAACGGCAAGATTCCCGGCTGTTGCCCAGCACAAGCCGGACGCGAGTGCAATTAGGAATGCAAGAAAGCAATTTTTCATGGCTTTTATCCTTCGTCCCCTTTCGCGCAATTATACCACATCCGAGCCCAAAGAACAGAGGGAAAACAAAAATCGCCCTCCTCGCTCACGCGGGGAGGACGATTTTCTGACTCGCCGTCAGCGCATTACTTCGCGGTGAGAGCCGCGACGCCGGGGAGGGTCTTGCCCTCGAGGAACTCGAGCGAAGCGCCGCCGCCGGTGGAGACGTGGCTCATCTCGGCCGCCTTGCCAGACTTCTTGACCGCGCTCACGGAGTCGCCGCCGCCGATGATCGAAGTGCCACCGTTCGCCTTGACGGTCGCGACCGCGTCGCAGACGCCGTAGGTGCCCTTGGAGAGCGGGGCGAACTCGAAGCAGCCCATGGGGCCGTTCCAGACGACCGTCTTCGCGCCCTTGACGGCGTCGGCAAAGAGGGCGACGGACTTAGGCCCGATGTCGAGACCCATCCAGCCATCCGGGATGTCGCCCTCGCAGAGCTTCATCTCGATGTCGGACGCGTCCTTCGTCTCGGGGAACTTGTTGGCGATCACGTTGTCGACGGGGAGGAGGATCTTGATGCCCTTCGCGTCGGCCGCGGCGAGCATCTCCTTGCAGTAGGCGACCTGCTCGTCCTCGCAGAGCGACGTGCCGATCTTGATGCCCTGGGCCTTCTTGAAGGTGTAGGCCATGCCGCCGCCGATGATGAGCGTGTCGACCTTGTTGAGGAGCGCCTTCACGACCGCGAGCTTGTCAGAGACCTTCGCGCCGCCGAGAATGGCGACGAACGGACGGACCGGGTTCTCGACGGCATCGCCGAGGAACTGGATCTCCTTCTCGAGAAGGAAGCCCGAGACGGCGGGCTGGATGTAATCGGCGATGACGGCGGTCGAGGCGTGGGCGCGGTGAGCCGTGCCGAACGCGTCGTTGCAGTAGAGGTCGCCGTAGGAGGCGAGCTTCTTCGCCATCTCGGCGCGCTGCGCCTTAAGCTCGGCCTTCTTCGCCGCGAACTCCTCGTCAGTGAGGTGGATGCCCTTCTTCTCGTCGTCCTTCTTGACCTTGCCGTCCTCGGCCTTGTAGAAGCGGGTGTTCTCGAGGAGAGCGACTTCGCCGGGCTTGAGCGCCTTGACGACATCGTCGGCGGCCATGCAGTCGGGGACGAACTTGACCTGGAGCCCGAGCTTCTCGGAAAGCGCCTCTGCGACGGGCTTCAGCGTGAACGCCGCGTTGTCGGGGTTCGGCGCCGCGCCAAGCTTGACGCCCTTCGGACGGCCGAGGTGCGACATGAGGACGAGCGAACCGCCCTGCTCGAGGACGTACTTGATCGACGGCAGCGCCGCGACGATGCGGGTGTCGTCGGTGATCTTGCCGGAGCCGTCCTTGGCCATCGGCACGTTGAAATCAACACGCATTACGACGCGCTTGCCCTTGAGCTCGACGTCGCGGAGAGTCTTCTTGTCCATTTCTTTGTTTCCTTTCTATGTAAAAGTTAGGTGGTTGGGTAGTTGGGTAGTTGAGTGGTTAAGTGGTTGGGTGGTTAGTTCTTGGAGGTTTCAACTTTTCAACCTTTCAACTTTTCAACCTTTCAACTCTTCAACTTTTTTATACAAAGGGCACCAGAATGGTATTCATTCCGATGCCCTTCGCCATCACATTCCCGTATTCCCTGATTATTTTACTTTGCCATCTTGTTGAGCTTGAGCTGAGCGCGCGATTTCTTGCGGTCAGCCGTGTTCTTCGTGATGATGCCCTTCTTCACGGCCTTGTCGAGGCCGGAGACAAATTCCTTGAACTTCTTTTCGGCATCTTCCTTGTTGTTCGCGTCCGCGAACTTGAAGAGCTTCTTGTGCGCGTCGTGGAGCTTCGCCTTGCAGACCGCATTGCGCTTGCGGGCCTTCTCATTCTGCCGGTCGCGCTTCCTTGCGGCGCGGCCACCCTTTATATTAGCCATCTTTTCTTATCCTTTTTGTGGGAATGTTCGCGCATAGTATATCACAACTGCCCCTCGCGGCGCAAGTGCGCCGCCACCGGCTTTTTCGCATAGGGCGTTGCCGCGGCCGCGCAGACGTGAGGCGGCGGAGCGAAAGTCCGAGCGAGTGGATACGGCGTATTCGCCGAGGGTCCACGAGGAGGAGCTTTCGGCCGCCGCCGAACGACGCCGAACGCTTAGCGGCCGAGGACGGCGCGGTAGCGGGCGATGAGCTGGTTCGTGGACGAGTCGTGCCCGCCCTTGAACTTCTTGGCGGTGAGGTCGGCGAGAACGCCCTTCGCGAGCACCTTGCCGAGCTGCACTCCCCACTGGTCGAAGCTGTACACGTTCCAGATCACGCCCTGCGTGAACACCTTGTGCTCGTAAAGCGCGACGAGCGCGCCAAGCGTCTCGGGCGTGAGCTGATCGCAGAGCAGCGTGTTCGTCGGCTTGTTGCCCTCGAAAGTCTTGAACGGCACAAGCTTCTCGGGAACGCCTTCCTTGCGGCACTCGTCCTCGGTCTTGCCGAACGCGAGCGCCTCGGTCTGCGCGAAGAGGTTCGCCATCAGCTTGTCGTGGAGATCGCCAATCGGATTGTGCGTTTTGCAGCAGCCGATGAAGTCGCACGGGATGAGGTGCGTTCCCTGATGGATGAGCTGGTAGAACGAGTGCTGGCCGTTCGTGCCAGGCTCGCCCCACTCGATCGGGCCCGTAGAGTACGAGACTCCGTTGCCCTGCTTGTCGACGCTCTTTCCATTCGACTCCATATCCATCTGCTGGAGATACGCCGGAAAGCGCGAAAGATACTGGTCGTAGGGAAGGACGCAGTAGCTCTCTGCGCCGTAGCCGTTGTGGTAGAGAATGCCGAGAAGCGCGAGGATGACGGGCATATTGCGCTCGAAGCGGGCCGTCCTGAAGTGGCGGTCCATCTTGTAGTAGCCCTTGAGGAGCTTCTTGTAGTTGTTGCGGCCAATCGCGATCATGAGCGAAAGGCCGATTGCGCTCGGGAGCGAATAGCGACCGCCAACCCAGTCCCAGAAGCCAAACATGTTCTTGGTGTCGATGCCGAACGCGGCAACTTCCTTCGCGGCCGTGGAGACGGCGACGAAGTGCTTCGCAACGGCGGCCTCGGCGTCCTTCTTGGAGAGACCGGCCTTCTTCGCCTCGGCGAGGAACCACTCCTTCGCGGCGAGCGCGTTGGACATCGTCTCCTGCGTGGTGAAGGTCTTGGACGCGATGATGAAGAGCGTCTCCGTCGCCTTGACCTGGCGAAGAGTCTCCGCGAGGTGCGTCGAGTCGACGTTGGAGACGAAGAAGAACTTCATGTTGCGCTTCGTGTAGGGCGTAAGCGCGATGTTCGCCATTACGGGGCCGAGATCGCTGCCGCCGATGCCGATGTTGACGACGTTCTTGATGCGGCGGCCGGCAAAGCCCTTCCACTTGCCCTGGCGCACCTTGTCGGAGAATTCGCCCATCTGGACGAGGACCTTGCGAACGTCCTTGAGGACATCCTTGCCGTCGACCTTGACCGTATCGGCCTTGTTGAGGTTGCGGAGCGCGGTGTGGAGGACGGCGCGGCCTTCGGTCGCGTTGATCTTCTTGCCCGTGAACATCTTCTCGATCTCTTCCTTGAGATTCGACTCCTTCGCGAGCTTGACGAGGGCCTTCATGACCTTCTCGTCGATGCGGTTCTTCGAGTAGTCGAGCGTCCAGCCCGCCGCCTCGACGGTGAATTTCGCGGCTCTCGCCTTGTCCTCCGCGAACAGTTCCTTGATCGTCTTCTTCGCGGACGCGGTCATCGCCACGTCCAGCTGCGCCCACTTGTC
>CACWJS010000140.1 GCA_902761275.1 uncultured bacterium | reverse complement strand
TGGATTCAAAGGCGGCGACATCCCTCTGGTACTGCGTCCACTGGTCTCTCAGCGCCACGGCCGCGGCGTCGACTTCCTTGAGCTTCTTCCTTAGGTTCACCTTCATCGTCCGCCACTTGTCCCAGGCCTTCTTGGCGGCAGCTTCGGGGTTCTTCATCACCTCTTCGTCGTTCGGGTCGAACACGGGATCGTCTTCGTCGCCCGTCCACTGCGATGTGCCGTTCTCCATGTTCTCAATGTCGATGATCTCGTCCTTGATCAGCTTCTTGATGACGGCGAACGAGCTTTCCGCCGTCTTCGCCTTCACATGGAGATCCGCGTCATGGTACCTCCACGCCGTCAAGTCGAGCCCTTCCTGCCACTTCACGAGGTTGGAGACGTTCACCTTGTTGCGGTCGGCAAACGCGAGAATCTTTTCATAGAGCCAGTCTGCCGACACGCCGGAAACGGCCGCACTAATCTCCAACCGCCGCGACGCAAATTTTTGCGCGACCGTCATCTGGGCTACAAGGCTGCGCGTGAACTTGTTCTCCGAACAGCTGATGTAGTTGAGGTACGAATGGCCGTCATACCACTTCGCGAGCCCGGCGTTGCCGTTCGCGTTGCAGAGAAACAAACGGTAGCTGTTGTGGTAGCTTCCGTCCCAGTGGTAGTAGTCGCGGGTGTGGTAGCTCGTGCTGTTGAAATACGGACTCAGATCGCTCATCAGCGCGTCCTGGTCCTTTCCGTCGGTAAGGGCGCTCCAGCAGTCACCGTAGTCGCCGCCCTTCTTGCCGTCACCAAGATTCCAGAGCGCCTTGAGCTCGTTGCAACGCTTCCACGAGTAGGCATACCAGTCTTCGTCGCCGAGCGACAGTGATTCTTCGCAGATCCTGAAGCGCATGCCGAACTTGACGAACTTCAGGTATTCCTTCATCTCCTTGGCGAGGTCGTCGAGAGCGGCGACAGATGCGTTGTTCGTGTAGGAACCGGGGGCGAAGGCCGTCGCACCCGCAGAGTAGAGATTCTCCTTTGTAATGTCCGGCTGCGGGAAGACCATGCTGTGTCCGATGGCAACCGGCGGCGAGGACGCGATGTAGTCGCGCCCCGAGACGACGGGGAAGAGCCAGCCCGACTCGTAGGGCCAGTTGATCTCGACGTGCGCCATCGCGAGGCCGTTGTCATTCGCCGGCCAGCCGTGGACGCCCGTCACGAAATAGCCGTCGCTCTTCACCTCCTTGTCGGCGACTTGCGGATAGACGAGCCGTCCAAGGGCGCTGCGCTTCGCGAACATGAAAGGACCGTTGAGAGTGTCCATGTCGGTGACGACAAGCACCTCCTTGCCGATCGTGGACTTTGCCCGCGCGATGCGCGAGGCCGCGCCGAAGATCTGCCGAGCATGGCGCGCCGCTTCGCCGTCACCGTTGAAAAGGTCGTCGATCTTGACGCCGTCCTTGCCAATCGCCTTCTCGATTGCCGATTTTAGAAGATCACCGATTGCGTTGGCAATCGGCTTCAGGACCGCCTCGGCAATCTTGTCCACGATTGCGCCGACAATCTTGTTCACAAGCCCCGCGATCCCCGTCTCGCCGCCGGGGATGAACGACGGCAGCTTGATCCCGGCGACGGCGTCCTTGATCCAGTCGGGGATGCCGTTGGTCATCGCCTCGACGGCAGCGTTGATAAGCTTCGTGAGCCCATCTGAAAGCGACTTGCCGGGGGAGGCCCCATAGTAGCCGATTCCGCAGGTAGACATCAAAAAGAGCGTCGCGATGTTCCCGCGATTGTTGAACTTGTTGAAGCCCGACATTCCGGCGTTGATCTCGTCGATCAGTTTCTTGATTGCGTCCGGCATGTTCGTGTTGGGTATGCCGGTCTTCGACTTCTTGTCTATGGCGCTCGAGAACGCGAGGCCATCTGAACCTCGCACCATGACGATGCGCCCTACCGTCCATGCGGCGTGGTTCGCCATCACCTGCGCGTCCCAGAAGCCGACAATCTCGATAAGCGCGCTGCACACAAGCGCGACAAGCGGCATGACTAGCGCGAACTCGGAGAAAACGGAGGCGCGGGGCGAGTTGAGCCGCCGCGCGGCCTTAGCCCTGCGTTTTCCGTCGTTTCTCGTCAGCCACTTGAACATTGTTAGGGGTCAGGGGTCAGTAGTTGGAGTTTAGAGTTGGAGTTGGAGGTAGGGGTCAGGAGTCAGGGGTCAGGGGTCAGGAGTCAGGAGTTGGAGTTGGAGGTTGGGGTTAGGGTTGGTTAGAAATCTTGAATGAAGACGGCTACGAGGGTGCCGAGCGTGATCGCGAGCGCGTAAGGCACCATCGGCGGGTTTCTGAGCCCCTGGTTCCTGCGCGGCATCCCGACCATTATGCGGAACACATTCGCAAGCGTCGAGAGAAGTACGCCGTTCCACGCCATGATCGCGACGGAGATGACGCCGCCGGCGATGCAAGTGTTGCACACAACCCGGAGCACCATCGGCCAGCCGACGATTGCGCCGACCGCCGCCATGAGCTTCATGTCGCCGCCACCTACGACCCCAAGAAGACAAAACGGGAGGAACAATCCCCCCGCGATTGCAAGCCCAAGAACGGAATCCTTGAGCCCTTCGACGTCGCCTTCGATGAAAGCGGCACCAAGGCCGAGCGCAATCGCGCCCAGCGTGAGCCAATTCGGTATCCGCCTCGCCTTGATTTCTCCATAGCAGGCAAAGGCAAGGATGAACGGCAACGAAATCCAGACTATCGGCATCAGAAGATCGGGAGCTTGATCAGCACCTCGCGAAAGGCGTAGTCAACACCCAGCCCCTTGAAAAACCAGCTTTCCGGATTAAAGGCAACGGCGACGATCCCGAGCGTAACGGTAGTCACGAGCGCGTATTCAAGATACACGCTCGCCCGTTCGCTCGCGATACGTCGCCTGATGCGCTTAAGCATTCCGTTAGGGAGTGGTGTTCTGCTGTCCGCCGCCACCCTTCTGGTTGGCCTTGTCAAGCGTCGAGTGGAGGTCGACCTTGTCGACACCGGCCTTGACAGACTCAGTCTGCTTGCCGGCCGAGCCGAAGAGCTCCTTGAGGTCGTCGCCAAAGAACATCGCGGCGGCCGCGACGACGATGGCAACGAGACCCGCGAGGAGCGCGTACTCGATGAACGTTGCACCCTTGCGGGCGCGGAGTGTCTGCTTCTTCATTTTTTGTTTTTCCTTTCGGCCTCTCGGCCTTAGTTAGAAACTACTTGGTCTTCGGCGTGACCTCGGTCGTTTTGTTCGCAAGGGAAGAGAAGAACTCACTTATGGCGTTCCCATACTTCATAACGCCCACCGCGCCAACAATCCCGACAAGAGCCGCGAGAAGCGCGTATTCTAGGTAAGAGATTCCTTTTCTTGCTTTCATTTGCGACATATCTCCTTTAGTTGGCTTCTATTATACCAAAAAAAACAACCAATGTCACGTTGCCGTTGGACACGAAAAAAGGGAGAGGTCAACCCTATCCCTTTTCGGCTTTAGACAAGAGACTTGTAGAGTTTCTCAATGTCCTTTATAGTGCAGTCGCGCGGATTGCCCGGGCGGCACGCATCGGCGTAGGCGCTCTTCGCGAGGAAGGGAATGTCCTCCTTCTTGAGGATGCCCTTGAGGGTCGGCGGGATGCCGACGTCCTTCGAGAGCTTCTCGACGGCCGCGATCGCCGCCTTGCGCGCCTGGACGAGCGTCATCTTCTCGACGCCCTTCACGCCCATCGCCTTCGCGATCTCAATGTAGCGCTTGCCGGTCTTCGGCGCGTTGAACTTCATCGCGGTCGGAAGGAGAATCGCGCAAGCCATGCCGTGAGGCGTGTTGTAGAGAGCGGAAAGGCCGTGAGCCATCGAGTGGTCGACGCCAAGGCCGACATTGGAGAAGCCCATGCCCGCGATGTACTGGCCGAGCGCCATTCCAGCGCGGCCCGACGGCTTGTTGGCGACGGCGTCGCGGAGGTTCGCGGAAATGAGGCGAATCGCCTCGAGGTGCATCATGTCGGTCATCGGGCAGGCGCCCTTCGTGATGTAGCCCTCGATCGCGTGGGTGAGCGCGTCCATGCCGGTGAACGCCGTGAGGCCCTTGGGCATCGTCGACATCATCTCGGGATCGACGAACGCAACGACAGGAATGTCGTGCGGGTCGACGCAGACGAACTTGCGCTTCTTCTCGACGTCGGTGATGACGTAGTTGATCGTAACTTCAGCCGCAGTGCCGGCAGTCGTCGGAACGGCGAGGATCGGGAGGCACGGCTTCTTGGTCGGGGCGACGCCCTCGAGCGAGCGGACATCCGCGAACTTCGGGTTGGTGATGATTATGCCGACGGCCTTGGCGGTGTCCATGGAGCTGCCGCCGCCAATCGCGACGATGCAGTCGGCCTTCGCCTTCTTCGCGGCCTTGACGCCGTTCTTGACGTTCTCGATCGTCGGGTTCGGCTTGATGTCGGAGTAGAGCGTGAACTTGATCTTCGCCTTGGCGAGGATGTCGGTTACCTTCTTCGTGACGCCGAACTTCACGAGGTCGGGGTCGGAGAACACTATCGGGTTCTTGAGGCCGCGGGCCGCGAGCTCGGCGACGATTGACTTCACGGCACCTGCGCCGTGATATGACGTTTCGTTCAGAATGATGCGTGTGACCATTGGTCGTATCCTTTCTTGGTTAAGTGGGATTATCCTAAAAATCTCTGCAAAAGTCAAGGACGCCGATTACTCTGTGGGGCCGTACTCGATCGGGAACCACGTGCGGTAGTAGTTGTCAGTACGCCAGAGGTTGCCTGCCGAGGCATAGTCGCAGAACATGACCGTCGCCCAGTTTGCGCCCTCGGGGTTCTCATGGTGTGAACCGATGGGGAGCGTCGCGGAGAAAGTCATCCAGATGTCGTCGGACGGCGTGCGCACGGCTGAAAAGCCATCCATGCGCTGACCATCCGCGACCGTGCCACGCCTGAACGGCTCAGTCATGTCGCCGTCTGCGAAGCGGCTGTCTCGTGCGAGCAGCACGGGGCCGCGCGTGAAGGCGACAACATGATCGAGCGTATGCGCGACCACGGGCATGTCAAACGAAATCGTCACTATGTCTCCAAGCTTCCACTCGCGAGATATCGTGAAATACGAGCCGGCCTTGACACCCTCGAGTGCCTTGCCGTTGACGGCGACATCGGTCTTCGCGCTCCAAGCGGGGATCCTGAGGCGCACGGCAAGAGGGCCTTCTGTGTGGCTCACGATGCGCACGAAATTGGCGCGCGGATAGAGCGAATACATGTCAAAGCCCTTTACGAGCGCAGACGCGTAGAAATTGAATGTCGCCGTCTTGCCGTCGCTACGAAAGAGCTCCTTGAGGAAGCAGAGGAACCCGCGTGGGCCGTTAGAAGTGCAGCAGTCGGTGTGCATGAAGCAATGGTGCTGTCCGTGCCAGCGGTTGCCCGAGAGCGGCGTATATCCCGCGAACTCGGTGCCATCCATCTTCATGGCCGCAAGATACGCATTGTAGAACGTCTTCTCGATCTCGTCCGCCCACTTCGGGTCGTCCGTCACCTCAAGAAGCTTCTCGCAGAAACGCATCCACGTCGTCGTCACGCAAGTCTCCTGCAGATGGGTATACGGGAGATGCTGCTTCTTCGCGCCATGGAACCACGCCTCAGAGCACGCGCAGCCGCCGGCGAGGTTGATTTCCTCTTTTATTATGTCTTCGGCCGTCATTATCGCGGCCTGAAGCAAATTAGTTGGAGACTCGAGTTGGAGTTGGAGAGTGGAATTTTCATTCTTTACTACTTCAACGTATTCGAGCAGCCCTTGGTAGCAGCTCATCATCTCGTAAGACTTCCAGCGGTTGTGCTTCGAAACATATCCGCCGTGAGAATCCGGCTTGTTGCCATAGCCGTTGCGATCGGCGACCGACACGCCCTTGAGCGCAAGGTCGATAAGCCGCGGGCCGCTCTCTGGTTCGGCCATGCCCTTCACGATGTAAGAGGCGAAGTCGAGGTACTTCTTGTCGTTCGTGCGGCGATAGAGCCAAACGACAGGCTCAAGAATCGAGGAACTCGCGTAGCCAGACCAGTTGCCGGTCTGCCAGAGCTCGCGCCTGCGGCGACCATTCGGTCCGATCTCGGCGATTACATAGTCGCAGAGCCGCTTGCAAGCCTCAAGGACTTTAGTTGAAGAGTTGGAGTTGGAGATTTGAGTTGGAGAATGGAGATTTACGTCCTTTCTCGAACTCGAACTCTTATCTCCAACTATCTCACGAGCTTTAAGAAGAT
>CACWJS010000139.1 GCA_902761275.1 uncultured bacterium | reverse complement strand
CCCTTGCCTTCATCGCCCCACTGGGCGCCAACGAGTACAGTATTCATAACTGGCCCATATTATACCAAAAATAGCCGCCCAAGGCGAAGACCCGCCTACTATGAATTGAGCATGCCGCTAAAGCCGCTCAAGGAGCGGGGCGATAAACGATTCCGACACTTGCATGCCAAGCGGAATCGTCGGCTTGTTGGCTCCGTGGAAGTCGCTTCCAGCGCTCTTGAGAAGGCCAATGGAATCGGCTATGCGCGTGAAGGCGACGTTTTCCTCGACAGAATTTGCGCGATAGAACGCCTCAAGCCCGTCAAGCCCCGCTTCTTTAAGCCGCGCAAGCTCGCGCTCTGCCGCCGCATAGTCGGGTCCCGTCGTCTTCCACTCGCGCCGCCAATACTTTGGATGCGCCATCACGCAGAGCCCGCCAGCCGCGTGGACGATGCGAAACGACTCTTCCTGCGACGGATGATAGCGCTCCTCGTAGCACCGCGTATCGGCCGGCGAATCGGGGAGAAGGTACTTTGCGAACGCCTCTCCGATATCGGCCGCATATCCGTTATCGATAAGCCAACGCGCAAAATGCGGACGCGCGAGGACATCGCCGTGGGCATAGTCGTAGACCGGCCGAACGCCCTTCGGCACGTCGACCATCTCGATGCCGAGGCGCCTGAAGTTGCCGACGATGCGCTCGTTCCTCGCGTCGCGCCCGACGAGGATGCTCTTGAGGAACGCCTTGAGCGATTCGTTCGTCGGGTCAATGCCGAGCGCAAGGAGATGGAACTTGTCAAACCCGTCTCCCGGCTCTATCGAAAGCTCCACGCCCGCGACCTTCCTGAGACTCGTCTCCGCCGACATGAACTCGGCGATTCCGTCGCAGTTGTCGTGGTCGGTGAGCGCAATCGCGGCATATCCGCCACGCACAGCTTCCGCCGCGATGTCGCGCGGCGCAAACGTGCCGTCGCTCGCTGTCGAATGGACGTGAAAGTCAACGATCATATTGCAATCCCATGCTCCTTTCCTGCTTCCTATCGACTGGGTCGCGCCTCCGTGCGGATCTCCAGTCCGCCGTTGACATCGCCTTTCTCCAACGCGCCGTAACTGCCGACCTTGCGGTCGTCGCCCGTCTCCAGGTCTATCTGGCGGAACATCCAGTCGCAGCTGTCGGAAGGATAGCGCCCCATGTATCCAATGTTGACGAACCTGCCGTCCAAGGTGGTAAAGACGAATGCGGACGGGTAATACGCCTTCTCCGCGGGCGCGAAGTCGAACGCCCGGACAAAGCCGAAATTGCGGAAATGCAAAAGCCTGTACCCGAGGCACTCGCCGAAGTCGCGTTCCTTCGTCGGCGGCGAACGCAGGCACTGGAAGACAATGAGGTTCTCCACGCCAGATCCGTCCGTCCACCACAGGACCGGACGTGCGTTCTCCAGCTTGTCGAGATAGAGCAACCACGCCCTGTGTTCGCCGATTGTCTTGCGGGAGGCGTTTTTCCCGGCAATGATCCTTTCGCCTTCGGCAAAGTCGATTCCGAAAACCGTGTTCGTCCAGTACAGCCTGAATGGCTCCTGCCGAAGCAGGCGATCGTCGAACGCATAGTCGGGGAACGCTCGCAGCGACACGTCCCCGCGCGTCGAATTGCGGTCAAGAAACACGACGTCGTAGTCCGTCTTGCGCTCGGCGCTAAGCGCCCACTCCAGCCAAAACGTCGGCAGATGCGCCAGGCCCTCTATCATATCACCGACCTGCCCCCAGTGCGCACCGCCTGGAGTCAGCTTCGTCCCGGGCGGATAGACGCCGCTGCGCGAGTAGTACGAGTACGCAGGGAATTCCTGCCGGAACGCCTTTTCAGACTCATCCCAGACCGGTGGCGGGAATTCCTCGACAGCCGGATGTCCACCGGCAGACGTGTACACGCATCCGCCGCACAGGAGCAGCGACATTCCAATCGCCAGTAGCACAAGCCGTCCCATGTCAGATGTCCTCCTTCGCCTTCTGGCTGGCCGACGGACGATGCGAAACCGGGAACGTGACCTGCAGCACTCCCAAAGCGTCGTCGGCGGTCTGCCCCAATCCGCTGTCTCTGAGCCCCGTTGTGTTTTCGCGCCTATAGAGCGCCGACTTCCAATGGAGTTTCCCGTCCGCGCCGCGGACGATTTCGCCCGAGCCGATGTTGTCAAGAAGCCACTTATTGTTCTCTTTGATCCGAGCCCGGTATTGCGCTTCCAGGTCGGGATCGCCGCGCAGGAATCCAGCATAGAGGCGCCGCGTGTCGTAGTACGTGCCCTTGAGCGGAGGATAGTCCAGAAGGCGCGCACGGACAGCATCGAGCGCATCTTCGATTCCGTCCGTCTTCCACCCCCCGTTCAGCCCCGCCTCCAAGGCCAGCACGAGCCACCCGAGGCGCTCCGCAGAAAGTTCGGTCAGCTCGACCTGCTGCTCGCGGACCAGTTCCGCCGCCGCGCGCGACAGGCACTTCTCCGCGAGAGTCCACGTTTCCTCGCGGTGAATCCGTCCGCCAAGCTCCGCCAGCGCCGTGACGGCGATGGGGAACGCCCTGGGATCGGCATCCTCGCCCAGCAGACGCACCGTATCGCCGGAGACGGTTGCACACCGAACAAGATACTTCTCCGCGTCCCGCAGCATCGGCGCAAAGTTGTCGTCTCCTTCAACCTGCGTGTCGCACCTCAGGTATTCCCCTCGCCAGGCCAGAGCCAAGGCGACCAATGCGGTGTCGGCAAGGACGCTCTTCCCGCCCGTCCAGCGTCCGTCTGCGGCCTGCCGACTCCGAAGGCTGCGCAAGATCTCCGGGACCGCAGCCCCCCGGCACGTCGGGTCCGACCAAGATGAATTCTTCACGAGCGAAGGATCCATCGTCCTCTTCTCGGGAAAGTCCTTGTAGCGGCTCAACTGCCAGGGCATAGTGACCAAATCCACGCACAGCGAACACGCGACGTCCGGCAGCAGGCAAAGACCTAACAGGCTTCCTAAGACGAGATCCTCACCCATGCCGTCGGAGATCAAGCCACACTCCTTGGCCGTGATGTTCATGCAAGCCCTGGGCCACTCTTCGCGTCTTCCGCAGTGAAGTCCGCTGGCCGAACTCTCTTCCGGACGCGTACAGGCGTCGTCGAAGTACGCGCACGAACAGCAACCAGAGAGCACCAGCAGGCCAATCGCAACAAAAGTCAGACGCATCATCATAGAAATGACCTCTGTTCGCAACCACCTTCACGGTGCAACGGCGTTGATTGCGCTACCAAGACATTTGACCCATTCGTCAAGGCGCTCGCGCGTATCGCATTCGACGAGAAGGCGGAGATACGGCTCGGTGTTGGACTTGCGAACGGAAATCCAGCCGTCGCGGTATTCAAGGCGATAGCCGTCGATCTCGCTTCGCCCAGTTTCCTCTCCAAGCGACTTGGCTACAGCGAGCACACGCTCAATGGCCGCTTCTTTATTATCAACTTTGAAGTTGATTTCGCCGGAGTTGGCGTAGCGCGACACTATTGGCTTCATCATTTCCGAGAATGTCTTCCCCGCTTGCTTTGCCTTCGCGATCTCGCCGAGGATGCGCGTCGCCGCGAGAAGGCCGGAGTCGCATCCGAAGAACTCGGAGAAGTAGTAGTGGCCTGCAAGCTCGCCGCCGCAGAGTGCGCCGATTTCGCGCAGAATCGGCTTTGCGAAAGCGTGGCCAACCGGAACCATCACCGGCTCGAAGCCGTCCTCGCGCAGCGTCTCTATCGCGCCGCGCGATGTCCTTACATCATGAATTATCTTGGCCTTCCCCAACTCTTCACTCTTAACTCTTAACTCTTCACTTCCCATCGTGGCCCTCGCCACAATGGGAATGAGGTAATCGGGCTGGACAAATTCGCCGCGCTCGTCGACGAACATCGCGCGGTCTGCGTCGCCGTCGAATATGACGCCGCAGTCAAGCCCCTTCTCGCGGACGATCTTGGCAATCTGCTCGCGCGCCTCGGCCTTGAGCGGATTAGGCGAGTGGGCGGGGAAGGCCCCGTCTGGAGTGTCGTTGAGCAGCACCGCATCCGGGAACATCTCGCGCACGAAAAGCGAGGACATTCCGTTCGAGCAGTCCACGGCGAACTTTAGCCCCGAAAGCGCCGCGAGGTTGACACGGCCTTGCTGCCAGGCGATGTAGCGCGAAAGCGCATCGGGAAGATCCTTCACCGAAGGCCGTCGTCCGTCGGCCGTCGACTGCATTTCGCCGACCAGTCGCTCAACTTCGTTAAGACCGTTCGCGTAACCGACGGGGAGCGCTGTCGCCTTTGAAACTTTTAGGCCGTTGTCCGTCGGCGGATTGTGCGAGGCGGTGATCATCACGCTGCCGTCGAAGCCGTCTGCGGCGGTGAAGTAGTAGACCATCGGCGTCGTGCAAAGCCCGAGGTCCGAGACTTCCGCGCCAGATTCGGAAAGCCCTTTCACAAGAGCGTCGTGCACGGCGTCCGAAGTCGTGCGGCAGTCACGTCCGACGAGCCAGCGTTTCCCCTTTACGACCTTAGGCAGGGCAAGCCCCACCTTGTAGACTGTATCGAGGTCGAAGTCGACACCAAAGGTGCCGCGCATGTCGTATGCTTTGAAGAATCCCATAACGAGATAATTATAGCATAATCCACACTAATGCGACTTGGAGTTCACGATTTTTTGGGGGAATGCGCCGCGGAGGATTAACCACGAAATACACGAAACACATCCGCCTTCGCTAAAACCACGGCGGACAGGCGAAAAACGGGCCTATCGTGGGGTCTGTCCCCGGCTGTTCCGAGCGGAATCAGCCCAGCAAAGCCTTGAAGCGCTGATCCCATGTATCCCAGTCATCTCGTTCATCCGCCACTGGCGCAGACTCTTGGACTGGCACCTCTGGCGTTTCTTGCCGAGGCGGCGGATCCGCGTCGAGACTGATGCCCCGCTGCCTAAGGTTCGCTACGAGCCGTTCGTATCGCAGGTTCGCGGCTTCAAGCTCCTTGCGCGCGTTTGCAAGATCTGCTGACAACGCCCGCACCATCTCCACATACTCCCGGCCGCCTGATTCCACGAGATCATTCGCCATCGCCTCCGCATCCACCGACACCATGACCTGGTTCTGGGCGTCGTTCAGAACCGACTTGAACTCGGCGACCGCGCTTCTTCTGCCCATGCGACTGACGAGCGACACGGGCATTCCAGATTGGTTCCAGTTGAATTTCACAATATCGCACTCTCCCTTCCGGGCCATGCGTTCTCGACCTCATACACCTCGGCCATCCCGCCCTTTCCAGGCAGCCGCACGATCAAATGGGGAGACACCCCTTTGGCGTTGCTCTTTTTATCGCCCATTCCGATGTTTTCTTTCACATTCCTCATTTCAAGGTGGTGCGTGTATTATAGCGAAACTGCCGCTTGCCTTTCAACAAAGTCGACGCGGCCGGTCGGGGTCAGGAAGTAGGTGTCGGGATTGGGCTTGGGTATGCCGTCGTGAAATATCAGCTTTGGACGCGCATACTTATTTCTAAAAATTTGCGAGGCTCCTCCTTTGTAGACAATCATGCCCGCCTTCTCGCAAAACTTGAAGCAGGAGCCGCCCCACTCCTTCGGACATGTCAGCTTCAAGGGCTGGTCCTCGTTCGACGGTCGCAGCAGTTCGCGCGGATCGATGTTCGCCGTGACCATTACAGGGAATTTGTCATTGTCCGGAGGATTTACGGCGATGCACCAACTGTCCGGATATGGGCACGACCCTTTGTCATCGCTAAACTTCGCCCACAGCGCCTTGACATATTGCGTCGAGTTCGTGAATGAAGCCGGGTCTATCCAATCTTCACCCGATTCGTGAGCAAGTTGATTCTCAATCATAGAGATGTTCAGATTGCGACCGCGCATGGCCATCGCGCTGGATAAGGCAGTTGTCATCCGCTGTTTGGAAAAGTACAAGTCGGACAAACACGGTCCGACGAAAGCCAACCAGAGCACTCCTACTACAACTATACCGGCACATCCGAAAGGACTGGGAGAGTCATCGCCGGACATTTCATTGAACCACCGACTTGACGACGGCAAAAAGAGAAGGACCATCGGCCCGATTCCAAAAAGCAACGCCAAAAGCACGAATGGCAATGCCGTCGCGGAGCTGCAAAGCGCTTCTATTGCGCCAATCAGACAAAGACTCATGACAATCGTATTCGGCGCAAGGAACCACGTGCGCCTACCGAGCCGCAGCGCGAAAACCATGCCAACTGGCAGCGACAGCAGGCAAAGTCCAAACAGCAAGACAAAGAGAATGCCGGACAAAGACTACGCATTCACAATCGCCAGTATAAACAACAGGACTGACAGCATTACATATATCCAGCCCAGAGTCTCGACAATCGTGACCGGCAATGGCTTTTTCAAATCATTCATATTCCATCCTTCTTTGCGAACCGCGGCGCATTCGCCGCAGCATGGTGATATTATTATACCGAAACAGTCGCGCCGAAATCAACCACGCATAGCCCCAGAACGAAGTGAGCTGCGAAATTCGCCCGCGCCAAAGGAGTCGGGTTGGGTGGGTGCAAAGCACGAACTGCGAAGCAACCGCAAGGCCCCGAGCATTGGTGCAAATATGATGCGATGAGGATGGCAGCACTTAACTACACGCTACAGCCATTTCTACCAGCTACTCTTGGCGGATGGAAATACGGAGGGATTGCGCATCGGAGACGATTTCGACCGTCTGGATGCCATCCGACCACCTGCCCACGCAAGGCGACCCGTCGTCCGTAAGCTGGCAGTTGATGTCAAACGCGCTCCAGAAGCGCTGCCCGACGGTGTCAAACATATTCGACACGGCTTCGTAGCCAATGGGAGCGCGGCTCGCGGACACGACTTCCACGCATCCGTTGGTCGTGTTGATCTGCTCCGTCACTTCCCACGGCCCCGGAACCCCGAACGCAATTGAATCTTCAGACAAGAAAGTGCGACTGCAATGAGGCTCTTCAACACGTTCGATGCCATACATCTTCGCCCAAATACGGACATTGACCTTCTCGCCCATAGGAATTCCGAAAAAATCAGTTATCACAAACTTATCATCCAGAAACTCATCCTCGCACATAAAAATCACATCCGGAAGATCGCCCTTGCTCCATATTGCCGTGTCCAAGTCAAGACAAGCTCCAAACGCCAGCAAAAGGACATCGGCAATCAGCACCGTCCACACGCCGCGTTTAATCTTCTCTGCAAGACCGCTCCCCTGCTCGATTGCAGTGCCCGAGAACCATTTCAGGGCGCTTTTCGTCTGCACAAGGAAGAGCGCCATTACCCCCATTAGCAACACGGCAATTAACATCGACAAGACCAGCATGAAATCCCATACACTTCCGTGCCTGTCATTGGTAAAGTAAGAGATTCCCTCTATGACAATCCACCCGACGAAAAGCATCAAGCACCCTTGAAACACGAGTGGAAATGCGACACGCCTCTTTGCCAGCACAACGGCTGAAACGATACAGCACAGGGCAATGCCTCCAGATATCCAAAGCTCAAGACCCTCCGAGTTCGTATACCACGCAATGGCGCCAACCACCACCCCCTGCGGCAGCAAGAGCAATACGGCCGCAATCGCGGCTTTCGAGGAACCGCGTCTCGGCAGCGTGACGGCACTAATGAGATTCACAGGCATGGCTACGCCGTATTATATCACAAATCCCCATGACGCGAAGCGCGGTGGATTTGCCGCGAAGGAGTGGCGATGAAGCGTACATAGTTGGATTAGAGACGAATAGCGTCGGTTAGGGACGAAAGAGTCAAGCAGAAAGAGTCACAATCCCGCCTATGCCGCCCTTTCGTCCCTCTTCGCCAGCCGCCAGCCATGCGACGAAAAGCCGATGCTCCCCACGGCGTGCGCCGCTGTCCGCGCCGCGGGGAACTTGTCGCCGAGCCCACATATCCACTTCCGCACGAACGCCTCGCTGCCGAAGATCTTCCCCGCCCCGACCTGCGCCACCCTCGCCGTCACGCTCCACTCGGGGAGACACCCCGCGAAGCCTTCCGTTTCTTCGGGATCTGCGCCCCAAACCCAGCGATAGTCCTTCGCCTGCGACACAATCCCGGCACGGACAGGGTTCATCATGATGTACCGGCGGCAGTACTCAAGGTATCGGCCTCCCTCGACCATAGTCGACTTGAACACCCCGCTCCAGATGCTGCCGCTGTAGTCGTACTCGCGGTTGTACCATATCGCGTAGAGCTCCTTCATCGTCTTCATGAACTCGCTTATGTCGTTCATGCGAGCGCGGTAGCGGCCAAGCTCTGACTCGAGCGTCGCGTCGAAGCCTGCGGCCGAGAGCTCCCGCCAGCGCCCCGCAAGAGACTCGGCAGCCCTTGTTCCCTTGAGGACGCCAACGCGTCGGATAATCTCTTCTTGCGGAACTGGATCGCCGGTCCGCGTCACTTTGCAGAATATGTGGTAGTGGTTGTCCATCACGGCGAACGCGACGAGCTTGACCCCGCTGAACTCGGCCGCCTTCCGCGCGAGCTCCGCAAGGCGGTCTTTCGCCGCCGATTTCCTGAACAGGAACTGTTTGTTGCTGGCGCGGGAAACGAGGTGATAGTACGCCGTTCCCTCGCCAACGCTCTTGACTCTTGCTGTTCTTGCCATCTGTTGGCCCTCCGATTGCAGTTTCCGAACGCGCACGGCCACGCGGCCATGCGTCCGGCAATCTGGAATGGGCCATGCCGGGCCAGTCCGCGCACGTTGTGCACCGCCTTCCGGCGGCCTGCGGGCCAGCCAGCCCTCGCGCGACGCGGTGTCTGCGGTTCCGCCGATCAACACCCTCGGCACGATGACCAAGGACTACTGGCGTTTCAACCCGCAGACTCTCCATGGTTCCCCCTTGTATCCGTCCGCCGACGGTGTTCAATTCCGAGGAACGGAAAGATTATCGCATAATGGCCGAGAAAAGGCAAGGGGGAAATCTGGAGGAATTGCGATAAGCGGCGACAATGAGTGAAATCGGCACTGAAAAGCGAAACGAAAATGGGGTGTATCCCCAATGTTCGGCGCTGAAAAGCGAAACGAAAATGGGGTGTATCCCCAATGTTCCCCCAATGTGCCTGTCCAAAACTCCAATATCCTTTATAGCGAATCGGCGCGCTGATCGCCTTGCTTTGCATCGTCAATTCGGTCATTCCAGTCGAAATAGTAGCGCTCGACCAGATTTGAAGTGTTGGGAGCCGTTTTGCTGTCCAGATTGAGCAGGATGCAGGCGTTGTCGAGGAAGTTCGTGACATAATCCCTGCGCAGCGTCTCATCGCCAATCTTGTCTATCGTTCCGTACTGGTCAAGAAGCCATGTGACGTTCCACCGAATATGCATGCTTTGATTGCTCTTCCACATTTCCGCGTTCAAGTCTCGAACAAACCAGGCGACAGACGCAGTGCAAGCCGACAGGATCAGCGCCCAAACCAGCGATTTCCACCGTGCGCGAGCAAGCATAGCCACCGATAGCGGAATCAAGGTAAGAACCGCAACAATAGCTCCAATAAAAACCATAAACCGGAACATGTCACACCCCCCTTGGTCAATCAGCTGCGTCCTGCTTTGCCGGCTCCACGACGGCATCCTCGAGCATCAATGTACTGCCGCAGTAGGACATTTGGATTGTGCCGGATAGCCGTAGGTTCTTGTCGTTCCGATTAAACGGAAGATCCGCTTCTCTCATGACTCCCTTCAGTCGCGCGGAAATGCGCAGAATCGGCATCTCGCGCGAACCAGGGATGTTACGCCTTGGATATGAGGCACACAACTCCAACCATTCGATCTCGCCGCCGGAAACCGGAATGCAATAGCTCCAGGAACCAATCTGATTGCCGTCCAGCGGCAAGGTCACACGAACTCCGTCAAGCCGCCGACCGAGCTCCTGTACTTGCTCGTCGGTCAGCGCGACGGAACGAGATGCCACGAGCTTCACTATGTCGTCGCCAGTAACCGTCTTGCGGTTGAACTTCGGAAGCGGCTCGGACTTGTCCAACTGCTTAAACTCCACATCCTCGAACGCCGAGAAGTCCGGCTGATACGGCGCCCGGTGGAAGACAACGGTTCCCGTGAAGTCGATGAGCCGCGCATTGTCCGAAAGCGGCTTCGCCTTTTCGCTGGGCATGAAGGCGTAGAACTCGAATTTCCCTCCGTCCTTGCCCGCGGCACGAAGCTCGACTCTCGACACCGAAAGGTCGAGATCAATCCGCACCGACTGCGGCCACGACGGATTTTTGTTCTTGTCTGCCGGCGTGGAGACATCCTGGACGACGACCTCCGGAAAGGTGAGTCTCCTTCCGTTCAGCCGTTCGAGAACGGTGTCCACCTTCGCTTTCGCGCCCCTGTCCGTGAACTTGGACACGAGCGACACAAGCTCCTCGCCCGTGATCGAGTGGGGATCGAAGTCAGGTAGCTTATCGTTCCTCCACGGCACATCGAACTCAACGTTCTTGAGCATGAGCACCGAATGGAACCCGCAGCGCCGAAGATTACCGTCAGCCTGCTTGGACACCGAGCCATTAAGACGACTCAGCTTGGCGCCATAATTACAAGATGCAGCCCAGAGGTTCCACGGCAGTTCCGCAAGCGCCTTCCGCGGCATCACGGCCCCGGCGACAATGGCCTGGCTCCATCTCTTGCCAAACGGAATGCGGAAGCGAAGCCCAACCGTGTCGTCGTCGATGGTCGCGACCCCTGTCACCAGCGCGTTCGTGAACGACAGCTCCCGCCCGTCCAGCCGCACCGCCAACTCCTCGCCGACGGCGTCGCTCATCCTGCCCTTCATGCCGCGCAGAACATCCACCAGCTGATCGCCGGTGATGGACGCGGCGTCAAACGGGGGAAGTTCCGCAAGTTCTATCGCCGGAACGAAGCGGTTCACCGTCACCACGAAGTTCGATCCGAAAGTGCAGTCCAGCTCCTTGACCACGGTATCCCACAAGAAACTAGCGTCTTTTGTTTTCCGCGCGAAGTTCCGAAGCTCCTCGGTTGCGCCCGGCACGTCAAGCGTAAACCAAAGGAGCCTGTCGTCGCCTGGACGCAGCATCATTCGCCCTGGGTCCGTTATGTCCATTTCATAATGCTGATCATCCTCCCCGACACGGCATGACGCCCGCTTCAGATCGTGGAACGTGAAGCGACGCCCCTCTAGCTGGCTCGCCAAGTTCTGCCGCTGCCTGAGGCTCGGCACCTTCTCGACGCCGGCCAGCAGCGCAACAAGCTCATCGCCGCTGACCTTTCCGGCATCGAACTCGGGCATGGTCGGCTCGCATGTGAACATACAGCATCCCGCAAAGATCAACAATGCGGCAGCTGCAACAACCCTTGAAATCATTGATTACCTTTCGCTTTCTTAACTGTTTTGTTTTCAATTGTTATACCAAATCCGCGGCGGATTCGCCGCGCTCTGCCCGTTGCCCGAAACTACTCAGCCTGCTCGGCAAGGGCTTTTTTCGCCTTCTCGCCGAGGACGGGCCCGAACTTAGAGACGATGCCCTGAAGCTTCAGTTTCCTTAGCTTCGGCTTGAGCGCGGCGTTCGACGTGATCTTCTCGGTCTCGGAGTCCGCGAGCGCGACCAATTCGCCCCACTTGTCGTCCACTGCGGCGCATGTGCCGCGGAACGGCCCGAGCTTCTTCGCCGCGTCGGCATATCGC
>CACWJS010000138.1:6177-12575 GCA_902761275.1 uncultured bacterium | reverse complement strand
GAGACGAGGATATCATCTCATATTTCGCCGCATTTGTCAATGGGGTGCGGTAAATTCAATATCCACGGGCTTCATGCGCCATGAACTAAATCACCATGACAAAATCGTCGTGCACTATCTTTTTTCGGCGGAAAAATGATATAATGCCCTTGTTTTCCATTGTGGGCGTTGTGCCTTATGCTGGAGGCAGAATAAAGAATATGGCCGCGAAGAGACATAAGTGCGAGATTAAAACGGCAAAGCCCGTCGTCGGCAAGGCGAAGGCGAGGCGTGCTGCATCCGTGATGAAGCCGGAGTACCTTGCCGTGATCAGGAACTTCCGGCTCATGGACGACGACTTCATGTCGAAGTGCCTCGAGAATGCTCCGGAATGCATCGAGCTGATGTTGCAGATCATCCTCGGCAAGAAGGATCTGAAGGTCGTAAAGGCGCAGACCGAGTATCCAATCAAGAGTCTCCAGGGGCGCGGCGTCCGCTTCGACGTCTTCGCGCGGGATTCCAAGGGCAGGGAATACGACATCGAGATCCAGCGCGCGAATGACGGAGCTGAACCGAGGCGGGCGAGGTACAATTCCGCGCTGATGGACGCGAACGCGCTCAAGTCGGGCGAGGACTTTGGAAAGCTGCGCGACACATACGTTATCTTCATCACCGAGGACGACGTGATGAAGCGCGGGAAGGACATGTATGCATTTGACCGCTTGGACAAGGATGCCGGGCTGGAGCTCTGCGACGGAACGCATATAATCTACGTAAATGGCGCGACACGAAGCGCAACCGTGATTGGCAAATTGGTGCATGACTTGCTGTGCCGCGACGCGACGAAGATGTATTTCGACGTTCTCAGGAAGAGAGTCGGCCAATTCAAGAATTCAGAAGAAGGGAGGCGCACTATGTGCAAGGCAATGGAAAGAATAGCTGAGCGCAACAAGGCAGAGGGCAAGCGCGAGACCATGCTCGCGACCGCGAAGCGGATGCTGAAGAGCGGGATGCTTGCATTGAAGGACATTGCGAAGTTTTCTGGCCTCTCGCTTGCGGAGGTCAAGAAGCTTCAGGCGTCGATGGCGTGAGGTGCTTCTTGGAGTGCCATGTGCAGAGGCAATAGTCTCTGCATAGTCTCTGCATGGCCTGTGTTGGCATGTTTGGCGCTGGCGCGGCGCCTACCGGCGCGAACCACGAAAACGCGGCGCATCTGACGCGCGTCTGACGCCGCTTGAGACGGCGCGTCGACGCCGTGGCTTGAAGGTCGCGGCGAAGTTCCTTTAGCTTCACGGAGATTGACCAGCCATGGGCGACCTTCGCCCGTCGTCCCCGCGTCGTCTCGACCTTCGGTCCGCGTCAGATGCCCGCGTCACGAAAACCTGCCTACGCAGGACACGAAATGACACGAAAAGGTGCGTTCCACATTTTCGTGCAGCCCACGTAATGGGCGGTTTCGTGGTCGCGCGTCAGCGCCTCTCCACCTCTACACGATCTACACGGCTAAAATCCCTCTCAACTCTGCTCGGCTGAACGCGCAACTCATAACCACGAAATACACGAAATACACGAAAAATGGGGGGTAGAGAGGGGGTGTAGAGGGCGATTTGTACCTGTTTTGACCTGATCTTGCAGTTTGCACTTGCGCGACGAGGGGAAAATATGATATAGTGCAATCAAACATCGGGAGTAGAGTAGTATCCCTCGTGTAACAAAAAAGAAAGGAAAGAAATGAAAGTGTCCATGCGATTGCAACGTTCTATCCTTCGCGGCATATTCGCCGCGCTCGCCACCCTCGCGTGCGCGCCGCTCGCGCAAGCCGCAGACTACTACGTCGCCATGCCAGCAAATGGCGGCAGCGATTCCAACCCCGGCACATCTGTCGCGCCGTTCGCCACAATCGGCGCGGCAATCACCGCCGCAGACGCGGCAATAGTCGGCGGCGACACGTCCGCGACAATCCACGTCGCGACGGGCACATACTCGGAATCGGGGCTTCTCATCACAAATGCAATCACCATAGTTGGCGCAACCAGCAATCCTGCGGATGTCATGATATCGAAGAACGCCGCGATCCTTGTGAAACTCTCGCACGCCGACGCCGTGCTTCGTGACCTGACAGTGATGACGGGAAAAAGTGCAACCATGAATGGCGACAGCGGGATGGTTGTGGTCACAGCCGGACTTGTTGATCACTGCATCCTTCGCAACGCGACGAGTGATACAAACAAGCAGGGGCAGGGTCTGTGCATGTCGGGCGGACGCATCACGCGCTCCGTCATCCGTAACAATGGAACATACGGCGAGCCGCAGAAGTCCTCGGCGATCTGGATGAAGGACGCCAAGATGGATAATTGCCTCATCATGAACCACAACAACACGCTCAACTCCAACTGCGGTGCCGTGCGTTCGGAGTCGGGGAACACAATAGTGAACTGCACATTCGCCAACAACAAGCCATTGGGCATCATTTCAAACTGGGGCACAGCACCCACGCTTATCAACTGCGTTTTCTTCGTTTCTACTGGTAGGACGTCTGGCACGGCGAACGCCGAGGTCGGCGGAACTGACGCTAACGAATGGCCGTCGTATTTCGATTCAAACGAAACGTATCGTCCGATTGCGTCCTGCACGACAATCGTAAACAGCGGTAGCGACGATGCATATCCCGATTGGGCTTCGACGACTGACCTTGATGGCAATCCGCGCAAGTCGGGTTCGGCAATCGATGTTGGATGCTATGAGTTCGACCTATCTTCCGCATCCGTCGTCGGCGAAGCCGATTCGTACGGCATCAAGATTGGAACTACCTCCACTTTCACCGCATCGGCACTTGGTGGTAGCGGCAACTACACATTCAAATGGAATTTTGGTGACGGCTCGATGGAAGAGACCACCGCGAGCGCGACGATTACGCATACATACGCGGCGGCTGGTCTCTACGCGGCGACGGTGGCCGTCTCGGACGATAGCGGTGCGTCGTGGAGCGCTCCCGAGGCAATTTCCGCCAAGGTTCTCGTTGCGCCAGCAGATCTCTACGTCAATGCGTCGAACGCCAGCCCCGCCTTCCCCTACGACACGGCTGAAAAGGCCGCGACGACATTCGCCGCCGCCTACGGCTGCCTGACCAACACGGTGGTTGCGACGCTTGGCATGGCTGTTGTTGATGGTGTTACGATACACGTCGCGGACGGAACCTACGCCGAGCGCGGCTTCACGCTCAAGGGCGCGATCCGCGTCATCGGCTCCTCTGGAACGCGCGGGAACGTGCTTGTCGGCACGTCCGGCGGGCGCGTCTTCTACCTTGACAACGCGGATGCCACGCTTGATTCGATTACCATTCAGAACGGCGATTCCGCGTATGGCGCAAATGTCTATGTCAACAACGGCACGGTGAACAACTGCGTCGTCACGAACGGCTGCAGCCCAACGACAAATGCCGCCGGGACTGGCGCGGGGAATCTCCAGCTCGTGAACGGGCTCGTCGCCGACTGCGAGATTGTGGATGCAAGGTGCGGCGTCGGGAACGTGAAGTGCCAGACGGGGCCGAACATCTACATGACAGGCGGCAGTGTCCAGCGCTGTGTTATCCGCGGATGCAAAAAGCAGAATCCTACCGGCTACGCGGAAGGTGCCGCCCTCGCCGCGACCGCCGGTGTCGCCGAGAACTGCCTTATGACTGGCATTGACGAGACGAAGATAGCGCATTCGGGCGGCACGTCTTCCTGTGTCTATCTGAACGGAACGGCGAAGCTCGTCAACTGCACCGTCACAAGCAACAAGACAACTCGCGGCGCTGTGGTGATTGCGAGCGACAATGCGAAGGCCGTCAACTGCGTTGTCTTCGGCAACGGCGTAACAGGAGCCGCGACATGGGGTAACGCGAGGGCAAACTGCTTCACGAACTGCGCGTTCTCGGCGGATGCGGCGTATTCGGGCACGGCATCGACGGTGCTCAACCTCACCGACGTCGCTTTCAAGGACTACGCGAACGGCGACTACCGTCCGGCGAAGGGCGGCGCGCTCGTCAACGCCGGAACGAAGTGGGCGGACTACCTCTCCTTCGGCGCGACTTCCGAGACAGACCTCGCTGGCGCGGCGCGTCTCAGCGGCAAGTTCCTCGACATCGGCTGCTACGAAGCCGCCTCTGGCGTCGGCCTCTCGATCATAGTGCGGTAGCGGGTGAGACTGAGTTGGAGTCTTGAGTTGGAATTGGAGAGTGGAAGTTGCCCATTCTCCAATACAAAAGAGAGGTGTGTACCATGACGCGAAAGGAATTTATTGGCGCGACGTTTGTCGCCGTTGCATGCTCGGCGCTGCCCAGCATTTCGACGTTTGCTGCGGAAGCGACGGGAAGGGCGCTGGCGGTGCCTTCGGCGCGGCACCTCGAATGGGCCGACTGCGAGATCGGCGTCATTATCCACCAGGATGTGCAGGTGTACGAACCGTCATACGAGTGGTATAAGCAGATGGGCTATACGCCGGATCCGTCGGTCTTCAATCCGTCGTCGCTCGACACCGACCAGTGGATAGAGACGGCAAAGGCGGCGGGGGCGAAATATGCCGTCCTCGTCGCCAAGCATTGCTCCGGCTTCTCGCTGTGGCCGACGAAAGCGCACGACTACAGCGTTGCGTCCTCGCCCTGGAAGGGCGGCAAGGGCGATGTCGTAGCAGACTTCATCGCGTCTTGCCGCAAGTTCGGAATAAAGCCGGGCATTTATGCGTCTACTGGGGCGAACGCGCGGCTGATGGTCGCGAGCAACAAGATTTCCGACACGGCGAAGTGGAGCGCATACCTGGATGTCGTAAAGACGCAGCTGACGGAGCTGTGGACAAACTACGGTGAGCTCTTCGAGATATGGTTCGACGGCGGGAACCTTCCGCCGGACAAGGGCGGCAGGGAGATTGAAGACCTGCTCCTGCGGCTTCAGCCAAACGCAATCGTGTTTCAGGGCAATCCGGCGAGGATGACGAGTCTGCGTTGGTGCGGCAACGAGGACGCGCGGATGCCCGAGGTCTCGTGGAATAGGTCGAACATCGGCACCGACAGCGACGGCACGAACGACGGCAGCGACCCCTCGACTTATGCTGGCGACTTCGACGGCAAATTCTGGGTGCCAGCAGAGGCCGACACGCCAAACCGCGAAAGGAAACACGCCTTTCAGAGCGGGTGGATGTGGCATCCTGACGAGGATGCGTACGTTTATCCGGCCGAGACGCTTCTTGAGAAATACTTTATGAGCGTCGGGCGCGGGGCAAATCTGCTCGTCGGCATGGTGATCGACGACAGGGGGCTTGTTCCCGACGCCGACGTGCGCGAGTTCAGGCGTTTTGGCGAGTTGCTCAAGAAACTTGAGGCGTCGAGGGTTGCCTACACGAAGGGCGGGGCGCACGACTATCTTTGCCTCGACGTGCCCGAGGGCGTTCACCCCAATCTCGTATCCGTCCGCGAGGATCTGCGCAAGGGCGAGCGCGTGAAGACATGGGATCTATGGGGATACGACGGCACGAAATGGCACACCATCTGCCATGAGACAGGGATGGGGCATCGTCGCTTTGTGTCCTTCCATCCACGCGACTACAGGCGTTATATGCTCGTTGCCCGCGATCACCGTGGCGAAGGCGCGGCCGAGATTGTCGATTTCGCACTATATGATTTCAGGATGCGCTGATGCTACGAAGTCGCCTTTGGTGTTGGGTTTCAGATTATAGTGCTGTAGTGGGTGAGATGCGGCGGGCATGTTGCCCGCCGGTTCAGAAACGCCGCGAAGTCTTGCGGCGGGAAGATATGAAAACAAAAACAGCATTCCTTGCGGCGGTTGCCGCGATTGGCCTCACCGCGCAGGGCGCGGGGCTTTGGGACGTGAGCGTCGCGGACTTCCCGCGCACCGCCGGCGATGGCGGCGATTCGGCGCGCATCATGAGGGCGGTTGATGCCGCCGGGACGAAGGGCGTCGTCATGTTCCCGCGCGGCGAGTACGAGATTGACCAGATGCTCGTCGTCAGCAACGGCGTCTCGCTCATGATGCACAAGTCGGCGCGACTGAAGGCGGTGCGCGAAATGCCCTACGTCGTCAAGTACCTGGCGGGGCTCCACGAGCCGGGCTGCGGGTGGGGCGACGACAGGAGCATCTTCGTCTCGGGCGGCGAGATCGACGGGCGCGGCCTCGCGAACTGCATGAACGTCATGGGCGTGAAGCACATCACGCTCTCCGGCACGAACTTCCGGAACGGCAAGGGGATCGGCCTCAAGCTCGGCGACTGCGACGTGCCGCCGCGCACCAGCGCCGGGTACGAGGTCGTCGCGCACGACCTCTACTTCCACAGCGACATGCCGGGGCTTGGCGTGAACACGGCTATCGTCAACCTCCTGAGCGACTCGCACTTCACCGACATCATCATGGTCAACTACACATACG
>CACWJS010000138.1:0-6166 GCA_902761275.1 uncultured bacterium | reverse complement strand
GCCACTTCTGGGGCTGGAAGGACCGCGTGAGGAAGTCGGTCGCGTTCGACGTGTGGGGAGGGGACATCATCCTCTCCGAGTGCTACGCGGACACGGCCGAGACGGGCTTTTGGATTCGCGGCGACGCCACGATGTCGAACTGCACCTCATGCAACCATCCCGATTGCCCGATGGAGAATCCCGTTGCGATACGGCACGACGCCGGGTCGCTGATCGTCACGGCGAGCCGCTTCATGGAGAAGGAGGGCGAGAAGAAGCCGGCGCTTTATGTGCGCGGCGAGAAGGCGGGCGAGATCGTCTGGCGCGACAGCTTCCAGGGGGATCGCCTCGTCGCGCCGGAGGCGCTGCGGCGGCGGCCTACAGCGGCACGGGTGACTTTTGGTATAATAACAACCCTCTAAGAGCCATGCAAAGGAGAACATGAAGAAGATAGTATTTATCGCCGCACTATGCGGCGCGGTTGCGGCAATGGCCGACAACTGTAATGTTGTCAGTTCAGGCGCGACCACCAAATGCGCGAGCATAGTCATTGCGAATGAGGGTGCGAAGGTAGCGGTTGGAGATGCCATCAAGACAACAGTTAAGGACAAGTGCGGCGTATTGCTTCTCGGTGATTCGATCCGCATGGGCTACTGTGGTTTTGTTCGTGAAGCCATGAAGGACAGGGCAGATGTTTACTGGCCGGAAGGCAACTGCATGTTCGCACACTACACCTTGCGCTTCCTCTACGACTGGCGGCGTATCATGCCAGACCCAGCCAAGATCAAAGTCGTGCATTGGAACAACGGCCTATGGGATATAGGGCAACGTGACGGACGAGAACCGCTTACGCCGCGTGATGACTATGTAAAGACGCTTGTCCGCATCCACGGTGAACTTCGCCGCTACTTCCCGAACGCAAGGATAGTCTTCGCCACAACGACCCCTATAAACACGTCCGTCAAGTGCGAGCAACATACATTGGGCAATGCCATTGTCGAAGAGTATAACGCGGCAGCCGTTGCCGCCTTGAAGCCGCTCGGCGTCGAAATCGACGACCTTTACTCCTTTGTCCGCGACAATGCCGTGCCGTATGTCGATATAGTCCACTACACTCCCGAAGGGTCTCGGATGATTGCAGGGGAAGTTGTGCGCGTCATCGACGGTAAGAAAAAAGCCGCGCAAAGTGTGGTTGGTGAATAGAACTATGAGAACGGCGAACACAATGTTTGAAAAATCGCTGTCGATCGCCGCAATATGCGTCGCGGTTGCGGCAATGGCCGATGTCAAGGCAGATCGCGACAATGTGGCCAGCGGGGAGTTCGTTGTTTACAATATCATTCCATTCTCGCCTGGCAAAGAATCGGTTGCGGCGGCTGACGCAATAGACCTTAAGAGGCGAACAGGCGTTGACCTTGCGCTTTACTCCCTAACGCTGCATCCAGAGGGGCGTCCTGCAATCGAAAAGGCGAAGTGCTATATCGAGAGTTTTCGCGCTTTCAAGAAGGAACTTGAGGGCTCCGGCGTTCGTGCGGGTATTCTTGTTCAGGCGATTCTTGGACACTGGCCGAGGGTTGACAAGGACATAGAGGACTGGACGAGGACAATAGACAGCGAGGGAAAGGAAGTTCGATTCTGCCCCGATGATCCTGGTTTTGCCGCCTACATAACGGAGGTGTTCACGCTGATAGCAAAGTCGAGTCCGGCCTTTGTGATGACGGACGACGACGTTCGCGCCTTTTCGCCCAAGGCCGAGTGCTTCTGCGCACGGCACGTCGCCATGTTCAACGAGCGGCGCGGCTCGTCGTTCACGTCGGAGCAGCTGCGGGAGCGGATCAAGGCGGCGCGGCAGGACGATCCCGACTATGCAGCGTTTCTCGCCATGCAACGCGAGATGGTAGAGGGCGTCGTGCGTCGCGCCCGTGCCGCGATGGACGCCGTTGACCCTGCGATTCCCGCCGGTATCTGCGTCGCCGGAGAGGAGCATCTTTTCTGTGCTTCGCTCGCTCGCGCCATCGCCGCAAAGGGGCAAACGCCGGTGATGCGCACTTCGACCGGCTGCTACGACGAGCGCATGACATGCGCGAAACTCCCGCAAATAGTCTGCCGTATGTTTGGGTTTGCTGAATACTACCGAGAATCGGGAATTGACCTCCTTGCCGAATCTGACACCTGCCCGCACAACCTCTGGAGCAAGAGCGCGACCAGTTTTTACACCCATCTCATCAACGCGGCGTTCGTAGGCATGAAGGGCTCGAAGACGTGGTTCGTGAACTGCCACAAGGGGAAATACCCTGTGTCGCGCAACTACACGGCGGCACTTGAGGGGCTGCCGCGCCTATCGGCGCTTTCTGCCGAAGTGGAGGGGAGCGAGTGGGAGGGTATCGCCGTGCCCTGCCTCTCCAACTTCCCAAACTGGCACGTAGCCAAAAACCAGTATGAGTTCTTCATTGACAACAATTGCGCCGCTGTCGGTATTTTCGCCCCATTCGGAATTCCTTTCTACGCCACCCGCGACTTCGGCGGCGGCCGCATTTGCGCTCTTGCCTCGGCTGCGGAGGTCTCGCGGCTTTCCGACGACGACTTGAGGCGCATCCTTTCGGGAAAGGCGGTCGTGTTTCGTGAAGCCGCCATTGCCCTCACGGAGCGCGGTTTTGCGTCGCTGACGGGCGTTGAGGCGGCGTGGTGGAATCTCGCGTTCAACCGTGAGCGCGATGACATGAACGGCGGGGAGGCGGTGCTGTATTCGCCGATGTCGGGCAGTGTTCGTTTCGCGGTGTCTGACGGCGCGGAAGTCCTTTCGTCGCTTGTGTTCCACGACACTTCGGGCGTGAAGCCGGACGAGATGGTGACGCCAGGGGCAGTCCTCTTCGCCAACGCGCTCGGCGGGCGCGTCTTGACGGTGCAGTATCACGCAGGGATGTTCTGCCTCCAGCGTTACACCGAATCCCGCCACGCGTGGCTTGTCTCGGCGCTTGAGCGGTTGAATGGAGAGCCGTTGCCTTTTGTGTCAGGTCACGAGCAGGACGTTTTGATGCTCGTAAGACGGAAGGGGGCTGGGCAGTGGCTACTGCTTGTGGAGAATCTCAATCCTGACCCGATCGGGCGACTGCGTCTCAAGACACCGTTTGCGAACTGCCGCGTCGAGTTGCTTCTGGCGAATGGTGTCTGGAAGCCCATTGAGGCGTCGTTTTCCGACGGCATCCTTGAATGTGAAGCGGCGATTCCTTTCTGTGGAACGGCTGTTCTGCGGGTTGTGCGGCGTTGATTTAGGGTCTTTTATGGTCGAGTAGGGGGCTTGGAACGGTTGACAGGCGAGTGGGGATATGGGATAATATCGATGTTTTGAAACATTGTTTTTGGGATAGAAACGATGTTTCCAAACACTGGAGGTGCTTGTGGAAGATAAAGATGTGCAGCCACTGATCGAGCGAATGGACTACCTTGTCGACAAGGTTTCCGTTGGCTTTCATCGTTATTTGTTTAGCGAAATCAAATGGAGAAACCGGCTTCTCGGCATCAAGGGCGGCCGTGGAACCGGCAAGACCACGCTTCTCAGGCAGCATGTTCTCGAGGAGTTTGGCGGCGTCGGCGAGAAGGCGTTGTATGTCTCGCTCGATGACTTGTGGTTTTCGAGGAATTCGCTTATTGACCTTGCTGACTGGCATCGCAAGCGCGGTGGAACGCATCTGTTCATCGACGAAGTCCACTATCTCAAGCCGTGGCAGACCTACATCAAAAACCTTACGGACTTCTTTCCCGATCTGTCCGTCGCCTATACCGGTTCGTCAATGCTCAAGATCGACTATGGCGGGGCGGACATATCCCGCCGCCAAATCGTCTATGACCTCAACGGCCTCTCATTTCGCGAATATCTTGCGTTCGAGGGGATCAAAGACGTTTCGCCGCTCGGCCTCGACGAGATTCTGGACAACCATCGGGAGATTGCGCGGAAGATTGCGCGCGGCGTCAGCATCTTGAAGCATTTCCGGGACTATCTGTCATTTGGCTACTATCCGTTCTACAGGGAAGACCGCGAGAGTTTCCACGTGCGACTGCAAAGTGTCGTAAATCAGGTCTTGGAGGTTGACCTTCCGACAATCGAGGAAGTTTCCACTGCCACTGTCTTTAAGGCCAAGAAGATGCTCGCCATCCTTGCCGATTCCGTGCCGCAGACGCCGAAGATGGCGGTACTCTACCGCGAACTCGAGACTGACCGCAACCAGGGGCTCAAGATACTTAAGGCGCTCGCGCGAAGCGGCCTCCTCGGACTTCTGTCGACTGAAAAGGTCTCGCTCAAGGACATGTCGCGCCCAGACAAGATATATCTCGACAACACGAATCTTATGTATGCGCTTTCGCGGGAAGTCGATACAGGATGTCGGCGCGAGACGTTTTTCCTGAACCAGTTGCGGGCGTCGGGACATGACGTGACATATCCAGCGCAGGGGGATTTCCTTGTGGACGGACGCCACACCTTCGAGGTCGGCGGTTCGGGCAAGGGGTTTTCGCAGATAAAGGATATGCCGGATTCCTACGTTGCGGCGGACGACATCGAAGTCGGCATCGGCAACAAGATCCCGCTTTGGCTGTTTGGTTTCCTGTATTGAAGTCTCCGCTTTGACCAAAAAGGAGAAAACGATGAAGAAACTAATTCTTATCGCGGGTATGGCGGTGGGCGGCGCATTTGCCGCGGAGACCAATGATTGGGAGAACCTTGATATAAACTCGATCAACCGCCTGCCTGCGAGGACATACGCGATGCCGCTCGCGGACGAGCAGGCGGCGTTTTCGGATGCGCTTGAGCCAGCGACGCCATACGCCGTCACGCTGAACGGCGACTGGAAGATCAAGTGGGTCGGCGACCCTGCGCGGCGTCCGCTCGATTTCTGGAAGACGGACTTCGACGATGCGGACTGGGCGACGATAGACGTTCCGAGTTGCGTGGAACTGCGCGGATATGGAAGCCCGATATATACGAATGTCAAATATCCGCACTCGACGGATTGGGGGCATATATACGACCGAGACAGCGGAACGACTGACTTCAACCCAGTCTCCAGCTATCGCCGCACATTCACTGTTCCGGAGACGTGGAAGGGGCGCAGGGTGATCCTTCGCTTCGAGGGCGTTGGCTCTGCGTTCTATGTGTGGGTCAATGGCAAGAGGGTCGGTTATGCTGAGGATTCGAAGTTGCCGAGTGAGTTCGACATTACTGAGTTTTTAACGCGTAACCGCCCCTTGCGGGTGGACGCGACCCATAGGGAAGCGGCCAAGCCGAGCGAAGCGAGTGCCGAGAGGCGCGGAGAGGCGGAGAGTGCGGAGAATGTTCTGGCGGTTCAGGTGTTTAAGTGGTGCGATGGTAGTTTTCTTGAAGACCAGGATATGTTCCGCTATTCGGGCATATTCCGAGATGTCACGCTCTGGTCGATGCCGAAGGATGGTATTTGGGATTTCAAGGTGAGTGAAAAGTTGAAAGTTGAAAGTGGAAAGTGCAAGGAGGCCTCCATTTCGATAGAAGGTATTGACGGCGAGTGGGATGCAACGCTTTACGACGCGAGCAGAAAGCCCGTCGCTACCCTTAACTTTAAACTTTCAACTTTTAACTTTCCACTTTCTTCCCTGCCGCGTCTCTGGAGCGCCGAAGACCCCTATCTCTACACGCTTGTCGTGAAGAAGGGCGGCGACATCCGTGCGAAGAAGGAAGGACATCACGCTCTTCAAGCAGTTCAACATCAATACCGTGCGCACTTGCCACTATCCCGACCATCGCCTCTGGTATGACCTTTGCGACCGCTACGGCGTCTACGTGATCGCCGAGGCAAACGTCGAGGGGCACGAATTTGGCTACGGCGAGTATTCGCTTGGCGGGCGTAAGGTTTGGGAACATTCCATCGTCGAGCGCATTGAGCGTCAGACCGTATTCTACCGCAACAATCCGTCGGTCACGCTTTGGTCGATTGGCAACGAGACTGGGCATGGCGACGCCTTTGTTCACGCCATGGCGTCAGTTAGGATGCTTGATCCGTCGCGTCCGATCCACTGGGAGCGCGGCAACAAGGACGCGGACATCGACTCGCAGATGTATCCGTCGGTCGAGTGGGTCGAAGAGCGCGGCAAACTTGGCAACGAGAAGCCGGGGTCAAGGGTGATGTCCGACGAGTTTAACGACCACTTCGCGGGCAAG
>CACWJS010000137.1 GCA_902761275.1 uncultured bacterium | reverse complement strand
TGATTTTTACTTGGATGGAGCGCAATTGCAGAATGATATTTATGAAGGGCCTTTGAAAATTAGATTGTTATTAAGAAGAAATCAAAACTAACGCATACAACAGTCGGGGACAGACCCCGCGGAACCATTGTAAAAGGCCTGTTTGCGCGTTGGTGACGGCTTGCGCATGCCGCAAGGATCATGTGATCAAGTAGCCGATAGTAAAGATAATAGCGAATACTGCCACCCCAAGCAATAAGGCAATTAAGACCAGCATGAGGTGGTCGGAGTAGGCTTCTGACCTGAAGTGTTCCCATGCTTGCTTGTCTTCCATTTTCATCGACATTGGCATGCAAAGAAATTCCCGGCCGCAAGTCGAGCACTTTGTGCGCCCGAACCCATAAAAATTTGCCGAAAGCGCAAAGTGCGCTTTGGTTTCTGCGCGGCAATAGGGGCATACGAATGTCATGTGCGACATTATAGCATAGTGGCTGTGTAAGGGCAATGTGCATGGAAACTTTGGGCGTTGAGATTTGGAATGCCTTGGTGACGGCAACAACAAGAATCACAATTGCATTTACATTCGCACTTCTGAACGGAAATTTGCTATAATTTCCACGCTATGGAACAGGAAGAATCACCTAAGCTCGACCTCGGTTCGCTCGGGTCGTTCGACTTCACCCCCGATTGGGCGAAGAAGGACGCCGGAGTCACCGTAGGGAAAGTCCGTCCGGAGCGCGATCGCCCGGCGTCCACTGACAAGAAACCGTTTGGCGAAAGACGCCCGTTCGGGGAGAAGAGGCCATTTGGCGACAAGCGCCAGTTTGGCTCGAAAAAGCCATTCTCGCGCGACGGCGACCGCAAGCCGTTCGGCCGCGGCCCTGCGCCCGAGCGCCCGCGTCCTCTCGACGTCGACGTCAAGATTCTTCCCGAGACGAAGGCGCTCGGTACGATCATCCGCAAGCTCCAGCAGGACGCACACGCCTATAAGCTCAAGGATCTCGCCTATTTCTTCCTCGACAACCCCGGCTCCGTCCTTCTCAAGATCACGCCCCGCGCCGCGGAAGGCGCGCAGGCGCAGCAGACTTTCTGCCAGTGCAAGGCGTGCGGCTTCGCTTCTATAAAGGAAGAGGATGTCGTGGAACATGCGCTCTCGGCGCATCTCTCGGATTATTACGACTCTAAGGAAGTCGAAGTCGAGCCGCCCAAGGGCAACTTCAGCTGCGTTGCGAAGTGCGGACTTTCCGGCGAGTTGCTCGGCCCGCCGAACATCCACGAGTTCAACGCTATCGTCAAGGAGATGATCCGCACGCGCTACCCCGACATGTCCGAGGAGCAGTACCGCTCTAAGATCGAGATGGTGCGCGATCCCGAGACGATCGAGGCGTGGCGCAAGGGCGCGGTGAAGAAGACTGTGTTCGTGCCGAAAGGCCAGGCCGAAGTCGAGGGCGTCGCGACGCTCACTCGCGAGCAGGCCGAGGGCGAGTTCCGCCGCACGGTTCTTCCGTCGCTCATCGACCGCCCGAAGAACCTCATGCTCACGGCCGACGTCGCCATGAAGAGCCCGGTGAAGCCGCTCGTGTGGGCGGTGCGTGACGCGCTCGAACTTGAGCGCCGCTCGCCTTACAACATGTGCTTTGCGCTCAGGGGCGCGTTCCACCACCGCAAGCTCAACTTCTTCCGCGCGAACGATGCGCGCGGCCCGGAATTTGTCACGAGCGCCGAGCTCAAGGAATTCGACGCCGCGCACGCGATTCCGGAACTCGCTGCCGTAGCGAAGTTCATCGCCGAGCATCCGTGCTGCGACAGGACAGAGCTTCCGGCGGGCGAGGGAACGTTGCAGCATCTCCAGTGGCTCGTCTCCACTGGGCATGTCGTCGCGTTTGCGAAGATGGGCGTCTACTCGGCGGTCGAGAAGTTCCCGAAGTACGGCCCGCAGTGGAAGAAGCGTTCCGCTAAGCCAGCCGCGCCGCAGCCAGCGGCCGAAGCAGCTCCTGCCGCGGAAGCGCCCGCTGCAGAGGCGCCAGCTCCGGAAACGCCTGTAGCAGAAGTGCCTGCCGCGCCCGAAACCCCGTCGGCGCAGGATACAACAGTTTCAGAGAAGAAAGAAGAACCACAGAATGAAGCTCCCACTCAGTTGGCTGAATGATTACGTTAAAGTCGACGACATCGACCCCAAGGAACTCGCCGAAAAGCTGACCCGCGCAGGGTTGCAGGTCGAGGGCATAGAGACGGTCGGTGGCACGCCGCTTTCCGATTTGATCGTCGTTGCGGAAGTATTGGAATGCGAGGCGCATCCCAATTCCGACCACCTGCACGTCTGCAAGGTGACGGATGGCAAGGAGACGTTCCAGGTCGTGTGCGGTGCGCCGAACATGCGCAAGGGCATCAAGACCGCGTTCGCGAAGATCGGCGCGGCAATCCCTGAATTCCTCGACAAGAACGGCAATCCCGAAAAGATCAAGAAGGGCAAGCTCCGCGGCGTCGAGAGCTTCGGTATGTGCTGCTCGGAGAAGGAGCTCCACATCGGCGAGGGCAACGCCGGAATTATCGAGTATCCCGCCGAGACTCCAACAGGCGCGCTCGTCCGCGATGTCGCGAAGCTCGAAAAGCCAGAGACCGTCTTCGACATCGAAGTTACCTGGAATCGCCCCGATGCGCTTTCCATCGTCGGGCTCGCGCGCGAGTTCTCCGCGATCCTTAACCGTCCGCTTATGCTTCCACCGGTCGATTTCACCGAGTGCGACGTCGATGTGAACGACGAGGTTAAGGTCGTCGTCGAGGATGCCGCGCGCTGCTTCAGGTACACCGCGCGCGTCGTCACTGAGATGACGCCCGACGCGCCGAGCCCCGCCTGGATGGCGAAGCGCCTCGAGCTTTGCGACGTTCGCTCGCTCGGGCTCGCCGTCGACGTCACGAACTACGTGATGCTCGAGCTTGGCCAGCCGATGCACGCCTTTGACCACCGCACGCTCAAGGATCGCACGATCGTCGTGCGCGACGCGCGTGACGGCGAGACGATCAAGACGCTCGACGGCGTGGAGCGCAAGCTCGATCAATCGATGCTGATGATCTGCGACGCAGAGCGTCCGAACGCCGTCGCGGGCATCATGGGCGGCGAGGATTCCGGCATTGCGCCGGGAACGACTTCCGTCCTTCTCGAGAGCGCACTTTTCGAGCCGACTTCCACGAAGTTCACCGCTTCGAAGCTGGGGCTTGCGAGCGAGTCGAGCTACCGCTATATCCGCGGCGTCGACAAGGATCTCGCCGACTTTGCCTCGCGCCGTGCCGCGCATCTCCTTCAGAAGCACGGTGCCGCCAAGATCGCGAAGGGCATCGTCGACGTCGACAACCGCCCGCAGCCGCTCAATCCCGACGTCACGCTTGACTTTGAGCGCGCGCGCCGGCTTATCGGAATTCCCGTCGGCAACGATGCGATGGTGTTCCTCCTTAAAGGTCTCGGGTTCGTGCCGCGCGGGAAGGACAACCACTTTGCGGCCGCGACTTCCGTTGCGTTTGGCGTCCCGTCGTGGCGCTGGGACATTTCAGCCGAGGCCGATCTCGTCGAGGAAATCGCGCGGCTTTACGGGCTCGACAACATTCCCGACACGATGCCGTCCGCGCCGTCGATTTCGCCGCTTTCCGATGCGCCGTTCCGCGCGAAGTCGCGTGTTCGCGAGCTTTGCCTCGCGCTCGGCTTCACCGAGGCGATGCACTACTCGTTCCTTTCGAAGAAGGAGCTTGACGACTTTGACACGCGTGCCGCAGATCGCCGCCTCGTAATTCCCGACCCAGTGTCGGCGGAGTATGGCGTGATGCGAGACTCGCTTCTCCCGCAAATGATGGGCTCGCTCGGGCGTAACGCCTCGCACCAGCTCGAGACTGCGATGCTCTTTGAGATTGGCAAGGTGTTCAACGTCGCGAAGACGCCGAAGGGCGATGTTCCCTGCGAGCGCGAGTCTCTTTCGCTCGGCTTCGTCGGACCCGTCGGCCGCGAGGCCCTCAGGACGCGTGCGCCGCTTTCCGAAGAGGAAGCCGTGTTGTGGATGAAGGGCGTGGTGGACGAGCTTGTCGCGAAACTCCACGCCGGAAAGCTCGAGTTCGAGCCGACCGACCATCCCGCGTTCGCGAAGGGCGCTGCGCTCACCGTCAAGCTCAACGGACGCGCTATCGGCGTTCTCGGCGCGCTCTCGGCGAAGATGCGCCACCCCTACCGTCTGACGACGCAGATGGTTCTCTGCGAACTTGATTTGAAGCCGCTTTTGAAGCGCGTGGACGAGCTCGGCAGGGTCTCGCCCGTGCCGCAGTTCCCGCTCGTCAGGCGCGATATTGCGCTCGTTGCGGCGAAGTCTGTGACGAACGCCGCGATCGAGAAGGTCATACGCGACAACGGCGGCAAGGAGCTTGTAAAGGTTACTCTCTTCGACGTGTTCAAGGACTCGCGCGCCTATTCGCTCGAGTTCCGCTCGGCGGAGAGAACCCTGACCGACGAGGAGGTCGGCCCTCAAGGCGACCGCCGGCATCGAGGTGAGGGAAAGTTGATTTCAGGGACGTGGGTCCTGTGTTGCACGCGGATTCAGCAGAAATTTCTTCGACCGACATTTTGAAAAGGGGGCAACCCCTACTTTGGAACGACGGGTTCCGGGGATTCTGTGCTACGGCAACGTGGGATCTTTTAAAAGTTTAAAGTTTAAAGTTTAAAGTTGAAAGTTGAAAGTTTGAAGTTGAAAGTTTAAAGTGTGAAGTGAAGATGGTGAAGATGATCAAGTACATATCGACAGCTATTGCACTTGCGGTGCCGCTGTTCGCCCAGGCAAATTCGAAGAGCGCGTTTGCGACTGTCCCGAAGCAGGCGCTCGTCGAGCTCAAGGCGACTGTCGGAAAGCCGTTTTCCTCCGGACTTGTTTTCGTCAACGGCAAGTTACTCGACCCGCCATACAAGGTCGAGCGCTACGGCACCGCGCTCAGGATAAACGGAATACAGGTTACAAATGAGATCATTCCGTGGACCGCATTCCTGAAGACGCAGCCCGGGGCCCGCATCGAGAAGGTCGAACCGCCGCCTGCAGCGGCAGCGCCTGCACCTGTGCAGGAGACGGCTCCCGCCGCCGAGGAACCCGCTACTTCCGATTCGTCCATCGACGACATAAACGACCTCTTCGACGACGACCCGAAGCCGAAGAAGAAGGTGGCGGCGAAGCCCGCCGCGGTGAAGCGTCCTCCGAAGGCCGCACCTCCGCCTCAGCCGACGACGATCGTCGTACTTGACGGTGAGTTCAAGCCCAACGACAAGACGAAGGCGATGGTGGCGCGGATAAACAAGGAGAGGACTCGCATTGAGACCGTCCTCCGCAAGGGTGGTTGTTATTTCTTCGGCACGCGCTACGCGACTATTTCGGTTGACCGTATGCCTGCGGAAATGTTTCTGGCGGCGATCCCGGGGGTTATGAAGTCGAATACGGCGTTCGAGCCGTTTTCCTCCTCTGCCCGCGCGAAGGGCATCACGTTCCTCTCTGAGGCGGTGCTGCGCGACCTCTTCCGCAACCGTCTTGACTATATCCGTCTCATTGCCCGTGAAAAAGCCATCAAGGAGGAGGGCAAGTGGGGAACGATGCTTTAGACCGCCCGCTGACGATACTTATTCCGGCGTACAATCCGGACGAGAAGCTGCTTGCGCTCCTTCCGAAGCTGAAGGAGCGCTTCGAGCATATCGTCCTCGTCAACGATGGTTCGGCGACTGGCAAGGACGTGTTCGAAAAGGCCGCGCCTTTCGTTGATGCGGTTCTCGTTCACGAGAAAAACCGCGGCAAAGGTGCCGCGCTTAAGACAGGTTTCGCGCACATCGGGAACTCGACCGACGTAATCACCGCAGACTCTGACGGACAGCACACGCCCGAGGACATTGCAAAGGTGGCGGAAGGTCTTAGCCGTCACCGCGACGGCCTTGTTCTCGGCGTTCGTTCGTTTTCTGGGAAGGTTCCGCTTAGGAGTCGCTTTGGAAACTGGTGCACGCGCTGGTTCTTCTTCTTGATGACGGGGCTAATGGTGCGCGATACGCAGACGGGGCTTCGCGGCATTCCCGCGGCACTTGTGCCGCGCGTTGCGAAGATCCCCGGCGAGCGATACGAGTACGAGATGGCGATGCTTGCCGACGCGAAGCACCATCCTTCGCGGCCTCTCCAGATTCCAATCGAGACTGTCTACCTCGACGAGAACGCGACGAGTCACTTCAACCCGGTTCTCGACGCCATAAGGATATACCGTTCGCTTTTCCAGTTCTGCATTTCCTCGGTGCTTTCGTTCCTTATCGACAACGGCGTCTTTGCCGCAGTGATGTGGGTGATGGCGGCAAAGGACACGCCGCGCCGCGATGACGTTCTTATTGCGCTCGTAGCCGCACGCGTCATCTCGTCGCACTTCAACTACTTCTACAACAGGTTCATCGTCTTCCGTCGCGGCAATGTGCCGCGAAAAGGCCCCCACCGTAGCTACTACGGCTATTTCGGGCTTGTTCTTGCGGTCGGTGCGGCGAGCTATGCGCTGACGGAAGGATGCTCGGCGCTTCTCGATGTGCAGGGAGTCGCGATTACGGTGGTAAAGATCGTTGCCGACATGGTGCTTTTTGTAGCGAGCTATCTTGTGCAGAAGAAGTTTATCTTCGCCCGCAGAAGCTAAGATAGTTGGAGAGAAGAGTTGGAGTTCGAGAAAGGATTTTTATAATTCCATTCTCCAACTCCAACTCATAGCTCCAACTCGCCATCATTGATCTGCTCTTCTTTTTTTGAAGAAGTCGACGAGGACGGCTTTGCAGCGTTCTTCGAGGATGCCGGTGGCTATTTCCGGATGGTGATTCATCCCAGGATGGCGCAGGATGTCGAAGACGGTCGAGCCGCCACGCTTCGGATCTGAGACTCCCCACACAACGCGGTCGGGGCGCGCGAGCACTATCGCGCCCGCGCACATCGGGCAGGGCTCTTTCGTCACATAGAGCGTCGTGTCGGTTAGCCGCCAGTTTCCCTTCGCGTTGAAGGCGGCGGAGAGCGCGAGCATTTCGGCGTGGGCCGTCGCGTCGGCAAGCCCCTCGGTCTGGTTGTGCGCCCGCCCGAGGATGCGCCCCTCGGCATCCACGATGACGCACCCAGTCGGCACCTCGCCATCTTCGGCGGCCTTCTCCGCCTCCCTAAGCGCCATCTCCATGTATTTAATATCGTCTGCGTCCATCGGTGACATCTATATATCTGAGTAATGTCTCATTCTATTGGTTCGATCGCGACTTTGAAGAACCGGTGCCCGGAGCTGTACGGTTGCCAGCCTGCGGTGTCATCAAGCGATGTGCGTCCTTTTGGAACATAACGGAAACCTTGCGCGTTGATGTTGACGTTGGTATGGCTCCATCCAAAGACAGGCGACCCGTCCACCATGCGCACAGTTGCGAAAAGCCGGCTGTCGGCATCCTTCGGGTCAGTGCCCAGCAGATACTCCTGCCATGCCAGGAAGCCGTCGCCGTCCGTGTCGGAGATTGCCAACGTCTCGTATGCCGTTGACGAGCCGCCCTGCCCGGGATAGGTGCCGTCAAGCCACGTATACGGGACCGACACACCTTCAATTTCCACGGCCTGCACCTCCGGAATCCACTGTACGTTGGAGAGCCACGCGCCAGAAGGGGCCGTGTAACGGTCGTCATAGTCATAGTCTGGCGCATCAACAGTAACAATCCACTCAAAGGTCGTAGTGATGTCTGAAGAGACTTCGTTTGTTACAATGCCTGAACGGGACAGCGTGCCATCGTATGCATAGCGGAACTGACGTGATTCGTTCTTCTTAAACTCAAACGAGTTTTGGTACGAATAAGAATTGAACTCATACTTAAATACGAGCTTACCCTTGCCAGTCACAACACCTTGAAGTGTCGCCGTATAAGAGCTATTCATCAGTCCTCCAGCCCGGAGAGTGTTTGCATTTTTTACTTCGCGCCACTTTACGGCGCCCGAACGCGACCATGCAATACCAGACGTGCCGAGGACGTCTCCAACTGTCTTGAAATGGCTGACGTACGCCCCACTAGAAAGTCCGCTTGCAGGCCAGATAATCGCAGTGAGTATCTTCGAGGAATCGGACAACGTGATCGCGCCAGAATAGACGGATCCATTCGAGGAAGATGGGACTGAGCCGTCAAGCGTATAGTACATCGTGCCGCTCCCGTTGGGGTTCGTCAGCGTCACGGTAATTGGGAATGAGTCGACGAGAGAATCCGTATGCGAGCAGACAGGTGCTTGCGGCACAGTCGAGCCGAGCACGGACGCAAAACCGGCTATGAGAGACTCCGCCGTGTCGAGATACAGTTTGGTGCCGATGACGGACGACCCGTCGTTTCTGGCAAGTCCCTGAGCGATCGGCGTATTCGGACTTGCCGGCCTTACGAAGTACATCTGCGGATAGCCGCTGCTGCGCTCTCCTGTGTAGGCTTCACAAAGGTCCCAGAACCAAGAATAAGCTGTCTGTGCGTCTGCATAGCGAGAAACGTCCGCCGTGACGAGGTATATTCCGTTCGCATTGGCCCAGGACAGGAACTCAGGACTTTCCGCAATTGGGTCAAACCTCTGGCACCAGGAGCATGTCTTGATGTCGGCCAAAAGCACCGCGATCAGCCGGCCGTCCTGCGCGGCGGCACTCTTCGCGCCCTCGACGTCTGTCGTCCATTCACCAGGTTGCACGGGATGCCGTTCAAGGTAGAGCCCGCCGACCTCGGCGCTCGGTTCCTTGCCGCCTTCCACGAACACAGCGCGCACCCGCGTAGACTTCGTCAACGTAATGGGGCCTTCATATAGGTGTTGCGTTTCACCCGTCGGATCGGAACCGTCTGTCGTATAGTAGAGAACGCCTTGCTTGCCGGCGGGTGGTGTCAGCGTGACGGTCTGGCTGCCTTGGAAGGTATAGGCCGTCGATTCGTCTGCGGTCGTCTCCGGCGAAATCGTCGGTGGACGCGACAGCGCGTCGAACTGCACGGTGTCGAGCCACACGCCGTTAAAGCCATTGTAGCGACCACCTTGCAGACTCCCTCCACCAATGTCAATCCAGCACTGGAACAAGAATTTGACGAAGTGGGATCCCTGTGGTATGGAAATTTCCTGTAGATGCCAGATGTCATCACTTACATCCGTTGTGTCTGTCAAGGCAGCCGTGCCATCAACTAGAACCGTGAATGTTCCATAATGCTTTCGCGTCTTGTAACGGAAACTCATATGTGTCGGGCCAGTAACGGTTGTTTCGAGCCATGATTCGTTGTTCCAATAAAGATCGTATTCGTTATTGGAGTATAGTCCCTTGTCCATGGATTGGACCGCATCGATGCCATCCCATGTGTCGCTAGTCTGAAAAAACCATGGTTGCGTGTCAGACGTGCGCCATGAAAGCTGCGGGGCGTCTACACCGTTGCCGAGGTCGCTTACGGAATACGTCGCCTCGAACACTGGGCCGGCGACGCCATCGGTCACCGTGACCGCGCGGATGGTCGTAGTCTGTGTAAGAGTGATCGGCGCGGTGTACAGCGTTGAGGAAACGTTAGGCGTCGATCCGTCCAGAGTGTAGCGGATCGAAAGCCCCACCTTCCCCGGGGTCAGGGTTACGGTGATGGAATCGGTGAACGTGGCGCCGCTTTCTGGCGAGAAGTAGACGTCGTAGGACATTGGTACTTTCTGCGTGCGCCATTGGGAGGCAGCGGAGTAGGTCTGCTGGATGGTACGCACGTTGTCGTGCGTGGCATCACCTACAGCGGTGCCTTGGTAGGTGAAGTTGGGCGACGAGAAGAAGGGCGCCGGCGAATAGTGGTTGCCATAGCCGTCGAAGTTGTATGCCATGATCGTGTGGTAGGCGACATTGTCCGTGCCGGTGAAGTAGTATCCGGCAGAATAGTTGTACAGCTGCGGGCCGGGGGTTATCTCGCTTGAGTTGACGGCAGTGGCATGTCCGGCGCCTATATTATGACCCACCTCGTGCGTCATCGTATGGCTGCTGGAGACAGCGCGGACGGCGCAGACGTTGTAGGCCGACTCAGAAAAGGACGAGATCGGCGTGCTGCTTAATGAGTATCCAAGCCCCGTGGTGCCGCTCGCCGAGCCTGTGTCGATGAATGTCGACACGATGTCCGCGCCAACTTCGTCGCGTTTCGCCTTTATCGGCGCCCAGGCTCCCGTTCCGCTGCGCGTGGTGGCAAGCACACCGTCGAAGTCCGCGCCGCCTTCGGCCGCGACAGTCATGACCCCTACGAGCCTGTATCGGAAGTTCGAGGAGAGACCGCAGTTCTCGAGCACTGTGTTCATCTTCTGGACAGCCATCGTGGCGAAGTTTGTAATGCCTCCGCCGTTCTGTCGCGCCCATGCCGCGGCGGGTGTGTCGTAGGCTACGAGCACGTCGACCAGTGTGGATGCTTGGTCGGGCGTAGACCCAAGTGCGGTCGCGGAAAGAAGGGCGCGATTTTTAGATGGAAGTCCTGGGTCGATTGGTGCTGTAGGTGTAATGGTGTTTAGCGATGGGTCAATCTCGTTTACCGTGACGCCGCTTGCGGTCGAGACTATTGTGTAGACGCGGCTATTTGCAAAATCTTGGATGTCTACGGTCAATCCTTCTTCCGTCTGTAGCACCACTGCGTTCTTCACGCCGTCATACCCAGACACTTCTCCGAGGAACGACTCGCCGCCTAGTGGCGACTCCGTACGTTCCGTCACTCTGATAGTGATCTCTATGCCGTCAAAAAGCAGGAACGTTAATTCATCGCCGAGTGCCAGAGGCGTCGTGTCCGTGGTCCCCGCCGAGAGGGATGTGGACTGCAGGATGCCGTCCGTTGCCGCAGCTGTCCGCAAGAGCGGCCTTGTGACGGCCTTCGGGCGAAGGTCCAAAGCGTGAATAGATGCCAGCACTGTAACTGGCAGTAGGAACGCGACGCATGCGAAGCATGCGGCGAAAGCACGAGTACGAGTATATAACATATGGACGATTATATACCATTTGGAGTGGATAGTCAATATGCAAGATTTCAAATGCAGCGTATGGCGCAGCGACATGGTGATTTAGTTCATGGCGCATGAAGCCCGTGGATATTGAATTTACCGCACCCCATTGACAAATGCGGCGAAATATGAGATGATATCCTCGT
>CACWJS010000136.1 GCA_902761275.1 uncultured bacterium | reverse complement strand
CTCGCGGGTCTCGACACCGACCTCATGGGGACGGTGCAGGTCGCGAAGGGGACAAAGGTCGGTTATCTCCCGCAGGAGCCGGAGCTCGATGACTCAAAGACCGTCCTTGAAACGGTTATGGAAGGCGTCGCGGACGCGCAGGCGATGGTGACGCGCTATGAGGACCTCTGCTGCGAACTCGACGACCCGAAGGCAGCGGCGGAAATGGAGCGGCTCCAGGCAATCATCGACGCGAACGACTACTGGAATCTCGAGAACCTCGTCGAACGGCGCATGGCGGATCTCGGATGCCCCGACGGATCGAAGCAGGTCGGCGTCCTCTCTGGCGGCGAACGCCGTCGCGTCGCTATTACGCGGCTTCTTCTCTCGAATCCCGACGTCCTTCTTCTCGACGAGCCGACGAACCACCTCGACGCCGAGACGACGTTCCGCCTCGAGGCGTACTTGAAGGAGTTCAAGGGAACGCTTATCGTAGTAACTCACGACCGCTACTTCCTTTCCGACGTCACCGAGTGGATCCTTGAGCTCGACCACGGCATCTGCTACCCCTACAAGGGCAACTACGAAGAGTGGCTCAAGCAGAAGGAGGCGATGCTCGCGCGCGAGGCGAAGGTCGAGAAGTCGAGGCAGAAGCTTCTCGAGAACGAACTCAAGTGGATCCAGACAAATCCCTCGGGCCGCCACGCGAAGGCAAAGGCCCGTGTCGAACGCTACGAGGAGCTGCAGAAGCAGGAGGTATCGACGCGCGAGGACGATCTCGTCATCCGCATCCCGCCTGGGCCACGGCTCGGCGACCTCGTCGTCCGCGCAGAGCATGTCAAGATGGCGTTTGGCGACCAGGTGCTTTACTCGGACCTCAACTTCGACCTGCCGCGCGGCGGCATAGTCGGCGTCATCGGCGCGAACGGTGCCGGCAAGACGACGCTCTTCAAGCTCATCACTGGGCAGCTCAAGCCGATTGAGGGCTCTTTCAGGGTCGGAGACACCGTGAAGCTCTCGTATGTCGACCAGACGAGAAGCGAGCTCAAGCCCGACGAGACCGTCTACGAGGCGATAACTGGCGGCGGCGAGTTCGTGAAACTCGCGGGCACTACGATGATGAACGGCCGCGCCTACTGCAGCCGCTTCAACTTCCGCGGCCCCGAGCAGCAGAAGAAAGTCGGCGTCCTCTCGGGCGGAGAGCGCAACCGCGTACACCTCGCAAAGCTCCTCACCTCTGGCGGGAACCTCCTTCTTCTAGACGAACCGACGAACGACCTCGATGTCGCGACTCTCCGTTCCCTGGAAGAGGGTCTTCAGGACTTTGGCGGCTGCGTGATGGTCGTCTCGCACGACCGCTGGTTCCTCGACCGAATCGCGACGCACATCCTCGCGTTTGAGGGGAAGGGCAAGACGACTTGGTTCGAGGGAAGCTATTCCGAATACCACGAAGCGCTCGCAAAGCGCAAGTAGCCGCCGATTTAGAGAAGCATGGAAGACTGGCTTGACTTAAATCCCGATCCGGCGCATGTGAGGCGTGAGCGCGAAAAGGCGCGCGAGCTTCGCAAAACCGACTGGTGGCGCGCGCTCGTTGCGAAGGGCGTCTGCCACTACTGCCATCGGAACGTCGGCGCGGAGAACTTGACGCTTGACCACGTCGTGCCGGTTTCGCGCGGCGGGCGGTCGACGCGCGGCAACTGCGTTCCATGCTGCAAGGAGTGCAACAACGCGAAGAAGTCGTACACTCCAGCCGAGCAGGTGCTTGCGCGGCTTTTCCCGGACGGTGCGCAACCCGAGGCCTGATTTCTTAGCGTATGGGCGCAGAAATCGCAGCCGAAATACTTGTTGTTGACGACGAAAGGGCCGTCAGGCGCGGTGTCGCCGCGATTCTCTCGGGCGCTGGCTATGTTGTGCGAGAGGCGAAGAACGGCAAAGAGGCGTTGCGGCTTTTCGGGGAGTCTAAGCCCGACCTCGTGCTTCTCGACGTTATGATGCCCAAGATGGACGGTTTTTCCGTCTGCGCGGCGATACGCGAAGTTGACGCAGCGGTTCCAGTTCTTTTCCTCTCGGCCCTTGGCGACGAGGAGAGCCAGCTCAAGGGCTTCGGCTATGGTGCTGACGACTATATAGAAAAGACGCTCCCCGCCCCGCTTTTTCTCGCGCGGGTCGAAGCGGCTCTAAGACGGACGCGTGCCGCCGATCCAAGCGGCGACTTCAGCTTTGGGGAGTGGCGTGTAAGGGCGGCACAGCGCTCGATGCGCCGTTCCACAGGCGAGACGGCGGAACTCTGTGACAGGGAAATCGCGCTTCTGCGGCTTCTCGCGGCTCGGCGTGGCGAAGCGCTCTCCCGCGACTGGATTGCCTTGAAGCTATGGGGCAAGAACGCCGCCGTGAGCGACAATTTGCTTAGCGTCCTCGTCTATGGCCTGCGCGGCAAACTTGCCGCGGAAGGGCGTGAGATACGCACCGTCCGCGGCGTCGGCTATGCGTTTGCGCCGTCCAGTTGAGCTGTTGGCATGCGGTCAAACGGCCACGAAATATGGTATAATATACAACATTATGGCAGAAGAAAACAAATCGTCGCTCGACGCGCTATCGGCTTTGTGCAAGCGTCGCGGATTCATTTACCATTCGTCTGAAATCTACGGCGGTATGCCTGGTTTCTGGGATTACGGCCCTCTTGGATGCGAACTCAAGGCCAACGTCAAGCAGGCGTGGTGGCAGTTCACCGTTCGCGGGCGCGAGGATGTCGCGGGTCTCGACGCCACGATCATTATGCACCCGAAAATCTGGAAGGCGTCGGGTCACCTCGACACGTTCGCCGACCCGATGACGATGTGCAAGGACTGCAAGAAGCTGATGCGCGCCGACCAGATCAAGGACATCTACGCCGACCAGAAGAAGAAGCCCCAGCCGAAGGTTGCTGGCTCCGATTTCTTCTGCCCCTACTGCGGCGGCGAGCTCACGGAGCCGAAGCCCTTCAACCTAATGTTCAAGACGGTCGTCGGTCCTATTGACGACCCGTCGAATGTCGCATATCTCCGCCCCGAGACGGCACAGGCGATCTTCGCGCAGTTCCTGAACGTCACCGCGACTTCGCGTATGACCGTTCCCTACGGCATCGCGCAGATGGGTAAGTCCTTCCGCAACGAGGTGACGCCGAGGAACTACACGTTCCGCTCGCGCGAGTTCGAGCAGATGGAGCTCGAGTTCTTCATTCGCCCCGACGAGGCGATTGAGCTCCAGTACGGCCACGTGGTGACGCTTGCCGACAATCCCGACATAACGGGACCCGTCCAGGACGACTGGGGCTGGGAAGTCTGGCACAAGTACTGGGTCGAGCAGAGGAAGAAATTCCTCAACGCGGTCGGCCTCCCGACCGAGAAGTTCGTAGAGTACTGGCAGAAGCCGGACGAGCTCGCTCACTACGCGCGCGCCTGCGTCGACATCGAGTATGACTTCCCGTTTGGCCGTCAGGAGCTTGAGGGTATTGCGGCGAGGAGCGACTTTGACTTGACGCAGCACCAGATCCACTCGAAGGTGCCGCAGCTCGTCTTCGACGACCCCTTGAAGCAGGCGTGCAAGAAGCTTACGGACGAGGACAAGGCCGCGTTCATAGCGAAGACCCAGGCCGCGTGGCTCAAGCGCGTTGAGGCCGCTCGCTCGGCGAAGGCCGGCAAGGAGGTCGTCCTTTCCGCCGAAGAGCGCGATGAGCTCGCGGCGAAGGCGAAGGCCTTCTGCGAGAATCTCTTCGACGGCAAGTACGTGCCGCATGTGATCGAGCCCTCGGCTGGCGTCGATCGCCTTATGCTCGCGCTTCTCTGCGAGGCGTACGAAGAGCAGAAGCTCACCGACGAGAAGGGCAAGGAGGACATCCGCACGGTTCTCCACTTCAACCCGAAAGTCGCGCCGATCAAGGTCGCCATCTTCCCGCTCATCAAGAAGGACGAGGCGCAGTTCAACTTCGCGCGCGACATCTTTAGGAAGCTCCAGCAGAAGGTCAACTGCATGTGGGACGTCTCCGGTGCGATAGGCCGCCGCTACCGCCGCCAGGACGAGGCGGGCACCCCGTGGTGCATCACCGTCGACGAGCAGTCCGTCAAGGACGGCACCTTCACGGTCCGCGAGCGCGACTCGATGGAGCAGAAGCGCATGACGTACGAAGAATTTCTCGCCATGATGTACGCAGCGCTGGAATTTTGATATAATCTACGCACACGAAAGGACATACAAGATGAAAAAGCTCATCGCCACAGCATTCCTGATCCTCTCCGCGTCGGTCGCGTCCGCAGATGCCACCTGGTGCCAGCTCAGCTTCTATTCGCCGGGCGACTTGATGCTCCCATGGGCGCGCAGCGACGTCTACGGTCTTCGGCTTGACCTTCCCTACGGCAACAACAACGGTAAACTTGTAGGCGCCGATCTCGGTGTTGCGGGCGTTCTCAGCGAGGGGATGACGGGGCTTCAGATCACTTGTTTCAATCTTGCTTATCTTGCGTCAGTCGAGGGATTTCAGATTGGCGTCTTGGCGAACAGGGACAGGGAGTTCCACGGTTTTCAGATTTCTGGCATCGTGAACTGGCACGAAGATGCGTCTGCTGGCGTCCAGATTGGCACAGTCAACTATGGCGGCGAGTTTGCTGGGTTTCAGATCGGCGGTGTCAGCTGGATGCTAGGCAACTATGCTGGCGTGTCGTTTGATGCGGCGCTTGTCACTCGCAGCGACTTCACCGGTTGGTCCATTGCGGGCTTCAACTACGGCCACAGGGATGTCTCTGGTCTCCAGATGGGCGGCATCAACGTCGCTGCGGAGAGCTCCAACGGACTGCAGCTTGGGTTCGTCAACCTGTCGAAGCACCATGAAGGACTCCAGCTCGGGCTTCTCAACATCAACACCGACGGCTTCCTTCCCTGCTTCCCTGGCATAAACTTCAACTTTGGCCGCTGACGTTTCGCCATTGACTTTGTGGCGCGGAAAGCGTATACTATCCGCCACTTTCACCTCATTGGAGGTGCCCGACGTCGGAGCGTAGCGCAGTCTGGTAGCGCGTTTGCTTCGGGAGCAAAAGGTCGAGGGTTCAAATCCCTCCGCTCCGACCAAATCAAAAAGCCGCACTTTGAAGTGCGGCTTTCCGATTTTCCAGGTTGTTAACTCCCGGATTATTCACCCCAGACGATTGTGGTGGCGGAGCTCACGATGCCGAGGATGTTCTTCGTCTTGTAGTCGACGTGGTGAACCTTCTTGATTCCGCCGTTGTCCATGGCAGCCTTGAGGGAAGCATCTCCCTCGCAGAAGAGGATGATTCCGGATGCAGTCGCGGTGCCCATCTTGGCGGGCTTGACGTCGTTGTCGACGGACCCGGCAGGACACTGGACGTCGAGCGCGATGGGTGCGGTGATGGAGTTTGCGGGAGTGACATAGACGCAGCCGGAGGCAACGGCGGCAATAGCCGCAACAAACAGCAGTTTTTTCATTGTAGTGATTTCCTTAGTTTTTTCTTGTCGATCCAGATGTTGAACCAACGCCTATATGATACACTTTTTCAGTTCTTTGCGCAAGGGCGTTTTTGCCCCTACTTGGCTGAGGCACCAGCGATTTTCTTCTCGAGTGTATCCTTGAGCGAGTTGAACTCGTCGGACTCGAACGGCTTGTCGTTCCAGTCGATGAAGGTCTGCTGGAGGTCCATGAAGAACTTGCGCATGTCCGCCTTGTCGTCGATAGAGTATTCGCCGAGAAGGGCCTTCTCGACGATGTCGAACATTACCTTCTGGCGGGCGACCGGCGTCGTCGCGTCGGATTCGGAGAACGCGTTCTGCTGGAGGTAAACGGCGTCGAGGAACTCGGCCTTGAGGTAGGTCGTGAAGTCTGCGAGCGAAGTTCCCTCTTCGCCGACGACCTTCATCATCTGCCCGACTTCGTTGCCCTTGCGCAGTATCGCGCGCGCTTTTTCAACGCGTGCCTGCTCGATTACAGAGGCATAGTGGCTCCAGCTGTCGAGAGGGTCGATCGCCGGGTAGCGGCGTGCATCTGAACGCGCGCGCGAAAGTCCGTGGAAGCCGCCTACGACCTTCAAAGTCGCCTGGGTTACGGGTTCGTCGAAGTTGCCGCCTGCGGGAGAGACCGTTCCGCCGATTGTGACAGACCCGGTCGAGCCATCCTTTAGCATGACGCGGCCCGCGCGTTCGTAGAACGCCGCGATCCTTGATTCGAGGTAGGCGGGGAACGCCTCTTCGCCCGGGATTTCCTCAAGGCGACCCGAAAGTTCGCGCATCGCCTGCGCCCAGCGCGACGTGGAGTCTGCCAGGACGAGGACGTTGAGCCCCATCTGCCTGAAGTACTCGGCGAGCGTCACCGCCGTGTAGACCGATGCCTCGCGCGAGGCGACTGGCATCGACGAGGTGTTGCAGATGATGATCGTGCGCTTCATGAGCGACTGGCCCGTCTTGGGGTCGACGATCTCGGGGAATTCCTTTAGCGTCTCTACGACTTCGCCGGCGCGTTCGCCGCACGCGGCGGAAATCACGATGTCGACCTTCGCATAGCGCGCGGTGGTCTGCTGGAGAACCGTCTTGCCAGCGCCGAAGGGCCCTGGGATGCAGTATGTGCCGCCTATGGCGACAGGGAAGAACGTGTCGATCGTGCGGACCGTCGTCTCGAGCGTCTCGGTCGGCGCGAGGCGCTCCTTGAAGCACTTGATCGGCACCTTGACTGGCCAGCGCTGCATCATCTGGACGGGAACGTCCTTGCCATCGGGACCGGTAAGC
>CACWJS010000135.1 GCA_902761275.1 uncultured bacterium | reverse complement strand
GGAACCAGAGACCGAAATCGGGATGAACGGCGGATAGACAGTCTCCGACTTTCCAATTGTGTTCCCTTCCCACGGAAAGTGGTGTCGCTCAAAGCGCTTCTTCGTCTTCACGCCGTCAAGATCCATCGTGATCTCGTATTCGCCGTCGAGCCCCGGGAGATCGACGACCTTCCGATGCCATGCAAGAGCGGGAATGGAGAACTTCGAAATCACCTTGCCGTCCTTGACGTCCGCGACCTCGAAGTTGGCGACCTTGCTGCCGCCCTCGTCCTTCGTCTCCATCCTCACGCCAAGTTTCTCGCGCGACGGCGAGAACGAAAAGTTGAAGCCGTATGTGTAGTCCTCGCCGCAAGCGGCGAAAGCGATGCCGCACATCGCGGCGATCAGCGCACTTCTTTTCATCGCATGTTCCTTTCCAAACTCCTTCAAGGGCGTTTCGCGTCGCCTTCCACAATGGCTTTCCTTATCCACGGAATCACTTCCTCCGGCTCTTCGCAGGCGAGAAGCCGCGACGCGGCGCGTCCGCCGCCGGGCGAGACAAGCACGAACGACCCCTTGGCGGCAACTCCGCGCGTCTCGGCCATCGCGCCACCCTCCGCACCGTCCATGTCGATGCGCTCAAGCGCGATGCGTCCGTCCGCGAAGTCCGCCCACTTCTGCGTGGAGAAAAGGTCGCGCTCGAGCCGCACGCAGCGGCGGCAACTCGCCGTCTTGAAGAAAAGCAGCTTCGGCACTGCGTCCACGACGGTCGAGCAAGATCTCGCGCCAAGTTCGCGGCTGCGCGGACACGGCGCGGCGGCGGCCGCCCAGACTGTGCATTTCCCAGCGACTGGCCTAAGCACTCCGTCTGCGCCGACCTCGGTAAACGCCTCGGGATCGAGCGCGACATCCGCCTCAATCGTCTTTCCCGCCGGAACCTCTACCCTCGCAAACCCGCGCAGCGAGACGTTCGGCGACCCCTTGCCGGAGTTTGGCGTTGCAACATACACCTGCACCGTCTCGAAGGCCGTGCGCGACCCCGCGTTGCGCAGGCGAACCGACGCCCTGCGGAAGTCTCCAGAAACCTTGACCGCCTCGTATTCCGCGCTCGCGTAAGAAAGGCCGTAGCCGAACGGGAACGCCACGCCCTCTGTCTGGTAGCGGTATGTGCGCCCATCCATCGAGTAGTCCTCGAAAGGCGGCAGGACATCAGCCGACACCGGGAATGTAATCGGAAGCCGACCTGTGAAATCCGCTCGCCCGAGGAGCAACTCCGCAAGTGCGCTCCCCCCCTGCTCGCCGCCATACCACGCGACTACGAGAGCGTCGGAAAGTTTCATCAATTCGTCAGTCTCGACTGGGCCCCCGCACGTCACTACGGTGACGATCTTCGCTTTTGGCTTACGCCCTTCGCAGGCACGGCGCAAGTTTCGCAGGAACTGCATCTGCCCTGTGGGAATCGCAAGCGTCGCGCGGTCGCCGCACTTGCCTGACGACCCCATAGCATCGCCTTCCTCGCCCTCGAAAATCCCGGTGTTGCCAACGAAGGCGATGACAATATCGTCCTCCGCGTATACCCCCGACGCCTTCTCCGCCGACATGCCGTAGTAGTAGCCCGGGGCAAAGTGAATTCCAGTTCCGCTGCCCACGGCCGCCGAAAGCCCCTCGAGGTAGGTGACGAGGTTTGGCGAAAAGCCGTAGTAGTTGCCCATCAGCGCAAAACCGTCAAGAGCCGCCGCGCCCATCACGCCGAGCGTCTTCGTCTTCGCCTCGTCGATTGGCAGCACGCCGTCGTTCTTTAGAAGCACCATCGACTCCGCCGCCGCCCTTCGCGCAAGCGCGACATGCTCCTTCGAGCAGAGTTTGGCAGGTTCGGCGCGGTAGGGGCAGGCGTCGTCGCGCTCGAGTATGCCAAGCCGCAGTCGCGTCGTGAAAAGATGGACAACCGCCTCGTCGACAAGTTTCTCGCTCACAAGCCCATCGCGGACGGCCTTTGCGAGCGCGTTGAACGACTTGCCGCACTCTATGTCGAGCCCGTTCCCGATAGCCCTCGCGCTCGCGCCCTCGGCTGTCTTCTCCAGCGCATGGCCGTTGTAGATGTCCGTGACCGCGCCGCAGTCGCTAACGACATGGCCGCGAAAGCCGAACTCGCCGCGAAGAATGTCCTTCAACAGAAACGCACTCGCGCTCGCACTCTCTCCGTAGACGCGATTGTATGCGCCCATGACGGCCTCGACACCGCCCTCCTGCACAAGTGCGCGGAACGCAGGAAGATACGTCTCGTAGAGGTCGCGCTTCGACGGCGAGACGTCGAACGAGTGGCGCAGGCTCTCGGGGCCCGAGTGGACGGCGTAGTGCTTCGCGCACGCGGCCGCCTTCAGGTATACAGGATCGTCGCCCTGAAGCCCCTTCACGAACTGCACGCCCATGCGCGACGTCAGATACGGATCCTCGCCCCACGTCTCCATGCCGCGCCCCCATCGCGGATCGCGGTAGATGTTCACGTTGGGGCTCCAGAACGTGAGCCCCGCGCAATATGCACCGTGGCGTCCTGCCGCCTGCGCCGCCTCGTATTTGACCCGCGCTTCGTCGCCGATTGCCGAGGCGATCTCGTGGACGAGAGGCGCGTCGAACGTCGCTGCAATGCCGATCGGCTCGGGGAACACGGTCGCCCTGCCATTTCGCGCTACGCCATGCAGTGCCTCGTTCCACCAGTCGTAGTCGCTTATGCCGAGACGCGGCACGGCCGCGCTCCAGTTCATTAGCTGCGAGACCTTCTCTTCAAGCGTCATCTTCGAGACGATCTCCCTCGCACGCGTGCGAAGTGCCTCAATCCGCTCGTCCGACGTCGCGGCACACACAGCAAGTGCGCCGCACATCGCGGCAATTAACGCCACCTTCCTCATTTCGCCTTCTCCCTTTTCTCAACCGTCACCAGCACATAGCTGTGCCGCGCGACATCGACCTCGAACGCACCGCCTTTCATGGGAATGACATCAGTCGGCTTCATTCCCGCGACGTTGAACGACGCAAACGCCTCTGCCTTCGGATCGACGCCAAGCTTCCCGAAGTCAAGCGCGACCTTCGCCTTCTGCGCGTCCTTCCAGTTGGTGACGACGACGAGCGCCCTGCGCCCCGCGCGGTCGAGCCACGCCGAGCAGTACACGCCCTTCCCCTCGTCGAACGAGAGCCCGCCTTCCGCCGCCCTCCAGTACGGCAGGAACTCGATCTTGTCGCTCTCGGCGAAGCCAAGGCCGAGGCGCGTCTTCATGAAGTCGAGCTGCGTTGGCTCGCCGTTGTTGCCCGTGGGCAGCGCGTCGTGCAGCATAACCGCCCCCTCGTAGGCGCGGTAGCAGTCCTTCACCTGCTCCATCGTGCAGAACTGCTGCCAGTTCCCCTGGTATTCGTGCATGAAGTTGACGTTGATTCCCCAGATCGAGGGCGTCGCGGTGAAGAGGCGCTCGAGCGACCACACGTCCATAAAGTCGGTCTGGTGAACGCCGTCGCGCTTCTGCCCCCAGAAGATAACGTTCGCCTCTCCGTCGTAGGCGACGTCGCACGGGCCGTTCCACGGGAGTATCATGTTGTTCGTCATGTGGTTCACGATGTGCGGCTTTTTGCCGTTCTCAAGGAACACCGCACGCAGGCGCAGGAAGAAGCGGCGCATTGCGAACATGTTGAACTCCGGCTGGACGCGTCCGTCTGGAAGCCGGTAGCCATACCCGCCGTCGACGTCGGACGAGAAGCACGGCCGCACGTTGTCGAGGTACCACCCGTCGATTCCGCAGCTCCTGATCCAGTGGTCGAGGTTCCAGATGATGTAGTCCTGCAGCGAGTCGCAGTAGCAGAGGATGTTGCCCGAGTCCATCTTCCACGCGTCGCCGAAGTATTCCTGCACACCGGTGAAATCGACCTCCTCGTTGGCGACGTCCGTCATCGTGTTGTATTCGAAATACGGCACCGCGATGCGCCCTGCCTCGTGGCACTCGTCGACGCGTCTCTTGCACTCGGCGATGTTCGTCGTATTCGGGCGCGACTGCCATATCGTGCTGCCGCCGCCCTTCGGATAGACCCAGCTGCCCCAGCCAAAGTCGAAGGTGTAGCCGCACCACCACTTCTCGGCGCGCCAGTCGCCGACAAGCGGCTTGACAGGGCTCGCCTCGAGCGCGAAGACGATTGTGCGCGGCTCCCTGATCTCGAAGTCGGACGAGATGAAGTTGAACGCCATGTCAACGTCCTTGCCGTTCCTCACAAACTGGATCGCCGGCACGTCGTCGTTCGGAACCCATCCCTCGTCCTTGTCGGCGAAGAAGCAGATGCCGCCCTTCTCCGCGCCGAGCCATACGTAGGGGATGAACGACCCGACGAGCATCGGCTGCGAATCGACCTTGCGCGAATCCCACACTACTCCATTCGCGTCGCCCTTCCCGGGAAGCCAGCGGAGATCGAAGCCCGAGCGAATCTCCGCACCCGCGCCATAGACGTATTTCGCAAAATCCCCCGCGACAGGAAGGACGAACTTGAGCGACTTCGCGTTAATCCCGCCCTTCGGCGGCACAAGCGTCATCTCGACCTTGTACATGCCGTCGTATTCGACAGTCGTCTTCGAGCGCACGGCAAGGTCGCCCGCCTTCGATACCGTCTCGTATGTCTTGCGCCAGTCGCTGTCAAAAGTCTTCTTCGGCTTGCCGTCAAGCTTCGCTTCGGCGGCTTTTCCGTCTGCCGTCAAAATCGCAAGCGTCGCGGGGCGGGCAAGCAGCTTCTTCCCCTGCGACGTCACCTGCTCGGGAAGTCCTGCCGCGCCAACGGTCATGTCGCGCCCCCATACCGAAACCGTTGCGCCGCTGTCCTTAACCGGCGTCCATGGCGCAAGCACCTTCTCTGGGTTTCCCGCCTTCGTGCCGAGGAAAGGCCATTTCTTCGCAACGTCAATGCGGCTGAAAGAGCTCTCGATTGTGCGTATCTTCTTTCCTCCCTTGCCGATGACGTCAGTCGTCACCTTGTAGTCGCCTCCGCCAATCGTGGGCAACTTCATTGTGCCACGGCAATACGCCCTGTCGTCGATTGGAAACTCGCACTTCGCAACCTCCTTGCCGCTCGCATCGCAAACGCGCACTTCGCTCTTCTCCACATCGTCACGCGCGTCGAACATTATGAAGTCCGCCGAGAGCCGCAGGACGTTGGCCACCGGATTGTAGACCGTCGAAAGGTCAATGATGTCTCCGGGATCTGGCTTCGCAAACTCGGCACGCGACTTCGCCTCGAAGTCGGGCGTGAAGTACATGTCGGTCATCCAGTCGAGCAGGACTTCTTTGCCGTTCTTGACCATCACGCGGCAATGCCCCTTTGTGTCTTCTGGCACGAGGCCGACGCCGATTCCCGCCGGTTTTACGAAACGGCCGCCCGCTGGCACGTCGAGCGTTCCCTTCTTCTCGAAGCCAGTCGAAGTCGCAAACGACCACTCGAGTTTCACTGGCTTGTCGCTCGCCGCCTCGAAGTCGAGGCCAAATGTCTTCTTCGCCGCGTCCGCCGCGCCGAGGAAGCGGATGACGGGCCTTCCCCTGGCGAGCTTCACGTGCGTGTGCGACTCGCCCACGGAGAAGTCGGCCGTTCCCTCAAACGAGTTCTGTTCCCACGGACGCTTGAAGTCGCGCGCGATGAGCATCGTCACCGTCTCGCCGTCCTTGAACTTTTCGCGGTAGACCGTCTCGCGCGGGATGCGCATCTCCATCTCCCACTCGTTCTTCGGCGAGATCGCGCTTTTGACTTCCCAGTTCGCCGTCCATCCCTCGCGACGGTTGCCGACTCGCGGCTCGTGCATCGCGTCGTACCTCGCGCCGTCGAAGTTGCCGAGGTACTGGAAGAAGACGGGCTGCCCGTCGGGGCTCTTCGAGTTCGCGCCGAGAAAGACCTCAAAGGCGTCGTCGAAAACTACGTTGATGTCGCGCTCGGTGTCGCGGAACTTGCGGATCGGCTTTTCGCCCGGACGGAGGGGCGAGCGCATTGCGACATAGATGTTGTCTTCGTCCCAGGCGATCCAGAAGGCGGTTCCGCGATAACTCATCATCCGATCCTTGCTGCGCAGGGCGTTGAGATACAGGCACTTCTGCCAAAGCGCGTCGTCAAGCTTGCCGTCAATTACCGGCTTTCCCTCCGCATACGGCGCTTGCACCACCGGCGTCCTGTAGTCGGCGGCAAACCCTGCCGCCGTCTCCCCCGCCAACACCGGCGCCCCAATCGCGGCGGCGATCATTGCAATTATCTCTGCTCTCTTTCCCATTTTCATTTTCCTCTTACATTTGTCCGCTTGCTGTCACCCAAGCCCCTACTCGCGCCTCCAAACTCTAAGCTCCAAGCTCTTAGCTCTAAGCTCCAAGCTCACTTCCCCACCCTCTCAATCTTAAGCGTCCACTCTACACTTGCGTTCGGATCGAAGCGATACTTCTCCATCGGCGCAGGGCCGCAACTTCCGCCGCCAAGCCCAGTCTGCCTGACGTCAAGGTTCAACAGCACATCCTCGCTCGGAACGAGCGGGGTGCGCATACGACGCTGGCCGTTGATGTGGCGCGAATACGCAAGCGTCTCCCAGTCGTAGTGAAGTGCCTGCATGAAAAGCGGCTCGTTCGCTGAGAACCTCTCGCCTCTGCCGTATCTATCGGTAAACTCCGCCCAACGAACGTCGCACTTCATGCCGCAGTCCTGCGGACGCACGTAGTCGACATACTGCTCTGTTACAGTTGAACGCCACAACCCCACGACACTCGCAGTCTTGCGATCG
>CACWJS010000134.1 GCA_902761275.1 uncultured bacterium | reverse complement strand
TCACCAGATGAAATAGCGCCTGTAAAGCAGGACCTCGACCGCACGCTCGCCGCGCTCGACTCGATGCTGCTCGGCCGCCCCGCGCTGCACCGGCTCGTGATCGCAGGGATCCTCGCACGCGGGCACATTCTCCTTGAGGGGCTTCCCGGGCTCGGCAAGACAGCGCTTGTCACCGCGCTCGCCAAGATACTCGAGCTCGACGCAAAGCGCATACAGTTCACGCCCGACCTGATGCCGTCCGACATCGTCGGCTCGCACATCCTCGAGTCGCGGCCGGACGGCTCGCGCGAAATGGCGTTCAAGCCGGGGCCCGTGTTCTGCAACCTGCTCTTGGCGGACGAAATCAACCGCGCCTCGCCCAAGACGCAGTCGGCGCTCCTCGAGACGATGCAGGAGCGCTCCGTCACGCTTATGGGCGTGACGCGCCAGCTGCCGGACCCGTTCTTCGTCCTCGCAAGCCAGAACCCGATCGAGCTCGAGGGAACGTATCCGCTCCCCGAGGCGCAGACCGACCGATTCCTCTTCCGCCTCCGCATCGGCTCTCCCGACGCCGCGACGCTGACGGCGATCATTTCGTCGCGGTCGCAGGGCAAAATGCCGGACCCCAACTTCTCGCTCTCGAAGGACGCGCTTACGCGCGCATTCGACACTGCCTCGCGCGTCGTGTTGCCCGAGGCAGTAGCCGCGTGGATCGGACGGCTCGTCGCCGCGACGCACGGAGCGGAGCATGTCAAGTACGGCGCCTCGCCTCGCGCGGCGATTGCGCTTGCAGAGTCGGCTCGCGCCGTCGCGCTTCTCGACGGCCGACCCTCGGTCGGGTTCGACGATGTTCGCGCCGTCGCGCTTCCTGTCCTAAACCACCGCCTCGTCCTCGACTATCGCGCCTCTTTGGACGGCGTAACGTCCGAAGATGTCGCACAGCGCATACTCGATTCCGTGCCCGTAGCGGAGTAATAAAAGTGGAGCCACAAAGAACAGGAGAATACAGGAGAGCGATGAGGACAGAATCAACTATCGAATTTAGGTTTAACACAGAGATGTTTTAGGGATTAGAGATATGACTACATACAGAAAACCAATTCTTCTTTTCGCGGTCGCGGTAGCGCTGTCGGCTGCGCAGGCGAAGCCATCGATCCATACCTCGGGAATGCCGGCACCAGCGAAGGTCGGCGGGCTTACCGCCGTCCTTGCCGAAGCCAACTGGCATAGCTGCCGCCTAATCGATTCTCTCGAATACCGCGACGAGTCGGTCTCCCCTTCGGCGCTCTCGCACGACGAGCCGTTCTACCGCGTTTCCTTGAGGAACCTCCTGCCCGTTCCGCGGACTTTCAAAGTCTCGGCAAGTGCAGCTCGCTCATCGGATTCATACAGAACCGTAACGATTGAGCCAATGTCGGCGGTAACCGTCACGCTTCCGCTTGCGTTCACATCCGAGAACAGGTCAAGCGGCTACCATTTCAGCATCTCCGAGCCAAAGCCGCCCGCAACCACCTCACAGTTCAGGGGCATTGAGTACATCTCTCTCTCCAGCCACGCGGCCAACTACGAAACAAGTGGGGCAGACCCGAATCTTCTTCTCTCGGATGGCATCACTCGCGACTCGATACTGCCCTCCTTCAAGTACGACTTCAACACGGTAGAGCTTCGGCGCAAGCCGGACGAGTGGCCACGTGACTTCCGCGCCTACCTTCCGTTCGACTCCGTCTGCCTCGCAAAGAACGTCGCTTCGTCGCTCTCCGACGAGACGCGCGCGGCCCTTCGCGCCTACGAACTTCTCGGCGGCGAAGTAATGACGATGGAGGACGGCGCGCGCCATCCAAAGGACATCGAAGCCAGGGCAAAAGCTGCAATGGGCCGCCGCCACGGTGACCTTGAAGTCTCCTACTACACAAGCAATTCGCGCAAAAAGTTCTCCGACAATGTCGCAAAAGTGCCGATACAAGTCGGTCGGTCACTCCCAGTCGGAATTCTCATCGCCTTCCTCGCGCTCGTCGCCATAGTTGTCATGCCCGCCACAGTCTGGTACTGCGCGAGGAAAAACAGACGGCTTTTCCTCCTCGCGGCGCTTCCCGGCTCGGCGCTTGCGCTGACCATCGTCGTCGCGCTCGTCGCGCTCGCCGCATACGGCACCACGCCGACCGTTCGAGTGCAGACCGTGACAATACTCGACCCGGAAAGCCGTCTCGCGGTGTCGCGCGGACAGTTCGCCATCTTCGCCCCTGGACAGGTCACCAGGAAGATGTCGATTCCGTCCGACGCGTCCTTCCGCCTACGCGGGCGCGATTATGACCATTTAATAGTGAAATGCGGCGAGACCTTTCGTCTCGACGGCGACTGGGTCAAGCCCCTCTCAGCTGCGTTCTTCGACTTTGAGCGAGCCGAACGGCGCTCCGAGCGGCTCGACGTGAAGCGCGGCGCGGACGGAAAGATCTCCGTCGCGAACCTGCTCGGTTCGCCAATCGTTGGCGGGCAGCTGCAGTTAGACGGGCAACGCTACAAGATACCTCCACTTGAACCAGGAGCGGAAACTCCCGTTGTCGGCATTCCTTTCGGCGCGCTCTCTGCACAACACCTCAGGTCTCCAGCCGAGGAACTCGCCTCCGCATTCTTCGGCAAGTCCGCGGAATACGGACGTAGCTGGATCAAGACACTTGAAATCGCCGGCGGAGAGAAAACCGCCATGCCTGACAGAACATATATAGTTCGGCTGGCGGGCTCGCCCTTCTTCCCGTCTCCGCTTGCCGAAACGAAGTCCTACGAGACGGCAGAGGCGGTCGTCGCCGGGTGCGTCGCGCAAGACGGCAGAAAGGAGGTGGCAAAGTGAAAGTCGAGATACGCAACCTTACGCGCATCTTCCAACGCGGATTCAAAGCGGTGGACGACCTGTCGTTTTCGTTCTCCTCTGGCGAAGTCGTCGGGTTCGTCGGGCCGAACGGCGCCGGCAAGACTACGACGATGCGCATTCTCGCAACGCTGGACATTCCCGATTCTGGCGACATTCTTCTCGACGGGAAATCCATACTCGACGATCCGGCGCTTGCCCACCGCGCCATCGGCTTCATGCCGGACGAGCTGCCAGACCGCACCGACACGACCGTGGAGGAGTACCTCGACTTCTTCGGCCGCGCCTACGGACTCAGAGGCAAGGCGCTTGCCGACGCGCTTGCGGCCGTCGAGGACTTCACGGGGCTCGTCTCGTTCCGCGACAAGACGCTCCACGAACTGTCAAAGGGAATGAAGCAGCGCGTCTCGCTCGCGCGCGCGCTCGTCCACGATCCGCAGGTGATCGTCATGGACGAGCCGGCGAACGGACTCGACCCGCGCGCCCGCATCGAGCTGAGAGAGCTCGTCAAGGCGCTCGCAGAGAACGGAAAGGCGATCCTCATATCGTCGCACATCCTGAGCGAGCTCGAGGAGATGTGCACGACTTCAGTCATCATCGAGCGCGGCAGGCGGCTCTCGACGGACTTCGAGGACGACACGGCATGGATACGGCTCAGGTTCGCGCAGAAGGAGGGAGAGGACTTCCTTGCGCGGCTCCTCGAAATGCCCGGCGTAAAGGAGGCCGAGGCGGCGGGCAACGGCTTCAGGGCGAGAATCGCATCTGGCGACGAAGCGGCCGCCGAGCTCGCGAAGGGTCTTTTCTCGCGTGGACTCGTGCCAATCCACTTTGCCTCCGAGGCAGGCCGCCTCGAAGACGTCTTCATGCACGTGACGAAAGGAGCCCTCGCATGAAAAACATCTTTTCGATCAACCCGGTGGCGCTCAGGGAACTGAGGCAGCTCGTCCGCTCTAAGATCATCACGATGAGTCTCGCCATCTTCCCCGGAATTCTCTTCGTGTTCACGATGCTCGCGGTCTCGACCGCAATGCGCGACAAGCCGCCGGAGGAGCTCGCGTTCGGCGACGGACTCGGCGAAGGCCCCTTCACAATGGTCTCGGTCATTACCGGACTCGTCGCCTGCCTCGGCATACCGTTCTATGCGACGATGAAGGCGATCATGGAGACAAAGCGCGACGCGACGGGGCTTGAGTTCACGACGGCTCTCACCCCCGCGAACATCATCGGCGGACGGCTCGCCGCAACCGCGATCCTCATTGGCGCCACCGTCGCGACGGCAATGCCGTTCTTCATCTTCGCGTACCTGCTGCGCGGCATTCCGCTCGAACAGGTGTTCCTCATGCCGTTCGGGCTTTTCGCCTACGGGCTCTCGACCTTCGCCATTGCGCTCTCTGTCGCATGCCGCCAAGGATCGGTGGCGATGAAGGTCATAACTACCGTGTTGCTGTTCTTCTTACTGACAATATTCTCAAGCGTGTCGCAAATCTCGCTGATGACAATCGGCAGCCACAGCGAGACGCCTTCCACGTTGGCGACGACGACATACATCCTCCTCTCGCTCGTTGCGACACTCGTCTTCTTCCGCGCCTACTGCGCGTCGCTTCTCTCGCCGCCTCATGTGGATGGCGAGCGTCCGTTCCGCAGGGTCGTCTTCGCGCTCTTCCTTCTCTCGTCGACATTGGCTTTCTACAGTTTAGACGCGTGCAACGCATGGTGCATAACCTGGGTGTCTATTGCAGGCGTTCTGCTCATTCAGTCGGCTCTCTCGCCACGCGAGATTCCTCGCGCCGCCAGGGGGTCGGCCCCGCGCGGATTCTTCCGACGGCTGCTTGCGTTCCCGTTCACGACGGGGGCTGTTCCTGGCATGCTCTTCGCCTTCTTGATCATCGCGGTTGCCGGCGGCATATTCTCCCTGCGCGTTAAGGACGGCGACGAGATCCTCATCCTCTGCTCAGTTGTCGCGGAAGTCACATTCGCGCCGATTCTCGTTGGCGCGATCCTGAGGCGCAAAAAGGCATTGCCTCGGACATACCGTTTCGCTGGATGGATCATGATAGCGCTCCTCTGCCTGGTCAGCGTCATCTCGTTTATGGCGGAAGTGCGCGCTATCTCATCTGGCGCAGGAGAGATGCTGCCGTGCAACTTCGCCGGGATAAACGAACATCCGATAGAACACTTCCGCAATTACGGCATTCTCCTTCTCTTCTCCGTCGTAATCGTCGCCGTCTCGTCAATCTCTGCGTTCAGAAAATACAGGAAGCCGGAATGACCGAAGCGGAAGAGGCAGGACGAATCGACGGGCGGGGGCTCAAGTTCCTTCTGCCGCGCCTCGCGTTGAGAGGCGGCGTCGGCTCGCGCCTCGGTTCCCGCGCAGGCGAGTCGCTCGAATTCCAGGACTATCGCGACTACACGCCTGGCGACGATCTCCGCAACCTCGACTGGACGGTCCTCGCGCGGACAGGGCGAGAAGTCGTGCGGGTGCGCAGAGAGGAAGTGGCGCCAGTAGTAGAGGTGTTTCGCGACCGCTCGGCGTCAATGGAAACGCCGCCCACCAAGTCCGCCTGCGCAGACTGGCTCTTCGGGCTTCTCTCCACCGCCGCCGACGGCTGCCGCGTCGTCTACAGGGAACATCCAGTCTACATAACGGACACGCTTTTCGACGAAGATCCGGACTCCATCCTCGTCCGCCTTTCGCACAACTCGGCGGCGCTCGCCATCGTGCGCGTCCTTTCGCGCGAAGAGGCCGATCCCCCCGCATCCGGCGCGTTCGAGCTCGTCGATTCCGAGACTGGCGAGCGGCGCGAGATGACGATGGACTCGGACACCCTCTCAAAGTATCGTGCCGCGCTCGATGCGCACACCGCCCGCTGGACAGCCGCCGCCAACCGCCTCGGCGCTACGTTCGTCGATCTCGCGGCAGAAGCGCCACGTCCCGAGCGCATCTCTTCCCTCGCCGCCGCATCTCTCGTGGAGGGACGTGGATGATTTTCGCGACACCACTTGCAGCAGTAGGGTTCGCAACGGCCGCAGGCCTTGCGGCGGTCTACTGCTTCCGCAGGAAGAGCCCCGAGAAGTCTGTCGGCTCGCTCTTGCTGTGGCCGCGGCCGAAGACAATGTCGACGCAGTCGAGACGACGCGACCGACTTATCCTGCCGCCGATCTTCTGGCTTGAACTCTTCGCCCTTCTCGCACTCGTCTTCGCCGCGCTCACACCGCTCGCATGGCGGCGAAGCTCTGGCACACTCCATGTCGTCCTCGACGAATCGCCGTCGATGTCCGCAAACGGCGGCGACCCTGCGCGGCTCGCAAACGCCGCGCTTGCAGGCGAGAAAAAGCGCGGCACAAAGGACAAGGTGTCCGTCCGCACTGCGTCCGACTCGCATGCCCTCGCACGGGAGATCGACGCGGCGAAGTCGGTGGTTCTTCCTGGCGACGAAATACTCGTTCTCACCGATACGCCGCCAGAAGACGGCGTCGCGCGCGCAGGACTTCGCTGGTCGTCTTTCGGAAAGCCGCTGCCGAACTTCGCGATCACTGCGACAAGGCGACTAAGGACAACGCCGGCAACAGACTCCGTCTTCATCGAAGTGCGGCGCTTCGGCACTGGCGAGAACGAAGTCAAACTCGCCCTTTCAGGACACGGCACGACAACACTCAGACTCGACAGCGAGGGGCGGGCGCGGTTTTCGACGACCGTCGCCGCGTCCGAAGGGCCGATTGTCGCCACTCTTCCCGACGACGCGCTTTTGGCAGACAACTTCGCAACCCTCTTTCCTCCGGAGGTTCCTTCCGTCTCCGCCGCAATCCGCTTTCGCAACAAGCCGCGCATCGACATCATTCGTCGCGCACTCGACGCGACTGGGTTCGTCACAAACTATGTCTCAGTCGCAGAGGCAGATATCGTATTCACCGACTCAGACTTCACGCCGTCGCCTCGGCAGTATCTCGTCCGCTTTCACGAGTCTTCCGCGGCGCGGACAAGCGGCCCCGTTTGGACAGACCCGGCAGAACCGCTCCTCGACGGCGTGGCTCTCGACGGCGATCCCTACGCTCTCTCGTCCGACACGCTACCAGGAGTGCCAATTGCATTTCTCGGTACATCCCCGCTCGTCTCGACCACCTCTAACGAATGCCATGTCGGATTCTCCAATCCAACCCTTCCTTTCTTTCGCTCGCCGGCTTTCCCCGCCTTCATCCAGAATGCGCTCACGGTGGCAGACAGTCGAATGCGCGATATGCAGCCGAAGGAGAGGGAAAAGTCCGCAGGGCTTCTCGACACAGACGAAAGCGACCTCACGAAATGCGCGTCCGTCAAGCTCGGCTCAAGCGCAAACGCGCCGGAGGACGCGCGGCGAAACAAGTCTGTCGCCTGGATGCCAGCCCTTCTCGCCATACTTGCGCTTCTGCTGCACTTCCGCTTCGCCCGCTCAAAGACGGCAGTCGCCGTCGCAGTACTTGCGGCCATCGCGCTTTTAAGGCCCGTCTTCCCGAAAGCCGATCGCGCCGGACGGCTCGTCGTCGTCGCGGACCGCTCGCGGTCGATGACAGACAGCGCGCTTGCAGAACAGGAGCGAATCATCCGCGGCATTTCCGCCGCGCGTCCCGCCAACGCGGAGCTCGCAGTCGTCGCATTCGGCAAAAACGCCGTCATCGAGACTCAGCCGGGAAGCGAGGGATTTTCTGAGTTCATCCAGGATCTCGACCGCGATGGATCGAATGTGCGCGAGGCAATCGAGAAGTCAGCGGCATTCGTTGAGGAAGGAACGCCGGCGAAGATGCTCGTCCTGTCTGACGGTCTTTTCACCGCGCCAGCAGAGCCGTCGTCGACGGCCGTCGACACGTTCCTACAGTCGAGACCCTTCGCGCACGACCTTTTCGTCGCAAGCGTCGACGCACCGGCGTCCGTCGCGCCAAACGCCCCCGTGCCGATAACTGCGTGGGCGAGCGCAACCGAGACGACGACAAACTCGTATGCGCTTCTCCGCGGAACGAATGTGATAGCGCACGGCACAAAGGTCTTCAGGCCTGGTCTCACCCCGCTCGTCTTCCGCGACTTCGCGGGGCGAGCGGGAGTCAGGCGATACTCCCTTGAAATCTCACCGACGAAGGACGACCCGTGCCACGGCAACAACAGCGCGACGCTACTCGTGAAAGTGGAGGGCAAGCGTCCGCTCCTATACCTCACGGACGAGCCGGAGGCCTCTGCCGCAGAGACAATAAGACGCGGCGGCGTTCCGGTGGAAGTGCGAGAAGCGAAGTCGTTCCGCGGCGGACTTGCCGCGCTCGAGGACTATGGCGGAGTGCTTCTCGACAATGTGCCGGCAAAAGACTTCCAGCCGCACTTCCTGCGCGAGCTCGCCTCGTATGCAACCGATCTCGGACGCGGAGTCGCGCTTGTCGGAGGCGAAAGGTCGTTTGGGCCGGGCGGGTGGTACAAGACGGCAGTCGAGGACATACTTCCTGTCTCGCTCGAGCTGAGGCAGGAACACCGCAAGTTCTCCATCGCGCTTGCGATCGTGATGGACAGATCCGGGTCGATGATGGCCGGCGCTGGAGGCGGGCGCACGAAGATGGACATGGCGAACCTCGGTGCCGTCGGCGCCTTGGACATGCTCACCTCGCTTGACGAAATCGCCGTGATCGCCGTCGACTCGCAGCCGCACGTCGTCATCGCGATGCAATATGCCGATCAGGTGCAGGCGCGCAGAAACGAGATCCTCGGCATCCGTTCGATGGGCGGCGGCATCTTCGTCGAGGAGGGAATCACTGCGGGGCTGCGGGAGCTTTCGCGCGCCTCGGCTGAGACGAAGCATCTTATTCTCTTCGCCGACGCCGCAGACTCCGAGGAGCCAGGGAACTTCCGCTCTTATCTCGGCAAGGCGACGGCTGCTGGCATCACGGTGAGCGTAATAGGGCTTGGAACGGAATCGGACTGCGACGCAAAGCTCCTAAAGGAAATCGCGGAGGCCGGCAACGGGACATGCCAGTTCGAGTCCGACGCAAAGGAAATTCCACGGCTCTTCATGCAGGACACTTATCTTGTCGCGAAGACAGCGATGTGCACGAACGTGACGCCGATAAAGACGACGTCTTCCCTGCGGCAGCTCTCCGATGTACTTCCCGCAGAGCTCGCGTCCATCGGTGGATACAACCTAACGTACATACGCGACGACGCCGAGACTGCGATCTTCACCGAGGACGAAGAGCACGCGCCTGTCCTCGCGTTCCGCCGCGCTGGTGCCGGGCGAACCCTCGCATTCACCGGCGAGATGGCAGGAAAACACGCAGCGCCACTTATGACCTCGAAGGACGGCGCGGAGATTGCGACTGCCATCGCGAGGTGGACGCTCGGCGACAGCGAGACGGAGCAGGCGGGCTTCCACTTCGAGCGGCGCGTTGAAGCTGGCGGCGTCCGCATCACGGCCGTTGCGGACGAGGCAAATCCGCTGACCGCCGTACCTAACTCCGGACTTCGGCTTGTCACCCTTCTCGACCGTGGCAACGACGGGGTCACTCGCGTCGAGGACGCACTCAGGTGGGAATCGTCCGACACGCTCTCGGCGTTCGTTCCGCTTTACGGAAACGAACCTGCGTTCCCCATCGTGACGTTGCCAGACGGAAAGACGGTCGCGCTCGCTCCAGCGTGCCTTCCCCATCCGGCAGAGTTCCACCGACATCCCGATCCTGCGGCGGGCGAACGCGCGATGAGACGGCTTTCGGAGCGCACAAAGGGGCGCGTGCGCACGGCATTCGACGATATCTGGGACGATCTTCCGGCTGTCCGCACGTCCGTTCCCCTCGCGCCGTGGATATATACTATCGCCGCCTTTGTGTTCCTTGCATCCGTGTTCGTCCGCCGGCTCGGGCTGTCCGCCCGTCAACACGACGGCCGCGGCCCTCGCCCGCGTAAAGCGCGGCCGCAGGTAAAAAGTGCAATCTTAGGATTACGGCTTGAGATAGAGGTGGCAGCGTGGACATTCACCCGCCCTTTTGGAGGTTCCCCAATTTTACTTTGGGCTGCCGAACCTTTGCGACCCCTGAGCGGTTTTGGAAACTTGAGGGACAGACCCCACGAAAGGCCTATTTTGCAAGGGTTTGCGCCGTCGGCAGCGCTCATGACAGCATTGCCAGCAGCTTCGCGATCTCCCTCGCGTCGCGGGTGGTGCAGGAAGTGACGCGGCGGCCGATGAATAATTCAGGAAGCCCTCGCGGCTCACTGCGGAACTTAAGACGACGTTGCGCAGGCTTAGCCAAAGAACGCCTTGTAGAGGGCCCTGACCGCGCCGATCCTGCCGGCGGACGGCAATCATAAAAAACGGCAACGTCGGGTTTGCGTCTTGCCAGCGATTCGAGGGAAGAGAGCAGGGCAAGAACATCGAAAACTTCAGATGCCACAACACCGATTTCGTCTCTCCATAGCAGCCCAGCCGTCACAAAGCCGTATGTACCGCTTGGGAGATTTTGGACCGCGAGCTAAAGGCCAAGGAGTTCCTTGAATGGCACGATCGCGTCGAAATAGCCTTCCGCCTCGACAATAGGCGCGAGATGCCCTTCGTAGACAAGCGCCGTACGAATGGAACGACCTTCTTTTCGCGGAATCTTCGCAACCCGACGCTCCATCTCCTTGATCACCTCGTGTCCGATTTCGCGCTTGCGCTTGACTTCAATTACGTATGTTGCACGCTGAGTCTGGATCATCAAATCAACCTGGACGCCATCAGCCAATTTACCCGTTCTGCGGTATGGCGCGCACGAAAGCACGTGTGCGCGTCCAATCCCCAGAGGTCGTATCAGCTGAGGAGCATTGTTGACTACCATATTCTCAAACTGAAGCCCCTTGACCGACTCCCAGCCGTTCAGTTCGTCAAGCGACGCGAATCCGAACGATCCCGCGTCAATCGTGTTCTTGACCGGCTCGATGTACTTGAGGTAGAACCGCACATAGTTGTCCCGCAGACGGTAGTGCTTCTCCCGCATCTGCTTGCCAGACGACGGATTTCTGCCCTCGTCCGCAGACACCATGCCGGCCTCCTCAAGCTGAAGCAACACGGATGAAATATGACCGTTCTTCTCCATGCCAAGCATCTCGGCTATTTCCGTCACCGTGCAAGCGTTATCCAGCAGAGTTCGCAGGACGGCCTCCGTAAGGGTGGGCAGGCTGGTGATGACATCGGAAAACATCTCGTCGAAGTCTTCGCGCAGCACTCCCTTCGGGCGGAATGCCAGCCTTCGTATGTTCTCGTTGGCCGAAGCACCGGGGTTAATCTCCTCCAGATAGCGCGGGATTCCGCCCGTCACGGAAAGCACGTCGACGATTTCGCGCCGGTCAATCCGTGCCGCGGATTTCCCCCAGAACTTCACACACTCAGCAAGAGGCAACTCTGGCACTACGACATCAAGCGAACGCCGCCCGTAGAACGACCCGTCTTTTATGATGTTTTCAAGTATCCATGTCGAAACGCTTCCGCAGACGACGAATACAAGCCGCTGATGCTTCTTGAGATGGGCATCCCAGGCGATTTTAAGAGTGCTGGAGAAACGCAAATCGTAATGTGCCATCCATGACACTTCGTCCAGCAGGACAACTGTCCGTTCCCGGTCGTCGATCTTTCCGTCCAGGCGCAGAAAGGCATTCAGCCAATTCGACGGGGGCGAATCTTCTGCTCCGGTAGACGCCGCAAGCTGCTCGGCAAAATTGGCAAGTTCATCTGCGTTCGTCATCTTCGGCCTTGGGCGAACACCTTCTATGCGAATGAATCGAGCACCGCTCTTCTCCGCAAACTTCTCTATTAGCGTGGACTTTCCGACACGACGTCGCCCGCGGCACGTAACAAAGGAAGAAACTCTTTTCTTCCACAACGAACTTAAATCCGAAAGAATATCTTCGCGACCATAGAATTGCTGCATGAGAGCTCCTTTCTACACTATATGCAGATTTCCGACACGATTTTATCATAAATTGACCACATAGCGCAACCACAAAATGGCACCTAATTGCACAGACTTGACTTTTGTGCCAAAATTTTGCAGCACGATGTATGGCACCTAAACAAACTATGCGAACTTTCGTGCCAACACAAAGGACGTCCCGACGCAACAAAGCCGTATGTACCGCTTAGTCGGCGGGAGCGATGCATTTTCGCGCGTGATTTGAGCAGCTTTTTTCTCTTGAGAAGTTTGGGGATGAAGTTTGGGGACAGCAGCTTGGCGATCTCCTTCGCGTCGCGGGTGGCGTAGGAAGTGACGCGACGGCCAAGGCAGTTGATGGACGAGCCAAGGCCATACAGCTCGACGTTGTCGATTCGAAGGATTGCGAATGTGGGATGGTTGTGTCGAAATCGTTCTTGGACTCGACACGAAGGATGGTTGGTTTTTGCTCGCGGTTTAGCGTTGAGGTTGCCGAAGGGCGGGTGAATGTCCACACTGCCACCTCTATCTCAAGCCGTAATCCTAAGATTGCACTTTTTACCTGCGGCCGCGCTTACGCGGCCGCAGGTAGACTTGCCGCCGGCTCGCCTAAAGCACTTCCATCGCAAGCGCTATCACCGGCGGCATCGTGAAGATGCTGAGGAGCGTAGTGCCGCTGACGAGCCCTACGGAAAGGTCGACGTCACGCTCGAACTTCGACGCGAACATCGACACCATTGCCGCAACGGGAGCAGATGCCGCCGTCACAAGCGCAAGCATCATCTCTCGCGGGAAGTGGGCGCGCAATGGGAAGAGCAGCGCAACCATCGCAAGAGGATAGGCGACAAGACGGACGGCTGCCGCGAGATAGGCGCTCGGCATGCGGACGACGCGGCGGAAGTCCGCGCCCGCGAGATAGAAGCCAATGACGAGCATGGCAAGCGGAGTGTTGAGCCCGGCGAGAAGACTTATCGGCGTCTTGAGGATGGCGGGGAGCGAGACGGAAGCGAAAAAGAGCGGCAGGCCTATCGCAAGGCCGACGGTGCCGGGGTTTACGATCATCGGCCGCAGCGAACGCCACTTCTCCTTAAGTTCGAGTTTCGAGTTGGAGTTGGAGAGTGGAACTTTACCTCTCATTTCATACAATCCCCAGCTCCACATGAAGAAGTTGAAGACGACTACATAGACGATTCCGTAGAAGACACCTTCCGCGCCGAGGATCGCCTGCTCGAGCGGAATCCCCATGAAGCCCGCATTTGAGAACACCATCGCAAGGCGCAGGACTGGGCGCGATTTGTCGTCGCCACGCGAAAAAAGGCGGGCGAGCAGGATAATGGCGAAATGCGCGAAAGAGGCGATTGCGAACGCCCAGAAAAAACCGTGCATCATCGACGAGTCGAAAGGACGCTGGAAGGAGTCGACGATGAGTGATGGCGTGACGATGAGAAGAAGGACGTTCACTATCCCCTTCACGGCCGTTTCGTCGACGAGGCGGACGCGACGGCAGACCGCCCCAACCGCCATAAGGGCGAAGAGCACGCCGACCTGCACCGCGACTGTAGCTAAATTCTGCATTTCGCATATTATACCATTTTGCTATAATACAGCGCGATGACCCGACAAACCAAAATCACCACGATTCTCGGCGCAGCGGTAGTCGTGCTGCTCGTCATTCTTGCCTCATGCGTAAAATACTGACAAGCTTCACGGGCGTGCCAATCACGCTTTTAGTCGTCGCTGTCATCGCGGCCGGCGGACTCTTCGCTTTTCTCGCATGGCGCGACAGGCAAGCAATCTCCTTCGCCTCGTCCGTCGTGAGCGAAAACTCCCCCATCGCAGAACTTGCGACGCGCAAGATCGTCTGGAAGGTCGTGCACATCGGCTCGACCGTCTCTACAGACACGGTGCGCGATACGGTCTACACCATCAAGGCAGGCTATGATCTCTCGCAGGCCGAGACACCGGTCGTCGACAAAGCAGCGAAGACAGTGACGTTGACGCTCCCACCGCCGAAGATTATTTCCATAGACCATTTTCTCCAGCGCGAGTCATTCGAGAAAAAGACCCTCGTCGAGCGAGTTTTCGGGGAGAACCGCGAGGACGGAAAAGCCGACCGCGAGGACATCGTGCAGCTCGCCGCAGACTGCGACAAGTTCGCGCTTCTCTCGGCCAAAAACTTGCGCGAGTCCGTAGTCGCGCTGATCGCAAACCGACTGCGCGACGCATGCGGCTACGATCTCGTCGTTCAAGCCGGGCTCGACATCCCCGCGAAAGTAATGTTCAACGCCTACTTCGAGGAGAAAGGAGTCGACTTCCGGCTGCAATGAAGACAAGAAAACACCTCGTCGCATTCGCCGCGCTGCTTTCCCCTGCGCTTCTCTTCGCCACATCCATCAACGTCACATTCGACGCAGCGCTAACGAACGCGACGGAGTGGGTATACGATCCAGCGGTTAAAATTGCCACCGGCAACCATGTATATTTCAACAGCGGAAATACGTCAATAACGTCGCCGGCATTTCCATTCGTGATCACGAACATCAGCCTTGATCTCTCGTGCTCCAGCACCACACCAGCAAGAAAACTAATAATCAGGCTTCCAGACAATCACGAAATCGAAATCCCCTACGTACACGAAAAAGACAAACACGAGCAAAAGACGTTCAACATCGACGCAGGCAACCACTTCAGGTCCTTCGCCATTTCCACATTAACAGGCAATTCCGGCAGCTGGCACCTTTATTCTGCCGTCATTTCAGGTGTGCCATTAATCGAAGCACCAACAAATCTGCAATCGGACGAGATTAAGGGGACACGATGCCGCCTTTCATGGGCAAACGATGGAAGCGCTGTCTCCAATAGAATCGACGTATGCGAGGTTGTAGAAAAAGAGATCGCCGGCGGCTCAACCCTGGAATACAGTTTCGATGAATTTACAAATAGCGGCGGGCAGGCGCGCGACATAACTGAAGAATTCACGAACGCGATTCCCGCATTTGCCGGATCGTCCGTCGTCAAACTCCCAGCGAGTACAGCCGGCATAATCCAGATCTCGGATGGCAATGGGAAGGGATTCCTTGTCCACTCCGGTTTTCAAGACTGCTCCAAATTATCATTAAGAATATCCCTGAAAATTCCCACAGATCGACAAAGCAAGGATTTCGGCATAGGATATGAAGATTCCGCAGGGCATACGAACGAATTCCCGCTGATTACGATGGTCACAAATAATTTTGTGACTCATTCGATTTCATTGGCGACATTACCGGCTAACACACCTCTCATATTCAATACACACGGGAGTGGATCCAAACGAGTCGTCTATATCGACTATCTCACATTCGTCAATAATAGTCCATCAACCACCAGTTCTACCAACCTCATCAAGACCGTATTCACGACTGGCAACGCGGCAACAATCAGAGGGCTTTCTCCCAATTCATCGTATGTCGTCTCGGTCTCGGCGTTTGATGAGGACGGGAACGAGTCGAAACAATCAGAACTAATCTCATTCATGACGGGCAGCGAAGAACTGCCGTTCATCATCAGACTTCAATGACAACTCACGCACCACTAACGCATAGGCCGGTAAAGCTTGCCATCGTAGGAGGTGGCGCAGCGGGAATGTTCGCAGCGGCGGTCGCCGCAGAGCGACATATCCCCTGCGTCGTGATCGAGCGCAAGGCGCGGCTCGGCTCGAAAGTGCTGATGACTGCGAACGGCCGCTGCAACTTCGCAAAGGACATCTCGCCCGACGAATTTCTCCGCGACTTGGGCGAGGGGTCGTGCGCCGATTTCGTCGCGGAGGCGGTGCGCGAATGCCCACCACGGCAGATTTGCCGTGGGTTCCAGTCGCTCGGAGTGAGGACAAAGCGCATGACCGACGGGAGGTTCTTCCCCGCCGACGAAAAGGCGGCGACGATAGTCCATGCGTTCGGCGACTTGCTGCGCGACGAAGAAGTGCCGATTATCTCGAACTGCGCGGTCACGGCGATCAAGCCGCTCAAGAACGGATTCCTCGTCTCGACAAAGAACTTTACGCTTTGGGCGGAGAACGTTCTTATCGCAACAGGCGGCGTGAGCTATCCGAAGACCGGCTCGGTCGGCGACGGGCAGAACTTCGCGAAATCGCTCGGACACTCGATTGTTCCGTATCGCCCAGGGCTTATCGGGCTCGAGACGCGCGACCCGAAGGTGACGCGTCTCGCCGGACGCCGCTTCGAGGACGGCACGACGAAGGTGCTCGACGCAGCGGGCAAAACGATTTTCGAGTACTGCGGCGAAATCGACTGCGAGTCGTTCGGGCTCTCTGGCGCTGCGATCTACAACGCACAGCGCTTTATCGAACACTACGAGAGGGAACGGGGAACGGGAGTTGCGGTCGAAGCGTTGTTCAACGGCATGACGGTGCGCGTTGAGAAAATCAACCCGAGGCCGCTTAAAGAAGCAATCGTGACGCTTGGCGGCGTTGACACGAGGGAGATAGACCCGCACACGATGCAGTCGAAAATCGTGCCTGGACTTTACTTCGCCGGGGAAGTCATGGACATCGACGGTCCGACCGGCGGCTACAACTTGACTCTCGCCTTCGCAACGGCGCGCAAGGCAGTCGCAAGCATTGCAAAAAAGGAGAAGACACCATGAACCGCACAACCTTCGAAGTCGGAACCTTTGAGGTAAACTGCTCCATCTTGAGCGAAAACGGCAAGGCGATTGTCGTAGACCCGGGAGCCGATGCGACGCACATACGCGCAGAGCTAAAGAAACAGGGGCTCGATCTCGCAGCAGTCCTTCTCACTCACGCGCACTTCGATCACATCTGCGCAATTCCGGAACTCCAGCGGGTCTATCCCGACCTTCCCGTCTTCATCAGCGACGCGGACGCGAAGATAATATCTCATCCTTTCAACCAATTTCCACCAGACTACCCGCCAATATCCGACATCAGCTTCTACAGAAGGGTCAGACCCTGACAAGCGACGGCAAGCCGGCGACGCTCTTCTCCGGCGACACGCTCTTCTGCGGTTCGGTCGGACGCACCGACTTCCCCGGCGGCGACATGGCGACGCTTCAGGAATCGCTCGAAAAACTAAAAGTCCTTCCTAAGGACACGGTAGTGGTTCCCGGCCACGGAATCGAGACGACAATCGCCCGCGAGCTCGCGTCAAATCCATTCCTGCAATGAAAAAGGCATTTGGAATTATTGCAATCGTTGCGGCACTGGCCATTGCGCCAATTGCCGCGATTGGGCGCACGAGACCAAACATCGTGTTTATCTTGACCGACGACCTCGGCTTTGGCGATGTCGGCTTCACTTGCAACGAGCGGACGAATGTCCTCGCACGGCTTCGCACTCCGTGCCTCGACCGTCTCGCAAACGAGGGTGTCGTTCTGACGGCGCACTACGCGGCCGCTCCCGTCTCGGCGCCAAGCCGCGCGTCGCTTATCACTGGTCGCGTCCAGGGGTGTTGCTCTCTTCGCGACAACTGCTTCGACAGGGCATTCTCAGAGACGAACACGCTCGCTTCAGTCCTTCACGGCGCGGGCTACGCGACATGGGCCGTCGGCAAGTGGGGCGTTGCTGGCGGCGGCGAATCGGGAGAGAGCGTCTCCTCGCATCCGCTCGACCGCGGCTTCGACTACTTCTACGGCTTCCTCGATCACATGGCGGGGCACACGTATTACCACTACGAGGGGCATATACGAAATGCGTTCATGGGCATAACCGAGAACCGCACAAACGCAACCGACTCCGCTAAAGGAATCTACTCGACAGACCTCTTCGTCGCAAAGGCAAAGCAGCTCGTCGCCCGCCACGCGGCCGAAAACGGCGACACTCCGTTCTTCCTCTACCTCGCCATGAATACGATCCACGGTTCTGGGCAGAGCGACGACACACTTACTACAAAACATCCGCTCCATATTCCTGGACGGCCATATCCCGCAGAGGGCATAAAGTGGCCACTTGAACCAGAGCCACTCGCGGCGCGCAACACATGGATCGACCCCGCCTACCGTGGCCTCCACGAAAATGCCGCGCGCTACGCGACTGCAATCACGCGTCTCGACTATGCGCTCGCGGATTTCATGGGCGAACTTAACAGCCTCGGGCTCGACAACGATACGATGATTGTCTTTACATCAGACAACGGACCTGCCGACGAATACGGCGCAGACCCACGCTTCTTCGGCTCGAACGGACCGTTCGACGGACTTAAGCGAGATGTGTTCGAGGGCGGGATGCGCGTCCCTACTTTTGTCCGCTGGCCTGCGCGTATATCGGGCGGCACGAAAGACGACTCGCCCTCGCAGTTCCACGACTGGATGGCGACGCTTGCGGATGTCGCAGGCACCGAAGCGCCGAAGGAGTCCGAGGGCGTGTCACTCTTCCCTCGCTGGGACAAATTGAGAAGTGCGAGAACCTTCAAGCCATCGCTCGTATACTCGCAGTATGAGTTTCCGTGGGGCGGCAACACCGAGGCGTTCCGCGAGTTTGAGGCAAGGAAGGCGCCAGTGCGCGGACTCCAGCAGATGCTGAGAGTCGGCGACTATGTGGCGCTGCGGACGAGGATACGCGAGGGCGGCGCGAAAGTGCGACTATACAACGTAGTGGAAGACCCCTTCCAGAAGAATGACCTATCCGGTCTCGCGGAGCAGCAGAAACGGCTCCGAGACATGGAGCGCATACTCGAGGAACGACTTCGCAAATGACGCCCTTCTCCCTTCTCGTGAAACCGGTAGGCGCAAGGTGCAACCTCGCGTGCGACTACTGCTTCTACTTGGGCAAGGCGTCACTCTATCCTAATGGCCCGGCGAAGATGTCGGATGCCGTCCTTGAGCGAATGATCGAGAGCTACCTTTCGCTTCCCTTCGACTCTTTCTCAATCGCGTTTCAAGGCGGCGAGCCAATGCTCGCAGGGCTCGACTTCTTTCGCCGCGCAAACGACTTTGCAAAGAGAGTCATTCCCGACGGACTGCGACTATCGCTTTCGATTCAAACAAACGCGACTCTTGTGACGCGCGAAGCGGCAAAGTTTTTCGCGGACGAAGGATGGCTCGTCGGCGCAAGCGTCGATGGCCCGGCGACAATCCACGACGCGCACCGCACGACGCCGGACGGACGCGGCACACACGCAGAAGTGCTGCGCGGAATCGATGCGCTGAGGGAAGCGGGCTGCGACTACAATGTGCTGACGCTCGTGACAAATTCCAATGTCAACGAGCCGAAGAAAATCTACAGATATGTTCGCGACGAGCTTGGCGGGAAGTGGCAGCAGTACACCGACCACCTTGAAAGCATTTCGACTCAACAGTGGGATAAATTTCTCTGCGGCGTTCTCGACGCGTGGCTAGAGGACGGCGACATAAGGCGCGTTTCAGTTCGCAATATCGATGCGGCGCTTTCGTACGCGACGTTCGGGCGCGCGGAGCAATGCCTCTTCGCTGGCCGCTGCGACGGACATGTCGTAGTCGAGCGAAACGGCGACGTCTATCCCTGCGACTTCTTCGTGACAAAGGAGACGCTTCTCGGAAACATCATGGATTGCGACTGGGGCGAACTGCGCGAAAGCCGCATCGCGCAGGAGTTTGCGGCGAAGAAATGCGTCCGCCATCTCTCGAAGATCGACCGGATGGAATTCTACGATCGCATCTCCGATCTCGCCGCGTCGGGAATGTGACTTACCAGAGGCCGAGGCGGAGGAAGGGAAGGATGCGCTTCTCGAGCGTGGTGTCGAGGTCGAAGAGCGCGTTGCCAGCGAAACCGCGGCGACGCGTCATGTTCACCTGGTCGATAACTTCGCGAGCGCCAAGACGCGACTCGTTCGCAGTAACGCCTATACCGACAATCGTCCTCTGCGCGTGCGAGCGCGTGTCGGACTGAAGCGCCAACAGACTCTGGAACGTTGCCGGCGACTCGGTGTAGTCCATCGGAACTACATAGTCGACAAGATTCGCGTTCAGCCACCCCTTCCAGTCCTGGCCTACCGATCCGATACACTGCGGATGCTTCCCGTATACAGCCGTCGTCAGCCACTTCGGGCGCTTCACATGCCTGCGCGCGTCCGCGACAAAGCGAGTGACGACATCTGCCGCGTTCTTCGGCTTCACCGCCGAGTCGCCCCATCTGACGAAATCGAGATGTATGCCGTCGACGGCATATTGCCGCTGTATCTCGTCGATTGACGCGAGAATCCTCGCGCGGACAAGCGCGTTCGCGGGGTCGAGATATTCAGTCGTCTTTCCGTTCGCCGCCTTGAGCCGCCAGCCGTTGCGGTCGAACGCCGATATCGTCTCGGGCGACGCGCGTGTTCCAGTGAAGCAGAGAATCCACGCATGGACACGTATGCCCGCACCTCGCGCAGCGGCAAGACATGCCGCGAGTTGGTCGCCTTCCTCGCGGAATGTCTTTGAGCGCGGCAGAACGTCGGACGCATAGTGCGCGAATCCCGCGCCTGCGACATTGACGAAAAGGTCGGTGACATGGCTCTCGCGGAGAAGCTTCATCGTCTTCGGCCAGTTGCCCGGGTATAGCCCGCAGCCCGAATGATCCCACACTGCGTGTATCTCGCCGCGGCTCGGCTTCTGCTTCGCGGCGTATGCGCGAAGGTTCTTGAACTCCGCATCCGCCTTCGCCGCCGCGCGCGCGGGACTCCACTGCGAGGAGTCGACAGAACCGACGAGCGACGCGCAAAGCCGCGCCTTCAGACTTTCGTCGCCGTCCGCGAGAAGGACATGCGTCATCCACCAACCGTAGGGCGACGATATCCACGCCGCGTCACCAGTAGACTTCCCATTCCTGTCGACCCATGTAGCCATCACCTGCGACTTTCCCTTTATCGGGACTGCTCGCTGCAGGACGGTCGAAGTCTGGAGAATCGCCGTCGGCGCTCCCGGCGGCGCGGCACCTGTGAAATTCATTCGGCTCCACTGCCCTGGATAGGAAGCCGCCTTGTAGCCCGCAGGCTTGACGCCCATCAACTCTCCGAGCTGCGGCGAGGCGGAATAGAAGACGACGAGCTTGCCGCCCCTGTCGCGGAAACTGCGGAGTGTCTTGATCTCGTCGGCGGATGGCGATTCAAAGCCAACGAGGAAGGCGACCTTCTCCTTCGCGAGCTTCGTGCGCATCTCGGCGGGCTTCACAACTTCGGCGGCGATGTCCTGGTCCTTGAGCCACCGGCCGACGTGGTTCGCGAGCGAGGTGTAGTAGCCAGGTTCGTGCGCGACTATCGCGACAGAGAGGAAGAGTGACGCAATCATCGCAGCAAGTCTGGCCTTTCCTTTTCGGTGAGACGGCGGGCCTCGGACTTTCGCCACGCCTCGATCTTCGAGTGATCGCCGGAGAGAAGCACTTCCGGCACCTTCATGCCGCGAAACTCCGGCGGCTTGGTGTACTGCGGGGCCTCGAGAAGCCCGTCGCGCCCAAAGCTCTCTGACGCGGTCGCGGCAGGTCCGCCGCCGAGAACACCTGGAAGGAGCCGCACCGTCGCGTCGACCATTGCGGCCGCAGCGAGTTCGCCGCCAGTCATCACGAAGTCGCCGACTGAGAAGAGATCGGTCGCAAGCGTCTCGATGCGCGCGTCGAAGCCCTCGTAGTGCCCGCACATGAATATGACGTGCTCCGCGGCCGCGAGCGACTCGGCGTCGCGCTGGGTGAACTTCCTTCCTGCGGGAGACGTCATTACGACGCGCGTACCGGGCGCACGCACGCCTTCGCCGATGCGCGACTCGACCGCCGCGAACCACGGGCCGCATTTCATCAGCATCCCGGGGCCGCCGCCGTACGGGCTGTCGTCGACTTTGCGCCAGCGCCCTTCGCCGAATTCGCGCAGGTCGACGATATTCACTTCGCACGCGCCCTTCTTGACGGCGCGCGCAACGATGGATTCCGTGAGGAACCCCTCGAACATCTTCGGCTGCACGCTTATGACATCGATCTTCAACATCGCCTGTATTATAGCAAAAAAGAAGGCCGTCCCGAGAGGGGCGGCCTTGCTTTCCATCCATCCACCGTCGGCTTCAAGCCGAGAAACCTTACTTCTTGACGAGCTTGCGGACGGCCTTGTGCGAGCAGTAGGTGCGCTCGTTGTAGAGCTTGGCACGGCGAGTGGCGCCCTTCTTGACGACCTTGATCGCCTGGATCCAGGGGCTGTTGAAGGGGAAGCGCTTCTCGACGCGGACGCCCATCGTGTCACGGCTGACGACGAAGTTGCCGGAGATGGCGCCACGGCCGTTGTCGACCGAAAACACCTTGCCTTCGAAGTCCTGAACGCGGAACTTGTCGCCTTCCTTGATCTTGATGGAGACGCGGACGATGTCGCCGGTGCGGAACTCGGGGAACTTCTTCTCCGCGAGCTTCGCGGTCTGCTCGGCGTTGATCTTGTCTATAAGCTTGATACCCATGGCTTAGGCCTCCTTCTTCGCTTCGACCTTCTTCGCCGGAGTCGCGTGGTGCGGCTTCAAGTTGGGGTTCTTCGCGCGACGGATGAGCGAGGCAACCGTAGTCGAGGGCTGGGCGCCCTTCGAGAGCCAGTACTCGACGCGCGGGAGGTCGAGCTTGAAGTTCTCGTCCTTGATCTGGGTGTCGTACCACCCGAGGATCTCGAGGAACTTGCCGTCACGGGGCGAGCGGGAGTCCGCCGCTACAATACGATAGGTCGCGTGGTTCGTGCAACCAGTGCGACGCATTCTGATCTTGACCATTTTTTCTTCCTTTTGGTGAATGAACGGCGCGTAGTATACCAAACGGCGCTCAGGAATGCAAGGGCAAATAAGATAAACGAATTCGGAATGTGGTATAATATCGCGCCATGCAAACAGCGACAGAGACACGCAGGGCGATGACGATAACGTATCGGTCGAGCAAGGCCCTCTATGTAAACCTTACAAACAGGTGCCCTTGCGCCTGCACCTTCTGCATCAGGAACAACGACCTGGGCGTGTTCGGCTCAGACTCCCTGTGGCTCGAGCGCGAGCCGACGCTCGAGGAAGTGACGGCGAGCCTTGACGGCCAGGACCTCGCGAGCTTCGACGAAGTCGTGTTCTGCGGCTATGGCGAGCCGACGGAACGGCTGGATGTCCTGCTCGCCGCGGCAGAACACCTGAAGCAGCACAACGCATCGCTTCGCATCCGCGTCAACACGAACGGACTTTCAGACCTTGTCAACGGCAAGCCCACTGCGGCGCTTTTCGCCGGCAAGGTGGACTCGCTCTCGATCAGCCTGAACACGGACGATCCGGCGGAGTACCTCGCGCTCTGCCGCCCGAAGTTCGGCGAGACGGCCTATCCTGCAATGCTCAAGTTCACAAAAGAGGCGGCGGCCGTCGTGCCTGAGGTCGTCATGACCGTGGTCGGCGAGCCGGTGACTAGCCTTGAAAAGCAGGCGCGCTGCCGCGCGATAGCCGAAGGCCTCGGCGCCCGATTCAGGGTGCGCGCATACGAAGCGGGCTAAACATTTGGGATTTAAGTGGTGGCCAAGGCCGGGATCGAACCGGCGACACACGGATTTTCAGTCCGTTGCTCTACCAACTGAGCTACCTAGCCACGGTCGTTCGCAAGGTTTGAATGGTAGGAGCGCAGGGATTCGAACCCTGGACCCAGTGATTAAGAGTCACTTGCTCTACCAGCTGAGCTACGCTTGGTTTTTGGAGCGAGGAACGGGACTCGAACCCGCGACAACCACCTTGGCAAGGTGGCACTCTACCAACTGAGTTATCCTCGCATCGCGAAAACGGAGTGTAGTATACCATAACCCGCGCCTGTCGCGCAAGGGGGTATTTTACAAAATTTTTCCGCAAAGGCGGCTATTACCGCTCCGTCTCCGGAAGCGGCGGAGGATCGTTCGGGCGAAGCAGAAGCGACGGATTCTCCCTAAGCTCGGTTGCAAGCTCCCTTACGCGCGTCGCGGTCTCCTCCATATTGCGCACGATTGCCTCAATGCCGGACTTGCCGTCCTCGACGAGTTCGTCCACGTTCGCCGCGATGTTTGCCGACGATTCCGCGACAGATGCGATATTGCTCCAGGCCGCGACGAAGTCCATGCAGTTCAGCTGGCGCATGAGCTTCGCCATGGTGTCGGAGAAGTTCTCGAACATCGACGGGGCGGGCGGTATGCAGATGTAGCGAGGACGCCAGGATATCGACGGCGCTGCGACATCAGACTTGTAGAAATTGAGCTCTATCTTCGAGAGCCCGGTCACACCGCTCGGCGAGACGGTGGCATGGAGTCCCTTCCCGACGAGGTAGCGGAGATGGTCCTCGGAATCCTCATAGGACGCCCTGTGAAGCGTGCTCGCGGTGAACGCCATAAGGACGTATATCTTCTGGACGTCGTCGCCCTGGGCGTCGTCGTATTCGGCGCCAATGAAGGATATTGCGCGCACCTCGCCCACCTTCACGCCGCGCAGGTTCACAGCGCTCCCGACCGAAAGCCCCGACACCTGAGTGTCGAAATACGACTCCGCATATATGACGTCGCTCTTTCCGAGCGCGCCGCCCAGGTAGACGAGCGTCGCCACGATAGCCGCCGCGCCGGCGGCGACGGCGAAACCGATCTTTGCGTAGTTCGCTTGATTAGCCATGTGACTCCCCTCTATTGAAGAATTTGCGTACAAAGGCGTCTTCGGACTTCTCGCGCAGCTCACTGGGGCTGCCGAGCGCGATCATGCCGTGCCGCGCCTTGTCGAACATCGCAGCGCGGTCGGCGATCTTGAAGATGCTCGGGAGCTCGTGGGTGACGACGACGAAAGTCATGCCCTTCGTCTCGCGGAGCTTAAGCACGAGGTCGTCGAGCGAAGACGACGAAATCGGGTCAAGCCCCGCGCTCGGCTCGTCGAGAAACACTATCTCCGGCTCGAGAGCCATCGCGCGCGCGATCGCGGCGCGCTTGCGCATTCCGCCGGAAATCTCGCTTGGCAGCTTTCCCGCCGCGTCCGCAAGCCCGACGTCGGCGAGGAGCTCCATCGCGCGATCGCGGCGTGCGGCGCGCTTCAGCCGCGTAAACTCCTCGAGCGGCAGCATGACGTTCTCGAGGCACGTCATCGAGCCAAAGAGCGCGCCCGACTGGTACATCACGCCGATCTTGTGGAAGAGCGCGTCGCGCGTCTTCGTAGACCACTCCATCCCCGCGACGCGGAGGGTGCCGGCGAGAATCGGATTGAGCCCGATCATATGCTTCATTATCGTCGACTTGCCGCAGCCGGACCCGCCGAGAAGAATGAACACCTCGCCGCGCTTCACTTCAAACGAGACGTCGCGCAGGATCACGGCGCCGGGATAACCGGCGTCAACGTGGGACAATTCTATTATCGGCGAAGACATTACTATGTTGTTTTTAACGTAGAGACGTCAATATCTGGGGCTCGCCCCAGACCCCTCTCTTCTGTATCTTCTGTTCTTTGTGGCTAATAATCATATGTTCCAGAGGTAGCAGAGATATGCAAGTAGCCCGTCGGCGACCGCGATCGAGACGATTCCTCCGACCACGGCCGAGGTCGCCGCCCGGCCTACGCCGTCCGCGGCAGTCGTCGTGCGCATACCAGCCGCACAGCCGACAAGCCCGACGAGTGCGCCGAAGAGCGCGCCTTTGACGATGCCGAACGAAATCGTGAACACTGTCGAGACGTCAGTGACATGGCGCCAGAACACCGTCGTCGGGACGTCCATCATGCTAAGCACTATCGCGCCGCCGATGAGCCCGGCGAGCTCCGCGAAGATCGTGAGTACCGGCATTGCGGCAACCGCCGCGACGACGCGCGGCATTACGAGGAAACGGACAGGCGGGAGTCCCATCGTCGTAAGCGCATCAAGTTCCTCGTCGACCTTCATCGCGCCAATCTCGGCGGCGAACGCGCTCCCCGTGCGACCGGCGAGGACAATGGCCGTGACGAGCGGGCCGAGCTCGCGGAAGAGCCCTATCGCAAGAAGGTCGGAGACATACACCTCGACGCCGAACATACGGAGCGCTGCGGCAGACTGGAACGCGAGGATAAGCCCCAGGAGAAAACCGATGCCGGTCGTGACAGGCAGTGCGTCAAACGACGCGCGCTCAAACGCAAGCGCAGCATCACGCAGGCGAAACCGCCCGGGATGCACAATCATGCCGAGGGCACAGACCGTCGTCTCGCCGAGAAACGCAAGGTTCTCGCGCGTAGACTCCGCGAATTCGCATGCGCGGCGGCCAAGTGCCTCAAGGGGTTTCATTTCTCCGCCTTGAGTCCTTCAATTGCGTCCGCATACGCCTTGGAAAACGCGCGGGAGAATGCCGCTGAGTAGTTCCCGTCGGCCGTCGGCTCAGTCGCATCGCCCTTAGCAACGCGGTCGCCGGAAACAATCTCGAGCGAGACAACGGCATTGCGACGGCCCTCGGCGCGACAGTCGAGCGCGAGCTTGCGCACAAAAAGCGAGCCCTCGCCCTTGCGCCCGACTACGGCGTCCTTGATGATGGAGCCAGGGGCGGCGGCGAACGAGTTACGCGGGTCGAACGCAATGGACCCGTCGGGCCTCAGCACTGCGATGCGTTGGCCGCCGTATGGGGCGCAGACAGCGGCATACGCGACCTTGGTGTCGGACTCGATGTCGATAGTCCAGTTCACCGGTGGTTTCGGCGCAGAACCGAGGCACCCAGCAAGCACTGGAACGAACAGAAGTGCAGTCTTCTTCATGCCGAAATTATACCAAAAAACAGGCGAAATTTGGTATAATATACCCCATGAGCGAAGAGAATGAAAAACCCGCAGTTTCAGAGGAAATTGCGGCTGCGGCGGCACTTGAGGACATCAACATAGAAGAGTCGATGTCCCGCGACTACATCGACTATTCAATGAGCGTAATCGTCGGGCGCGCACTTCCAGACGCCCGCGACGGAATGAAGCCCGTCCATCGCCGCTGCCTCTTCGCCATGCACGAGCTCGGCACGACCGCGAGCGTCAAGCACGTGAAGTCGGCGCGCGTCGTCGGCGAGGTGATCGGCAAGTACCATCCGCACGGCGACTCCTCGGTCTACGACACGATCGTCCGCATGGCGCAGGACTTCTCGCTCAGGGTCCCGCTCGTCGACGGTCACGGCAACTTCGGCTCG
>CACWJS010000133.1 GCA_902761275.1 uncultured bacterium | reverse complement strand
GAGACGAGGATATCATCTCATATTTCGCCGCATTTGTCAATGGGGTGCGGTAAATTCAATATCCACGGGCTTCATGCGCCATGAACTAAATCACCATGGTTAAACCGCAGTAGGGGTTGGTAAATATTCGAAGATGTGGTATAATGCCATTATGCTTTGAAACTAATAGGAGGAGCAGTATGAACGGGGTGAGAAAGTTCGCATACGTTTTTGTATTGGCGTTTGCCGCGCTAGCCACATTGCCATCAATGTATGCCGCGACTTGCCTGGGCGGCGTCGACCTGAACGGGTCGTGGGAGTTTCGATTTGAGGAAGAGAAGTCCGCCGAAGCGGCGTTTGTCTCGGACTTTGTCGCGACGGACACGATGACCGTGCCCGGTTGCTTTGACATGATGCCGAAGTGGCTCATGAAAAAGGGGACCGGCCTCTACCGCCGCGCGTTCGAGCTGGACCGGGACGTCTCCGCCTCGTGGCTGGTTGTCGACGGTGCGGGTCTGCGGGCGAAGTTCAGGCTTGATGGGCGCGACATCGGCGTCGACGAGCTGCCATGGAGCCGTGTCGAGCTCGCAACGGGTCCGCTCAAGGCAGGGCGGCACGTCATCGAGGCCGCGGTGGACAACCGCATCGACATCCGCACGAACCGGCTTTTCTTCCCGCGCTACGACTTCTACTCCTTCGGCGGATTCTTCCACGGGCTGTCGCTTTCGTTCGACAACCGCAGGCTCCTCGTACGGACGCGGGATTTCCAGAAGGGGCTCGTCGAAATCGAGGCGGTAAACTTCCCGAAGGGAGACTTTGACGCGACGCTTGTCTTCGACGGCGCGAATAAAGTCGCCGCGGCGTTCAAGTCTGGACGTGCTACCGTGTGCGTACCGAATTGCAGACCCTGGTCTCCGGAGACGCCGAACCTCCACACGGTTGCCGTTGACGGGTGCGTGGCGCGGTTCGGGGTTCGCGAAATCTGCGTTGACGGCACGCATCTCCTGCTGAACGGCAAGCCGCTCTTCTTGAAGGGCGTGAACCGCCACGAGTCGCATCCCGACCAGGGCGCTGCGACCTCGGAGGATCTGATGCTGCGCGACATCCAGCTCCTGAAGTCGATCGGCGGCAACTTCATCCGCGGAGCGCACTATCCGCAGGCGCAGCGCTTCCTCGACTTGTGCGACGAGAACGGCGTCCTCGTGTGGGAGGAGTCGCTCGGCTGGGGGAATCTTGCGACCCAGATGGACCGTGAGGTCGCCGATCCCGTCTTCCGCCGACTGCAGGTCGAGCAGACGCGGCTGATGGTGAGGAACTCCTTCAACCATCCCTCGGTCATCCTCTTCGGATTCCTGAACGAGTGCCAGTCGAGCGAGCCGGTCGTGAAGTCGCTCGTCGAGGAGCTTGCAGCGGCGATCCGCGCCGAGGACTCGGGTCGGCTCGTCACCTTTGCGGTGAACCGTCTGCCGAACGGCGAGCCGGGACAGGAGGAGGACATCTCGGCGGGTTGCTGCGACGTCGTCTCGTTCAACACCTACCCTGGATGGATCGATCGAAGCGACGGCCCTGGCGAAGCGGAGGAACTCGCGCGGCTCGTGAAGTCCGGGCCCTACGGGGTCGATACGATTGTCGCCTGCTTCGAGCGGCGCTATCCCGGCAAGCCCATCCTCATCTCAGAGATGGGCACGTGCGGACTCTACGGCAAGCGCGATCCCGCGGGCGGGGCGTGGAGCGAGGAGTTCCAAGCAGAGTATTTCGACGATGTCCTTGCCGCGGCGCTTTCAAACGCACGGCTCTGCGGCGTAACGCTCTGGCAGTTCTGCGATGCGCGCAGCTACCATCGGCGCGGTCAGGTAAGGGTGAAGCCACTTTCGACAAATCTTGCGGGGCTTTTCGACGGCTATCGCCGTCCGAAGCTTGCGGCGGAAGTCGTGCGGCGGCATTTTAAGGGTAAGTAATTATAGCGCGGCTGCCGTGCCGCAGTAGGGGTTGGCAGATTCCCACACAAGTGATAAAATACTAACAAAATCTTGTGGAGGGTTAAATGAACTTGGAAAGAATGTTCGCGCGTGGTATCGTATGTCTTGCGGCGATTGCTTTTGCGTTTTCCGCTGGCGCAGCGGAAACGAGGATCAATGCAATCGGGGAGAAATCGCGTGAGGAGATTGTCGCGTTCTTCACTGACAACGAGTTTGGGCGGCGCCCTGCGGAGGCCGAGAAGCCGCCGCTTCTCAAGTTCGAGAAGGTTTCGGACGACAAGCTGATGCCTGATGGCAAGATGGTGCGCCATCAAGCGCGCATCGTTTATGGCGGTTCGTTCGGGACTAATTCGTTCCCCGTGACTGCGTTTGTCCCTGCGGGTACGAAGGGGCCTGTCCCCGCGTTTCTCCTTATCTGCAACAGGGAGTACGACGAGAACTGCGATCCGGAGCGCGAGAAGAAGAGCGACTTCTTTCCTGTCGAAGAAATAGTGAAGCGCGGCTTCGCGGCCGTTTCGTTCTATACTTGGGATGTCGCGCCTGACTACAATACCGGCAACACGAAGGGCGTGTTCGAGGCATTCGAGAAGCCGGGGGCTTACCGAAACCCGAAACTGTGGGGAACGATCTCTGCGTGGGCGTGGGGTGCGAGCCGCACGCTCGACTGGCTTGAGACGGTGCCCGATATCGACGCGACGAAGGTTGTCGTCGTGGGCCATTCGCGCGGAGGAAAGACTGCGCTCTGGTCGGCTGTAACCGATACGCGCTTTGCCGGCGTCTGCGTCAACGGCTCTGGTTGCGCCGGTGCGAAGCTGAACCACCTTGATCTCCCGAGCTCCGAACACATCGCGCAGATCGTTCGCACGTTCCAGTACTGGTTCTGCCTCGACTACACCTTGTGGGTCAACCGCGAGCGCGAGATGCCGTTCGACCAGCACGAGCTTCTTTCTTGCGTCGCGCCTCGGCTTTTGGCCGTCGGTTCTGGAAGTGAAGACTATTGGGCGGGGCCTGAGGGCGAGCGCAAGGCGACTGAACTTGCGCGCGCCGCGTGGGAGGACAAGTCGTGTGTCTCATATCATTGCCATAACGGAAAGCACGATCTCGGGCTGTTCGACTGGAACATATATCTTTCGCATGCGGAAAGGCACTGGAGTGGAGTTCAAAGTTCAAAGTTTAAAGTTCAAAGTGAGAAATGCAATATTGAAGGTAGAGACATGGATGTCCCAGTTCCTCAGCTTTCAGCTTCGAGCTTGGAGCTTTCAGCTTTTGTCTTTGACGAGAAGGCGAGCGACGAATTCGAGGGCGAGACACTTGATCGGTCGAAGTGGGACGACTGGGTCGAGTCGTTTCAGGGGCGGCGTCGCGGCTTTCTCTTTTCGCGCGACAACGTGGCGCTTGGCCGCGGCCAGCTTCACCTGACGGCGCGGCTTCTCAGGGAGGACGAGAAGACTCTCGACAACCTCGCGCGCGGTTTTGACACTTATGCTACGGCAATAGTCAAGGCGAAGGAGAAAACTTTCTACGGTTACTACGAGTGCCGCGCGAAGACGATGAAGGCGGCGGTGTGCAATGCATTCTGGCTCTACGACCCGCTTTCGGATGAGCCGAAGAAGAAGTATCGCCCGGGCGACTTTACCGAGGAGATCGACATCTTCGAGCTCTTCGGCAAGGAGGGCTCGAAGCCGTCCGACTGTGCGCGCGCGTTCTACAACACCGTTCACCGCCTCGGTACACCCTATCTCGAGGGTCGCATCTTCGGGAGCGTCGAGAAGCTTCCCGATAAGTCGAGCCGCAAGAAAGTCGACTTCGATTTCGCCGACGGCTATCACGTGTACGGCTTCCTATGGACGGAGAAGGAGATGAAGTGGTATGCGGATGGCGTCGAGATGTTCTCGCGCCCGAACGACCATTTCCATAGACCCATGCATGTGACGTTCGACTGCGAGATAATGTACGACTGGGTGGGCGAGCCCGACAAGGCCGATCTTCCGCAGGCTTTCTCGATCGAGTATTTCCGCCATTGGCGCGCGCCCTGATGGTGCACAACGCCACGGCTTTTGGTATAATTACGCCATGAAAAGTCCGTCCGACAAGAAGATAGTGTTCTTCTTCCACTCACATCCGACGAAGGACATCAAGATGCAGTGGCGCGCCGAAGTCACGTTCCCTTCGGGCGCGACGGCCAATACGACGCTCGGCATATCCGTCGTCGACGGCGAAGACGAGCCGGTGAAAGACGCCGTGTTCGAGTTCGCCGGAAAGGAGCTTCCGGTGAAGGACGGCGCGGCGTCCATGACTTTCGCTGAGTTCATCGCTGGCAAGCATTCCGTTCCGATCTGGCTTCACCGCAAGGGCAAGAAGCCCGTTCCTGGCGTTCCGACTTTCGGATGAGGAGGGAAAAGTATGGACGACAAGACATGGTGGCAGCTTGTTAAGGACGGCAAGGACGAGGGTTGGAAGCTCGTCTGGGAGCGCGTCGTAGAGCCCGAGTCTAAGTCCATGCGCTCTGCCGAGATGATGGAGCGGTTCTCGTTGACTGCTGGCGACCTGATGGGGATGCTTTTCGACGAGATGATCGGGAAGCACAAGATAGACCTCTATCGCGGCGAGGGCAGTTTCGAGGGCTGGCTCAAACGCTATGTTCGCGGCTATGTCCTCAACGCCGACCCGAACAAGCATGGCGAAATCTCCATCGAGGGTGCCCATCCCGACGCTGAGGGCGAAGGCGAGGCGATGTCGCTCCCAACGCAAGACAAGGAGACGATCCGCCTCGAGGTATGGCGTATGACGCTTTACTTTTTCCGTTTGCTTTGGAACGAAGACCCCGAGCGGTGTTATATCCATCTCCTGAAAACGCGGTATTTTATGTCAAGTGAGGAGATAAAAGATTTCCTTGATGTCTCGTCCGCAGCGAATGTCGACCAGATATTTTCGCGTTCTGTCAAGTTTATGCGCGAAAGTTGGCGGAAATGGGATCGTGTAAAAAAGTAGAAAAATCTTTGTCAGTTTTTGTTGGCCTTGTGCCCTATCTTCACGTGACCGCAAAAGCGGAGAAAGGAAAGGCAAACATGAACAAGAAACTTATACTTGCATTTGGCGCGATTCTGGCGGCAGGAACGCTTATGGCTCGCCCTGGCTTTGGCGGTCCGCGTGGCGGCTTTGGCCATCATGGTGGCTTTGGAAGGGGGCCTGCACCTATGATGCATCATCGCCCCGGACCGCCCCCGATGCACCATCACCACCATGGCGGGTGGGGACATGGCGGACGCGGCTTTTGGCCTGGCTTCGTCGGCGGTGTTGTCGGTGGCGTCTTGACCGACGCAATCATCGGCCCACGCGTCATCACGACTCCCGTTGTCACGACGCCCGTTGTCTCTACGACAGTAGTTGCGACTCCGGTCTATACGTCGCAGCAGGTTTGGGTTCCTGGCACATACGTTGACCAGCTCCAGCCGAACGGCACTGTCATCCGCGTTTGGCAGCCCGGGCACTACGAGACGAGACAAATCCTCGTACAGTAGAAGGAGTGGGAGTTTCGAGTCGGAGTCCGAGAAAATCCGGATGGGTTCCATTCTCCAACTCCTAACTCCAACTCCAACTAAACATCGTTGGTGGACCGGGCGGGACTTGAACCCACGACCAAGGGATTATGAGTCCCCCGCTCTGACCGACTGAGCTACCGGTCCTCCAAACGGCGGAAATTTTACCAAATCTCCCTCTTGCGCGCAAGGGGGAGATTTTGATATAATTAACAAACTTTTATCCCGCACTGTGCACAGTTAACAAAGTGGTCGCTTACCACACTTCAGGCCAATGGGGGAGCAATTGCATTTCTTAATTCCGGAAAACCGGGAAAAACAAAGGTAAGCCAAGATGAGTGCAGAACGCAAGGTATTCGGTCGTCTCCAGGGGATGGCCGAGACTCCACCGGACCTCATTGAGATCCAGACCAAGTCCTACGAGGACTTCCTTCAGGCCGATGCCCCGGCCGCGAAGCGCGAGAACAAGGGCCTGCAGGCGATATTCAAGGAGATATTCCCAGTCGTGTCCCAGGACGCGCGCTACTCCCTCGATTTCGTCGGCTACAACCTCGGTGCGCCGAAGAAGAGCTATCTCCAGGCGCTTCTCGACGGCGAGACCTATGCCCGTCCGCTCTTCGCGACGTTCCGTCTCAATGACGCGGGCGAAGTGCGCGAGGAAGAGGTGTTCCTCGGCGACATGCCGATGATGACCCCCGACGGCGCGTTCGTCATCAACGGCGCCGAGCGCGTGATCGTCTCGCAGCTGCACCGCTCTCCCGGCATCTCGACCGAGCGCCAGATCCACGCGAACGGCCAGCCGCTCCTCTCCTGCCGCATCATCCCCGACCGCGGCAACTGGATCGAGGTGATGTTCGACACGAACGACATCATGTGGTGCTTTATGGACCAGCGCCGCCGCCGCAGGAAATTCTACGCGACGACCCTTCTCCGCGCCTTTGGCTACGGCTCCGACGAGAAGCTCATGCAGCTTTTCTACGACTTCAAGAAGCTTCCCACGAACAAGAAGTATGCCGACAAGGACCTTCGCCTCTTAGTGATGAAGGACGACCTCGTGGACATGACGTCGCAGGCCGTGATAGCCCGCCGCTTCGACCCCGTGACGCCGTCCATGATGGAGCAGGTGGCCGCGGCGGGGATCTCTAAGGTCGAGGTCGTGGACGTGTCGTTCGACAACGGCACCCTCATAAAGACGCTGCGCGAGGACGCGAAGGCCGGCATCCGCAACCAGGACGACGCGCTGAAGGAGGTCTTCAAGCGCATGCGTCCCGGCGACCCGCCGACGGTGGCGAACGCGACGCAGATGCTCCGGCGCATGTTCCACGAGCTCGCGCACTACGACCTCGGCTACGTCGGGCGCCACAAGATCAACAAGCGCCTGGGCCTGGTCGGCAAGGTCGACGAGAACCTGCGGACGCTTGCCGACGGCGGGGT
>CACWJS010000132.1 GCA_902761275.1 uncultured bacterium | reverse complement strand
AGCCGACTGACGCCACACTACTTTATCTGGAAGCGAAGCGAAGTTGGCGGTGGAGCGAAGGTCCGAGCGAGGGGATACGGCGTATTCGCCGAGGGTTCCCCGAGGAGGAGCCTTCGGACACCGCCAACGAGCACGGTCGGGCGCAGGCCGCGCCATCGGACGGCGCGGCGGCAATCAGACCTGCCACTCCTCGTGCTTTTCCTTCTGCTCGACGGGCTTCGAGTAGATGTCGGACTCGTCGGGCGGCGGAGCTTTCGGATCGAGCGCATGCTCGAACTTGGGAAGCTCGCGCTCGGGCGCGTCCATCTTGAGAATCGCTGGCTTGCCGTCACCCGTGACGGCGTTCGCGCCGACCATCGCGGCGGCAGCGGCCTTCTCCTCTTCGCCAGCGGCCTCGCGCGCGTCGACCTCGGCCTTCGCCTCGGCGTCGACTTCGCCAAGCTTCGTGTGGCGGGCGGGAATCGGCTTCATCAGCGGATCGTCAGGGCCGATTACGGTGCACTTGAGCGGCTCGTTGATGTACTCCTCGATCTCGGGGATCTGGCAGCTCTCGTACTCGTCGGCGAAGGAGATCGCGATACCGGTCGAACCAGCGCGGCCCGTACGTCCGATGCGGTGGACGTAGTCCTCGGCCTCGTAGGGGAAGTCGAAGTTTACGACGTACTCAAGCCCCTTCACGTCAATGCCGCGGCCAGCGACATCGGTCGCGACCACGATCTTGACCTCGCCGTCGCGGAACGCGTCAAGCACCTTAAGGCGCTTGTTCTGGTTCACGTCACCAGAGAGCATCTCAACGGAGACTCCGCGCACGCGGAGAGAGTCATAGACGTCCTCGGTCGTGGACTTGCGGTTGCAGAAGACAATCGTCCTTGCCTCCGGGTGGAGCGCGATGTGGTTGAAGAGAACAGTGAACTTGTCTTTCGCCTGAATCACGTAGACAACCTGCTTCACCGTGTCGGTCGCGTTCGTCTCGGACTCGACCTCGGCCTTGTAGGGCGCTTCCATCCAGTTCATCGCGAGGCGCATAACCGTGTCGTTCAGCGTCGCGGAGTAGAGCATCGTCGTGCGCTTCTGCTTCGGCGGCAGGTAGCTCATTATGCGCCTGACGTCGGGAATGAAGCCCATGTCGAGCATGCGGTCGGCCTCGTCGATGACGAGCGTGTCAACGTGCGAAAGGTCGATGACGTGCGACTTCACGAAATCGAGGAGACGGCCAGGTGTCGCGACGAGAAGGTCGACGGGAGCAGATCTCACCTCGTTGCGCTGGCGGTCGTAGTCCATACCGCCGTAGACAGCGAGAGACCTAAGCCCCGTGTACTTGCCGATCGCGTCGGCGTCCTTGCAGATCTGTATGACGAGCTCGCGCGTCGGCGCGATTACGAGCGCGCGCGGAGCGCCGCCCTCTTTCGCGCGGTTCTCGGGCGTGCGGAGATAGCGCGTGAGGATCGCGACGAGGAACGCGGCAGTCTTGCCGGAACCTGTCTGCGCCTTGCCGGCGATGTTCTTACCGGCGAGCGCCTGCTCAAGCGAGAGCGCCTGAATCTCGGTGCAGTACTTGAAGCCGAGGTCTGCGATGCCGTGCATCACCTCGGACGGAAGGTTAAAATCGTGGAAACGCTTCTTGCCCTCGACGGGCTCGACGGCGAAGCTCGCGGGATCCCACTTCGCGTGGGCGGCCTCGCGCGCCTTCAGCTCCTCGGCGGAAATCTCGCCGCCCGGACGCATCTCGTTCGCGGCGGTGTTCACGGGTGCGGGGCCGCGCCTGCCACGATCGCCACGACGCGAAGACTGGCGACGGTCGCCCCTCTGCTGCTGGCGGTCCTGCTGCTGGCGCTTCTGCTGGCCCTGTTGCTGCTGACCCTGCTGTTGCTTCTGCTGCTGGCCGTTCTTCTGCTTCTGCTGCTGGCCGCCGTTCTGCTGTTGCTGGCCGTTGCCGCCCTTTCCGCGGCCGCGACCGCCGCGGCGGCGCTTCTTCTTCGCGCCATCCTGCGACTCGGCCGACTTCTTGCCGGTCAGCGCCTGCGCGATTTTCTTCAGAAATCCAAATGCCATGTCTGAAACTGACAGCGAGAACGGCGGCAGACACGCCGCCGTTCCCGCCTCCAGCGGTTGTGCAATTAGCGCTTGGAGAACTGGAAGCGCTTGCGGGCACCGGGCTGACCGGGCTTTTTGCGCTCCTTCATGCGGCTGTCGCGAGTCATGCAGCCGGCCTTCTTGAGAGCCGCGCGGGTAGTCTCGTCTGCAGCGACGAGCGCACGGGCGAGGCCGTGGCGGATCGCACCGGCCTGGCCGGAAATGCCGCCGCCCTTCGCAAACGCGACGACGTCGACCTTCTCCATGTCGTAGCCGGAGATTGCGACGGGCTGCTTCAGGTAGTCACGGAGCGCCTCGGAGGGGATGTACTCCTCGATCGCGACGCCGTTGACCGTCCAGACGCCCTTGCCTTCAACGAGATTCACGCGGGCGGTCGCCGTCTTGCGGCGGCCAGTTCCGGCGGAGATAGCTTTCTTAGTGGCCATTTCTTAAATTCCTTCCCTTAGAGCTTGATCTCGACGGGCTTCTGGGCCGCGAGCGTCCCCTTGTCGGCTTCGGCCGCGAAGACTTTGAGACGAGTCATCATCTTGCGGGCGATGTTGTTCTTCGGGAGCATGCCCCAGACCGCTTCCTTGACCATGCGGTCGGGATGCTTCGCGCGCATCTCGGCGGCGGTGAACTCCTTGAGACCATCCCTGTAGCCGCTGTAGCGCTGGTAGGTCTTCTGCTCCTCCTTCTTGCCCGTGAGCTTCACGAGCGCGGCGTTCGTGACGATCACGAAGGCGCCTGCGTCGACGGAAGGATCAAACGTGGGGAGATCCTTCGCGCGGAGCTTGTTTGCGACGACGACTGCGAGTCGGCCAACTGGCACGTCCTTCGCGTCGATGATGAACCAGGCGCGCTTGTCGCCAGGGTTCGGAGCACGATAGCTCTTCTGCATCTTCTTTTTTCTTTCCTTTTTGCGGATTTGTGCCCGTTTCCCAGGGTTTTGTCCGCGGTTTACAAGGCGAAACCGGTTAGCCCCCGATCCCGCATAGGAAAAAGAAGTATATCATATTCCCGCCGCCCGCGCAAGGGGGTCGGCTCTTGCGACGCTTTTAAGGCGTCGTGCGCTCGGCCCAACCGTGCTTCTTAGCGAAGTCGATGTACTCCTCCCAGTCCACAGGAGTGAGGCCGTGGCCGCCGTGGCGGACGTGGTAAGTCGTGTTGCCGATACACTTGAGTTCCTGGAACCTGCCGCGCGAGCACTCCCACGAGCAGAACTCGGCCGAAGGACACGCCCACCAGTCGTCTTCCGCGCTGCCTACCGCGAGAAGCCGCGGGGCGACCGCGCCGAGAAGCCAGTGCTGGTCGAACGGCAACTCCCAGTCCTTGCCGCACCATTTCGTGCGGCACTGCGGCGTAAACCAGTGCGGGAACTTCGCCGTGATCTGGTCGATTGTCTCGCCGCCAAGGTTGCGCGTCGTCATGCGCGCACCGAAGAGCCCCGAACACGTCGGGCATACCATCGCAAAGCGCGTATCGGTCGCGCCCGCCCAGAGGGTCGTCTTGCCGAGGCGAGAAAGGCCGACAACGGCGAGACGACTTTTATCGGCAAGCGGCTCGGTCTCCAGCCAGTCCGCGACGCGGCTCACCGCGAGCGCCCACGTGGAGATCGCTCCCCAGGCGTTTGGCGCGCGCTCTATGCCGTCGAGAACGTGTGCATCGTCCTTCAGGACGTCGTTGTAGTCGAATGTCACCGTGCCGAAGCCGTTCGACAGGACGAGGTCGACGGGCCAGCGGGACATCTTGCCCTTCCATGCAAGGTCGAATTCACGGATCGACTGATGGAAACCAGGCATAACGAAAACGGGCACCGCGCCCTTCCCCTCGGGGAAATACGCCGTCGCCTTGAACGTCGCCTCGCCAAGCGGCGTCATCGTGTTGATGGCGACCGTCTTGCGCACCGCACCGACTTCTGCAATGCGCTCCACCTGCACGATCTCGGCTTTCGGCACGAAACCGTCGAACTTCGGCCTCACGCCGTAGACATTCTCCTCGAACACCTTGATGACGGCATCGCGGTCGTTGTTCATCGGCAGAACGCCGTTCCCCTGCGCGGCAACAGCCGCAACCGCCGAAGCGGCGGCCAAAAGGCACAATTCAATTTTCATGGCAATTTCTTTTTCGGCGGTTTGCGCGTCATTACAGTGACGGACTGGACGGTATGCGGCGCGATTTCGATTTCAATGGCGTCTGACTTGGGTTCCAAACCCTCGTTTCTTGCCATCGGAATAACGCCATATCCCATCTGCGTGTCCTCCCAGCTGACCTGTCTCCAGAACTTGCCGTCGCCAGGCACTTCGCGACAGTCGAGAAATCTCTCGGGACACGAGAGCGTGACGTATGTTGGGGCGGCCAACCACCTTCCTGCGGCGCGGATGCGCACCTTCTGTTCCGTAGATTTTGTATTGACCATCAAAAAGCACAGATCGTTCTTGCGAGCGTCGGTCAGCGCCACCCACTCTACCTCGCCATCGACCTTCGGCACGCTCCAGCCGCTCTTTCCCTCCTTTAGCGCGCGACGGCGTGCATACACCTGGTCCATCACGCGGGCAGAGGTGAAGAACGTGTCTTCGGTGCCGACCTCCTCCGAGGTGCCGTGCTGGAGGACGAGCGGATGGGTCTTGATTCCCTCGGCGAGAATACGGTACATCACACCGCAAGAACCGATGTCGAGGCGCGGCCGTCCCATCGGAGCGCGGAAGTCGGGGTAGTCCGGCCCCTCGTCGCGCCACTGAACCAGCCACGCCTTGCCGTTAGACTGGTATATGCCGCCGGCCTGCGCGAATATCTGGTGGTGATTGAAGCCGTCGCAGTCGGGCTGGCAGATTGCCGTAAGCGCGTAGTGAGCCATGCAGAGTGATTCGCGAAAGAGACGTTGGCAGCGATTGTCCTCGTCTGACCTCAGGCGAACCTCGGTTAGCCAGAACTTCTTGCCCTTCAGCTCGGGGAACGCCGAGCAGAAGTTGCGGAAGCGCTGGAAGCCATAGTAGGAACAGCTGTACGGCGTCTCTCCGCCGTAGGCGTGGTAGATGACGTGGCTTATCTTGTCGATGCAGTTCGACATCGCGACGATGAACTGCGCGCTGTAGCGGTTGTGGTCGCTTGCGGAAAAGTATGTGGTGCGCTCGATCTTGCCTTCTGCGAGCATGCGGTTCCTGACCTGAGCGAGGTCTGGGTTGTTCTCGTAAAGCTCGGAAATGCAGATGCCTATCTTGACGTCCGGCCACATCTTCTTGATTTCAAGGACGATTTCCGTCCAGATGGGCGCGAGCGACGGGTACTTGTCGCTGTAGAAGGACTCGTTCCCCAGCTCGAAGCCGGCGACGACATCCTTGTAGTCGTTGTCGACGATCCACTTCACAAACGTTAGGATCTCCTGCTTTGACTTCTCGCCGCCCCACGCCTCGAGGGTGAAGAGCAGCTTGATTCCGTTGCTCTTCCAGAACTTGAATGCGGCATCCGGGTTCGAAGGACTGTAGCGCTTCTTCGGGTCTGGGTTTGTGTCTGGGACGCGACGGGCGAACCATGCGTTCGCGCTCCACATGCGCTGGAACCAGGCACCCGCCTCGCGCATTGCGCGCGACGTCTCGTCTGCATGTTCCTCGAACCAGTAGGTGTCCTGCGGAATCTTGAAGTTGTCGCCGCTCATGTAACAGCCCGCATAGCCGACGATGGGCCCGCAAGTGGACTGGCGCACGTCTCTGATGGGCGAGCCGTCCAGGTCTATGTCAATTGAGAAGTCCGCCTTCGCCACGAACGCGGCGAGAAAAGCCACTGCCGCTATCGTTGCCCTGTCCATATGTTTAATCCTCATGCATTATTACATCGGAAACGGGAGAATCCTCAGACGAGACGCTACCGCACTATGACCATGATACCACTGCCGACAGAGCGCGTCGCCCATGGAGTGTTGCCGTAGGCGCCGAGGTTGACGCGGCGTCCGTTGGGCTGCGGCTCGTTCTGGTAGGGTGAGTTGCGGTCGCCGGCGTCGATGGCGTCCGAAAGATATCCCCTTGCCTTGATGAACTCGCCCGCGTTGTTGTACATGCCATACTTCGAGCGGAGATGGACGTCGAAGTTCGCGTTGGCATTGCTAGTGCTGATGACGTTTCCAGAGACGTTATAGGAAGTGCCCAGGAAAGAGAATCCTTCATAGTTGCCGCTGTCGACGACCTTGAGCTCCGACTCGAAGTCGGCAAGCGGTGTCAGGAACAGCGGATCGCCGAAGGTGAGGTTGTCGTAGGTGAGCGTGGCGGTGGACGCGGCGCTCACGTAGTTGGCGTCGGGCTTCCCGGGCGTCTCGGCATCCGCCGCCGCGAGCCGGCAGTGGGAGAGGTGGAGCTTGCTCGACCCGCGCACGTAGATGTCATGCCCGATGCCGTCCAGGGTCATCTGGCCGTGGCGGTTGCCGAAGACGATGCAGTTGTGCATGTTGACGTCGCCGACCTCGACATGGAGTCCACCAGGGATGCAGTACGTGTCGCCGAGGTTGTAGGCGATGGTGCAGTTCTCGAAGTCCACTTTGTCCGTCGCCGAGTTTAGCCGGATGTCGACGGTGCCGCCAGCAACATACGTGGTGGTCATTGAAGACTTGTGCGTCGCCCAGCCGCCCCAGTTGCCGGTGAAGGTGCAGTTGGTGAAAGCCGAGTTGCCGCTCTTACCGGAAAGCAGAATGATTCCGCCCGTGGATGAGGTTGTGTTGACATTTCGGACGGCGCCGCGGTTACCGCGGAAGTGGCACCTCGTCGCCGTGATCGGCGAGCCGTTCATCCAGATGCAGTCGCCGTTGGCCTGGTCGCGGCCGGCAGTGCTCTCGCCAAGGCCAGATGTCGAGATGACGCCGTTGGTTACGAAGAGGCAGTTGTCGATAAAGACCCGGGTCAGGCCCTCGGCGTAGATGGCGCTCCCCTGCGCATGGCTGCTGCCGAGGTTCACCTTAACGTTGCCGCTGAAGACGCAGTTGGTGAAGGCGGCGACAAATTTTCCATTGAGGTAAGCTCCCCTTCCA
>CACWJS010000131.1 GCA_902761275.1 uncultured bacterium | reverse complement strand
CCCGATGGGCTGCCGCTTCGCGGAAGAGGCCAAGCCCGCCGCCAAGGGCGGCGCGGTCACCGTCACGATCAACGGCAAGGCCTACGGCGTCGAGATCAAAGGCGATGGCAAGGCGGTCGTCAACGGCAAGCCGGTCGACTTCAAGGCCGAGGCGGGCCTCAAGGCCGCAGCGCCTGCAGCCGCGGCGCCCGCAGGCGGGCAGGAAGTCAAGGCCCCCGTTCCCGGAACGATTCTCCGCGTCACCGCGTCGAGCGGCACGAAGGTCTCGAAGGGCGACGAGATACTCGTCATGGACGTCATGAAGATGGAGACCCCGGTCACCGCTCCGTGCGACGGCACCGTGACGGTCCTCGTCAACGCGACGGACAAGGTTGCTACCGGCGACGTGCTCGCCACCATCGGTTGAGGAGCGGAACGATGAAGAAATTCCTATTGGCGCTGCTGGTCCTGTCCGCCGGATTCGGCGTCCGGGCCGAGGGCGACTGGCGCACCACGCTCGGCAAGGTGCAGGACTTCTGCAAGGACTTCGGGTTCATGGGGTTCGCGAAGAAGGAGGCGCCGGCCTACATTACCGGCAACTTCGTCGAGGCGGACCGTCCGGCGAAGCCCGACTTCACGCAGGCGCTCAAACCTGCGGCGGAGTATGCGAACCGCAACGGATTCTGGGTCGTCAACGAGGATCAGGCGAAGGCCTACTCCACCGAGAAGCATGCCTTCAAGGTGGGCGACTGGGTCGGCGGCTACTTCGACGACAAGGGCGCCTTCGTCCCCGGCCACGAGGTGAAGACCCTGTTCGACATGCCCTACGGCATCGGGCAGCTCATCATGATCCCGATCTGCCTCGTCCTCATGTACCTCGCGATCGTGAAGGGGTTCGAGCCCCTGCTGCTGCTGCCGATCGGCTTCGGCGGGCTTCTGGCGAACTGCCCGATGGCGGGCGTGACCGCGCCGGCGATGATGCACGACGGCGTGATCACGTTCATGTCCAGCGGGGTGGCGGCGATGTCCGGCGGCATCGTCGAGCCGGGCGGCTTCCTCCATTACTTCTTCAGCTTCGGAATCGACACCGGCATCTTCCCGATCATGATCTTCATGGGCGTCGGCGCGATGACCGACTTCGGTCCGCTGATCGCCAACCCCAAGACGGCGCTCCTCGGCGGCGCCGCGCAGTTCGGCATCTTCTTCGCGCTCTTCGGGGCGCTCGGCCTCGCGGCCGTGTTCGGACAGGACTTCTTCGGGGTCGATCCCCTCAAGGCGGCCGCCTCGATCGGCATCATCGGCGGCGCGGACGGTCCGACGGCCATCTGGCTCACCTCGCGCCTCGCCCCGAACCTGCTTGGCGCGATCGCGGTGGCGGCGTATTCCTACATGGCGCTGGTGCCGATCATCCAGCCGCCGATCATGAAGGCGCTTACCACGAAGGAGGAGCGTCTCATCAAGATGCCTCCGCTCCGCGAAGTCAAGAAGATCGAAAAGATCTGCTTCCCGCTCATCGTCCTTCTGCTCTGCGCGGTCCTCCTCAAGGATGCGGTGCCGCTCATTGGCGCACTCATGCTCGGCAACCTCGCGAAGGAAGTTGGGCCCTCGGTCGCCCGTATCGCGGACACGATGTCCAACGCGCTCATCAACATCGTGACGATCATGCTCGGCCTCTCCGTTGGCTCGAAGCTCGCCTGCGAGAAGTTCCTCTCCGGCACGACGCTCGGCATCCTCGCGCTTGGCCTCTGCGCGTTCTGCGTGGGTACGGCGGCGGGCGTCATAATGGCGAAGATCATGAACCTCGTCTCGAAGGAGAAGGTGAATCCGCTCATCGGCTCGGCGGGCGTCTCGGCCGTCCCGATGGCTGCGCGCGTCTCCAACAAGGTGTCGCTCCAGAACGATCCGACGAACTTCATCCTTATGCAGGCGATGGGTCCGAACGTCTCGGGCGTAATCGGCTCGGCCGTCGTCGCAGGCGTTCTCTATACGCTCTGCCGCTAAGTAATGGCCTGGTCGCGCGAGCGCATCGCCGTTGCCGCGTACTTCGCGGTCCTTGGGGTCATTTGCGCGACCTGGGCTTCGTCCATCGACGACATGAAGCTGCTCCTGGGGCTTAACCAAGCCCAGCAGGGGTGGCTTCTGTTTTCAGGGCCGATGGGGAGTCTCGTCAGTCTCTTGTGTGCGAGCGCGATAGTGACGCGCCTCGGGAGCCGCCGTAGCCTCATCATGGCGGCGACTGGCTATATTCTCGTGGCGTTTGGCTTGGCAGCATGTTTTTTCTGGCGCGCGCCCATTCCGTGCTGGTGCGCGGCGATTGCTATGCTTGCCTGCGTCGGGACTGTCTTCAACATCTCCGTCAACACGCAGGGCGGCATAGTTGAGAGGAAGGCGGGATGCACGATAATGAACTCGTTCCACGCGATGTTCAGTCTGCTCGGGCTTTTGGGCGGGCTTCTCGCTCTCTTCGCGGCGGCGATGCATGTCCCGGTCGCGTATCGTTTCTTTGGCGTCCTCCTGCTTTCCGCAGTCGCGCATATCGTATTCTTCTCCTGGCTTCCCAGGGAGAACGACATAGCGAAGAAGGAGAAGGGCAAGGGGTTTCGCCGCCCAGACGCAGCTCTCTTTTTTATCGGCATTGCAGCTCTCGTCATCATGGGGTGTGAGGGCTCGATAAACGGCTGGGTGAACGTCTTCTACCGCGAGACGCTGGCCGCGCCCGGTAGCCGCGTGAAGTGGGGCTTTTGCGCCGTCTGCGCCATGATGACGCTCGGACGTTTCGTGACGGACCGCTTTGTCAACCGCTTTGGCGGCGCACGAATCCTGCGCGTCTATTGCGTTTTCGTGACTGTCGGGCTTGCCCTCGCGCTCACCTCGCCGTTTACGGGGCTTTCCGGGCTTCCGCTCCATGTTCTTGCGACGATTGGCTATGCGATTGCTGGCTTCGGCATCTCAGCCCTTGTGCCGATCCTCTACTCCAAGGCCAACAAGACCAAGGCGATGCCGGCGGCATCTGCTCTCACTTTCGTCGGTTCTATGGGCTTTCTTGGCAGTTTCATGGGGCCGCCGCTCATAGGCCACGTCGCCCAGGCCACTTGCCTTTCGCTTGCGCTCGGCGTCTTTGCCGTGCTTATCCTCGTCTGCCTTTTCCTCCGCTTTGACAACGACTGACCTTCAGTCGCTGAGGGCTGATTTTTTCCGCCCGCGCTTGCCTCGGATTTGGTATAATATTCCCCCGATTGCGAACTTTTCCATTTTGAAAGGCAGTTGGTTATGAAACGCACAGACGTCGACAAGGTTTTGATCATCGGATCGGGCCCCATTGTCATTGGCCAGGCATGTGAATTCGACTATTCCGGCACACAGGCGTGCAAGGCGCTGAGGGCTTGCGGATACAAGGTCGTCCTCGTGAACTCGAACCCCGCGACGATCATGACGGACCCCGTTATGGCGGACGCGACGTACATCGAGCCGTTGAACGAGGCGCGTCTCGAGCAGATCATCGAGAAGGAGAGGCCCGATGCCATTTTGCCGAACCTCGGCGGGCAGACGGGCCTCAACCTTTCAATGGAGCTTGCGAAGAAGGGCATCCTCGACAAGTACGGCGTTAAGGTTATCGGCGTCAACCTCGACGCGATCGAACGCGGCGAGGACCGCGAGGTCTTCAAGGCGACGATGCAGAAACTTGGCATCGAGACGCCGCGCTCTGGCATCGTCCACTCGGTCGAGGAGGCGGTCAAGCTCGTCGACGAGCAGATCGGCTATCCGGTCGTCGTGCGTCCCGCCTATACGATGGGCGGCGCAGGCGGCGGCTTCTGCTACAATGTCGAGGAACTGAGGACGATCTGCGCCCGCGGCCTCGACGCCTCGCTCACCCACCAGTGCCTTATCGAGGAGTCGATCCTCAACTGGGAGGAGCTTGAAGTCGAAGTCGTGCGCGACGCGAAGAACCAGATGATCGCCGTCTGCTTCATCGAGAACATCGACGCGGTCGGCGTCCATACTGGCGACAGCTACTGCGCGGCTCCCTTCCTCACGATCGACAAGAAGCTCGAAGAGCGTCTCCAGCGCGACGCGTTCAAGATCGTCGAGTCCATCGGCGTCATCGGCGGCACGAACGTCCAGTTCGCGCACGACCCGAAGACGGGCCGCGTCGTCATCATCGAGATCAACCCCCGCACCTCGCGCTCGTCGGCGCTCGCCTCGAAGGCGACCGGCTTCCCGATCGCGCTCGTCTCGGCGAAGCTCGCCGCGGGCATGACGATGGACGAGATTCCCTACTGGCGCGACGGAACGCTTGAGAAGTACACGCCGGACGGCGACTACGTCGTCCTCAAGTTCGCCCGCTGGGCGTTCGAGAAGTTCCGCGCCGTCGAGGACAAGCTCGGCACGCAGATGAAGGCCGTCGGCGAAGTCATGTCCATCGGCAAGACCTACAAGGAGACTTTCCAGAAGGCGATCCGCGCGCTCGAGCGCGGCAGGGCGGGGCTTGGCTTCGCGAAGGACTTCCACGAGAAATCGCTCGACGAGCTCCTGAAGCTTCTCGCAGTTCCAAATTCCGAGCGCCACTTCCAGATGTACGAGGCGATCAGGAAGGGAGCGACCGACGAGCAGATCTTCGAGCGCACCGGCGTCAAGGCGTACTTCGTGCAGCAGATGCGTGAGCTCGTCGAGGAAGAGGAGAAGATCCTCGGCTACAAGGGCAAGGCGCTTCCCGACGATCTGCTCGTGCAGGCGAAGAAGGACGGCTTTTCCGACAAGTACCTCGCGCAGATTCTCGGCGTTCCCGAGAAGGACATCCGCGCGCAGCGCAACAAGATCGGCTGCCGCGAGCGCTGGTTCGCCGTGCCGGTTTCGGGCGTTGAGGACAAGGCGTACTACTACTCGACCTACAATGACGTCAAGCCGAGCGAAGACCCGAAGCGCGCGAAGGCGTTTGGCGAGGCGGCGGTCACGAACAACCCGAAGAAGGTGATGATCCTCGGTGGCGGGCCCAACAGGATCGGCCAGGGCATCGAGTTCGACTACTGCTGCTGCCACGCGGCGATGGCGATGCGCAGGATGGGCTACGAGACGATCATCGTCAACTGCAACCCTGAGACGGTCTCGACCGACTACGACACCTCCGACAAGCTCTACTTCGAGCCGGTGACGGTCGAAGACGTCCTTCAGATCTACGAGGCCGAGAAGCCCGAGGGCATCATCGTCCAGTTCGGCGGGCAGACGCCGCTCAACATCGCGCGCCAGCTCCAGGAGGCCGGCTGCAAGATCCTCGGCACTTCCGTCGACTCGATCGACGACGCGGAAGACCGCGATCTCTTCCATGCGACGATGGACAAGCTCGGCATCCCGATGCCCGAGTCGATGATGGCGAGCGATATCGACGGCGCGCTCAAGTGCGCGGCGAAGCTCGGCTATCCGCTCATCATCCGCCCGTCGTTCGTTCTCGGCGGCCGCGGCATGGAGGTCATCTTCGACGAGATCATGCTCCGAGAATACGTTGACAAGGCGGTTGGCGTCACGCCCGATCGTCCGCTCTACCTCGACCGCTTCCTCTGCCACGCGATGGAGTGCGAGGCCGATGCGCTTTCCGACGGCAAGGACATCTTCATTCCGGCGATCATGCAGCACATCGAGCTCGCGGGCATCCACTCCGGCGACTCGGCCTGCGTGCTGCCGCCTGTCACGATTCCCGAGGACGCGAAGGCGACGATTCTCGACTACACGCGCAGGATTGCCGCGGAACTCAAGGTCGTGGGTCTAATGAACATGCAGTTCGCGATCGAGGACGGCAAGGTGTACGTCATCGAGGCGAACCCGCGCGCCAGCCGCACGGTCCCGCTCGTCTCCAAGGTCGGCGGCGTCCAGATGGCCGGCATAGCGACCAAGCTCATGCTTGGCGAAACCGTGAAGTCGCTCGGCCTCGACAAGAGGCACGTCGTCCCCTACTTCGGCGTCAAGGAAGCGGTGCTGCCGTTCGAGAAGTTCCCGGAAGTCGATCCTGTGCTTGGGCCTGAGATGCGCTCTACCGGCGAGGTGCTCGGTCTTGCGGATGGCTTCGGCCTTGCCTACTTCAAGTCGCAGGAAGCGGCGGGGCTTGCGCTCCCGACGACGCCTGGCAAGATGCTCGTCTCGCTTTCCGAGAAGCACGCCGACGCGGTTTCCGCGGTGAGGCGCTTCGAGCAGTTGGGCTTCGAGGTCATTGCGACCGAGGGCACTGCGAAGTGGCTCGTCGAACACGGCGTCAAGGCCGAGGTCATCGCCAAGATCGGCGAAGGCCGCCCCGATGTCCTCGACGCGATCAAGAACCGCGAGGTCAAGCTCATCATCAACACGCCTTCGGGACGTCGCGACGCGCGTGCGGACGACTGCCGCATCCGCCAGGCCGCGATCAAGTACAAGGTTCCGTACCTCACGACGCTTGCCGCCGCGCAAGCCGCAGTCGAGGGCATTGCCGCCGCTATGGGCGGCAAGGGCGAGGTCCGTTCGCTGCAGGAATACCACTCGAAGATCGGGTAAGTTTTTGCATCCTTAAATTAAGAAAAGGAGGATACAATGAAGAAGTACGTCTGCAAAGTGTGCGGATACGTCTATGACCCCGAAAACAACAACGGCGTTGCTTTCGAGGACCTTCCCGAAGACTGGACCTGCCCCATGTGCGGTGTGGGCAAGGACCAGTTCGAGGAAATGTGATTACTTCTTGAGGTAGGTGGAAATTCCCGCCGCGGCTTTCCGCCCCTCGCCCATGGCGAGAATCACGGTCGCGGCTCCAAGTACGATATCACCACCGGCGAATACGCCGGGGATTGATGTCATATTCGTCTCGGGATCGACGACGATGTTTCCGCGCTTGTTGATCTCGAGCCCCTCGGTCGTCGTCGGGATAAGCGGGTTCGACGCGTTGCCGACCGCGACCACAACTGTGTCGACGTCGAGGACGAATTCGCTGCCCTCGATTGCGAACCGCGCCCTTGCCGTCGCTTAAGACGCGCTTGGCGTTCTCGAGCATGTGGAACTCGACTCCCTCTTCCTTCGCGTGCTCGACCTCTTCCTTTCGCGCGGGCATCTCGGCTTCGCTGCGGCGGTAGACGAGGTAGACTTTCTCGGCGCCGAGGCGGAGAGCCATGCGGCTCGCGTCCATCGCGACATTTCCGCCGCCAAGGACTGCGACCTTCTTGCCGTGCCAGAAGGGGGTGTCGGCGCTACCTTCGAGGTAGGCCTTCATGAGGTTTGCGCGAGTCAGATACTCGTTTGCGGAAAAGACGCCGTTGAGGTTCTCCCCCTCGATGTTCATGAACTTCGGAAGCCCGGCTCCAGTGCCGACGAAAACGGCGTCGAAACCGTCCTTCTCGATGAGGTCCTTGAGCTTGCGCGTGCGGCCAACGACGAAGTTGGGCTCGATCTTGACGCCGAGCTGCTTTATCGACTCGATCTCGTGCCTGACGATCGCCTTCGGGAGACGGAACTCGGGAATGCCGTAGACGAGAACGCCGCCGCAGCGGTGAAACGCCTCGAACACCGTGACGTCGTGACCCGCCTTCGCGCAGTCCGCCGCGCACGTTATCGACGCGGGGCCAGAGCCGACGATGGCGACCTTCTTGCCGGTCTTTGGCGCGCAGGCGACTGGCTTTTCGGCGCCAGTCTCGCGGGCGAGGTCGGCGCAGAAGCGCTCCACGCGGCCGATCGCCACCGCCTTGTCCACGTCCTTGAGGAGCTTGCCCATCGTGCAGAACTTCTGGCACTGCTTCTCCTGCGGGCATACGCGCCCGCAGACAGCCGGGAGTAGCGAAGTCTCCTTGATTATGTCGAGGGCTCCGGCGAAGTCGCCGTCAGCGGCCTTTGCGAGAAAGCCGGGGATGTTGATCGCGACGGGGCAGCCCTGCATGCACGGCTTCGTCGGGCACTGCAGGCAGCGCGACGCTTCGGTCTTCGCCATCTCGGCAGTGTAGCCGAGCGCGACTTCGTTCATGTTGTGTGCGCGCGCCGCTGCGTCCTGCTGGGGCATTGCCTGCGGCGGAATAGCCATCTTCTCTTTCGGTGTCATTTGAAAATACCTGCCTTGCAAACGTGTTCCTTCGCGGCCTGTTCCTGCGGCTTGAATGCGCCCATGCGCGAAAGCATCTGATCCCAGTCGACTTCGTGTCCGTCGAATTCCGGGCCGTCGACGCAGACGAACTTCGTCTTGCCGCCGACCGAGACGCGGCACCCGCCGCACATGCCGGTGCCGTCGATCATGATCGTGTTGAGCGACACCGTCGTCTTGACGCCGTAGGGCTTCGTGGCGAGGGCGCAGAACTTCATCATGATGGGCGGGCCGATGGCGATGACTTCGTCTACCGCGCCGGCTTCGCAGAGCTCCTTCAGGGGCTCCGTCACGAGACCCTTGCGGCCTGAGCTCCCGTCGTCGGTCATGAGAATCAGGTTTTCGCCGGCGATTGCGGCCATTTCGTCCTTCATGACGAAGAGGCTTTCGTTCCTGGCGCCCATGATGATCGTCACCTTGTTGCCTGCCGCCTTAAGCGCCTGGGCTATCGGGTGCATCGGGGCTACGCCAATGCCGCCGCCAACGCAGACGACATGTCCTGGCTTTTCGCCGTTTTCGCCGCGAATCGAGGTGGGACGTCCGAGCGGGCCGAGAAGGGCGGCGATGGAGTCGCCTGGCTCGAGGCGCGAAAGCTTCGTAGTCGTTGCGCCGACCGTCTGGAAGATGACGGTTATCGTGCCTTTTTCGACGTCTGCGTCGGCAATTGTGAGAGGAATCCGCTCGCCGAACTCGTCGTCTGCCATCAAGATTACGAACTGGCCCGCCTTGCGCTCCTGTGCGACGAGAGGGGCTTCGATCTGCATCTTGTAGACGTTGTCGGACAGCCTGCTTTTCGATATGATTCTGTTCATGGTGCTTTTTGCCCAAAAGTTAGCCGCAAAATATACCAATTTTCGCCCGTTAGGTCAAGTGGGTTGCGGGTCTTATGAGGCTTTGGTATAATTCAACAAAACATGGAAGAACGACTGCAAAATGTATTGAGCCACGCTGGTGTTGCCTCGCGCCGCAAGTCGGCTGAGCTGATTGCCGCAGGGCGCGTCACGGTCGACGGCGTGGTGGTTAAGGAGCCGGGCGAGCGCGTCAATCCGGCGACGGCGAAGATTTCAGTGGACGGAAAGCCGCTGGCGGCGGCTGAGGCGAAGCGGACGGTGATGCTCTACAAGCCCGTAGGGGTCTTGAGTTCGACTAGCGATCCATTTGGCGGGAAGACTGTCGCGGAACTCGTCTCTACACCCGAGCGCCTTGTGCCCGTTGGCCGTCTCGACAAGGACTCCGAGGGGATGCTCCTCATGTCGAACGACGGTGAACTCACGCTACGACTCACCCACCCGCGCTACGAACACGAGAAAACATACGTTGTCCGCGCCGCAGGGCGCTGGAGCGAGGACAAGCTGCGTGTCCTTAGGGGGCCCGTCAAGATGCCAGACGGCTATGTGACCCGCCCCGTTCCGGTGAAAGTGCTGTCGGGTCCCGAAAATAATGTAACGACGCTCGAGTTCCGCCTGCGCGAAGGCCGGAAGCGCCAGATTCGCTACATGTGCTCTGCCGCGCATCTCGTCGTCATCTCATTGAAGCGCGTCGCCGTCGGGCGGCTCGCGCTTGATCCCGCGCTCGCCCCTGGCGAATGGCGCGACCTCACGCCCGAAGAACTGGAGCTACTGAAATGACGCACGAGGAGAAGGCGGAAGAACTTTTCAGAAGCGGCATGAACTGCTCGCAGTCCGTGTTCTGCGCGTTCGCCGACGAACTTGGCATGGACGCCTACACTGCGGCGAAGGTTTCGTGCGGGCTTGGCGGCGGCGTCGGGCGCATGCGCGAGGTGTGTGGCGCGGTGACTGGCGCGACACTCGTCCTCGGGATGCGCCACGGTCCCGACAAGGTGGCGACATATCCGCATGTGCAGGTGTTTGCGGAGAAGTTCAAGGCGGAATGTGGCTCAATCGTCTGCCGCGAGCTTTTGGCTGGAACCGGCGCGACCCAGGGCGGCGCACCCGAGGCACGGACCGAGGGGTATTACAAGAAGCGCCCCTGCGTCGAGCTTGTGAAACTCGCCGCACGGCTACTGGAGAAAATTTAGCCGTGTAGGAGAGAGTGGTATTATTCCATTCTCCAACTCCAACTCATAACTCCAACTACTCCTTTGTACCTCTGTGTAAAACTTGGTCTTAAGAAAAATGCAAATCGTAAAGAGTGATGAAGAAGGGCTTGAGGCCGCTGCAAAGGTTCTGCTTGCGGGCGGCGTCGCGGTGATCCCGACCGACACCGTCTATGGCCTCGCCGCGCACCCCGACTTTCCTGAGGCCGTCGAGCGTCTTTATACGATCAAGGGACGCGAGGCGAAGAAGCCAATCGCCCTGCTTGCCGCAGATGTAGAGGCAGTTGAGCGCTTTGGCTTCAGAATCACCGACAAGGCCCTTGAACTTGTGAAGCACTGGCCCGGCGGCCTCACGTTGATTCTTTCCAAATCAACTTTAAACTCTCAACTTTCAACTTTAAGCTCATCCGAAGGCTTTCGCGTTCCCGACCACGACTGGACGCGGCGGCTTCTTGCGAAGTGCGGCGGGCTTTTGCGCGTGACGAGCGCAAACCTCTCGGGGCAGAGGGCTGCGACCGACGCGCCTGCGGCGCTTGCCGATGTCGGTCTTTCCGCAGACATCGTAGTCGACGACGGCATAAGCCCCGGCGGAGTACCGTCGACAGTCGTCAAGGTCGATGGAGGCCACATTGAGGTTCTTCGCTTGGGCGCCTGCCGCATTTCCGATTCAGGATAACCTGCCGCCGCATTGGTAGGGGCGCATCTCCGAGGCGCCCGCTTTCCCATGACTGCCGCGATTTCGTCCGCACCATAATCTCATTTCGCCGCGCTTTGATTTTTTACTTTTGCGATTTGACGGTGAAAGGGTGAGTGTAGTATAATTTCATCGTCTTGCGGGAACTGCACGACATTGATCTTTTCAATACTCCCAGCTGTATGATGGTCTGGGATCGGCGGCACGCGAACGCGGAGTCCGCCAAGGGCGGGTGATGCGGTTGTCGCGCTGAGGCAGGAGGGGGCGCAGGGATTCTACAAGGTCTGGGTGAGCGATGCGCCGATGGAGGCGGAGTAGAGGCGATTAGGGGCGAACCACTATCAGGGCGATAGCATGCTGATGGCATTCTCTAAAATGGACTTGTGTCCGCTTTAGTGGCGCCAAAACGGATATGTGTCCGTTTTGGTGTTGACAGTGCCGGGGTGGATATGGTAACATTCCGACCATGAAAAAGATGGAGAAGGACTATCCCCGGATATACGGCACAGTGATGGAGGCCCATCTCAAGGACTACAGGCAGATGGTGTTCATATCCGGTCCGCGGCAGGTTGGCAAGACAACAATATCGGAATCGCTGGCATCGGTCTACCTCAGCTGGGACGACGAAGACGTCCGCAAGGCCATTCAGTCAGGGCAGCGCACGTTGGCCGCAAAGTATGGAATCGACAAGCCAAATCTGTCGCGGCGTGTTGTCGTCTTCGACGAAATCCACAAGTATTCGAGGTGGAAGCAGTTCCTGAAGGGGTTTTACGATATCTATGGAAAAAGCTGGCGCATCATAGCGACGGGTTCGGCGCACATGGATGTGTACAAGAAGGGCGGAGACAGCATGATGGGGCGCTACTTCCCGTATCGCATGCATCCGTTCTCGGTGGCCGAGCTCATTGACACATCGTTGCCGGGCGATGGCCTGATTCGAAAGCCGAGGATGCTTGCCGATGAAGAATGGAATGCCCTTGTGCGATTTGGCGGATTCCCCGATCCTTTCGTCAACCGCGACCCCCGTTTTTCCCGTCGGTGGAATTCGCTTCGGTTTGAGCAGCTCACCAAGATTGACATGCGCGACCTGACGCGGATAGGCGAACTCGACCAGCTCGCAGCCCTCGCCGAAATACTTGGAGGACGCTCGGGTGAACAGCTTGTGTACAAAAGTCTGGGCTGCGACCTTGGCATCGACGAGAAGACCGTGAAGAAATGGATCAAGGCCTTGCGATATCTGTACTTCGGATTTGAGGTTCGCCCCTGGTTCAAAAACGTCGAGAACTCGATTCGCAAGATGCCCAAATGGTACATGCGCGACTGGGCGAATGTCGCGGACAGTGGCAAGCGGGCCGAGACGCTTGTAGCGTGTCATCTGCTAAAGGCGGTTGAAGGGTGGACTGATCTTGGCTATGGCGATTTTTCCCTTGGGTATCTGCGCGACAAGTCGAGGCGAGAGGTGGATTTCGTTGTTGTGCGTGACGGTGAGCCGTGGTTTCTTGTCGAAGTTAAGAAAAGCGAAGAGTCGCTTTCGGGTGCATTGGGATTCTTTCAGCGCCGACTTGGGGCAAAGCATGCGTTCCAGGTCGTTCTTGACGCCGACTATGAAGATTTAGACTGCTTCGCAAACAGCGAGCCTGTTGTCGTTCCTGCGCGGACGTTTTTGAGTCAGCTGGTTTGACTGCTGTTCTAAAGGGCAAGGCGACGCTGGAGGGCTGCGGTGGATTCGGCGGCGACGATTGAGGCGGAGTAGAGGCGATTAGAGTCGGCATTGTTTGGCATCCATCGTTTTGGTATAATTGACGCAATCAGGAAACGGTTGTCGCTTGCCGCTGTGGAAGTCCATTGATGGGATGGTTGGATGCTCTGGCATGGGCAACAAACAAAAGGGATGATGCAATGAAGCTGAATATTGATTCCGTATTGAACGAAAAGGACGCATGGGCTGCCGCCGGAGTGGCGCTTCCGAAGTTCGACATCGCCGCCATGCGCGAGGCGACGGCAAAGACGCCAGAGTGGGTTCACTTCGGCGCGGGCAACATCTTTCGCGGCTTCATCGGCTCGCTCTCGCAGCGGCTCTTGAACGAGGGGCTCACGAAGACCGGCATAATCGCGTGCGACACATTTGACTACGAAGTGATCGACAAGATCTACGATGCGCACGACAACCTGACCTTGAACGTCCTTCTCAATCCCGACGGCACGACGACTCGCGAGATTCTCGCCGGCGTCGCCCAGGGGCTCAAGGCGAACTTTGCGGACGATAAGTCTGCCGCGCAGCTGAAGGCGATCTTCCGCGCGCCGTCGCTCAAGATGCTCTCGTTCACGATCACCGAGAAGGGCTACCAGCTTCGCCGCACCGACGGCTCGCTCATGCCTGTCGCACGGCGTTTCTCGACTACCTGAAGGACGAGTCGAAGATTACCTTCCCGTGGTCGATGATCGACAAGATCACGCCGCGCCCGCACCCGATGGTAGAGAAGTCGCTCTCCGAGGCCGGCATCGAGGGCATGGCGCCGATCGTGACAGACAAGAAGACTTTCATCGCGGCGTTCGTCAACGCGGAGAAGCCGCAGTACCTCGTCGTCGAAGACAAGTTTCCGAACGGCCGTCCGCCGCTTGAAAAGGCGGGCGTCTATTTCTGCGACCGCGACACCGTGAACATGTGCGAGAAGATGAAGGTTACGACATGCCTCAATCCGCTTCACACGGCGATGTCGATGTACGGGTGCCTGCTCGGCTACACGCTCATCTGCGAGGAGATGAAGGACGCCGACATCGTGAAGCTCGTGAAGCGTCTTGGCTATGTTGAGGGGCTTCCCGTAGTTGTCGACCCGAAGATCCTCTCGCCAAAGGCGTTCATCGACGAAGTGGTGAACGAGCGCCTGCCCAACCCCTTCATGCCCGACGACCCGAGGCGCATCGCGACCGACACTTCGCAGAAGGTCGGCATCCGCTTCGGCGAGACGATCAAGAGCTACATCCGCGAAGGGCGCGACCTCGGCTCGCTCGTCGCGATTCCCCTCGCGCTCGCAGGGTGGCTCAGGTATCTCAACGGCACGTTCGACGACGGCACTCCGCTCGAGGTCTCGCCCGATCCGCTTAAGGACGAGCTCATGGCGAAGGTGAAAGAAGGGAAGATCCGCGAGATCCTCTCGAACCCGACGATCTTCGGCCTCGACCTCACGACGACTCCGCTCGCCGACAGAATCGAGGGCTACTATGCGCGGCTTCTCGAAGGCCCCGGCTCCGCCCGCAAGCTTCTCCAGAAAGAACTCGCGTGAGAAGAGTCGAGTCCTTTGACGCGCGGCGGAAGGCAGTCGACGCAGTTGCCGACTTTCTCGCCGCGCGGGCGAGGCCTGACGCAGCTGGCGTAAAGTCGCTTGCGCACATTCTCGTCGTCGTTCCGACTGCCGAGAGCGGCCGCCGCCTTCGCCACGCGCTTGCGCGGCGTTTCCCGACGGGACTCGTTCCTCCGCTCGTCAGGACTCCCGCGCACCTCGTCGACCTTTCCGCTCCAGACATCGCGGGACGCGCCGACGAACTGCTTGCGTTCCGCGAGGCCCGCGGCGGGAAGGGCGGCTTTGACGTCGCCGCCGAGCTTTCCGACATCCGCCGCATCCTCGGCGCGAACGCACTTTCCTTTTCGGACGTCGCCGAGAAGGTCGGCTCGATACTCACGGGCGATCTTGCCGACGTGGAGATAGAGCGCTGGCAGAAACTCGCGGGTTTGGAGTCGCGGTACTTTGCCGCTCTTCAGTTGCGCGGGAAGCGCGATCGCGTTGCGGCTCTCAAGGACGAGCTCGCAAAGCCGGTGGAGTTTCCCGGCATCGAGGAAGCCGTAGTCGCCTGCGTTCTCGATCCGCTTCCGGTGATGAACCTCGTCCTCGAGAAATCCGGCCTTCCCGTGACGGAACTCGTTCCCGATGTCTCGTCCGCTCCGGAACTTAAGATGTCGCAGATCGCCGCTTCGGGAACTGCGGCAAGCGAAGCCGCGAAGATTGCGTCGCTCTTCGCGTCCGTAAAGCCGGACGAGGCATTACCAGCGCTCTGCCTCGCAGATCCCGAGACTTTTCCCGAGATACAGGGCGCGCTCCGCGCAAAGGGGCTGAAGGTGCACAATCCTTCTGCGATGGCGCTTTCCACCTCTTCGCTCGGACACCTCGCCCATCAGCTTGCCGCGCTTGCGCGAACGTCCTCTTATTCCGTCTTCTCCGCGTTTGTGCGCGGCGGTGATGTCAGGCGCTGGCTCAAGGCGGAACTGAAGATCGACGATGCGAAGCTCACCGCGGCTCTCGTCGACCTCGACAACCGCCAGCAGCAGCTTATCCCCGCGAAGGTCGACGACATTGCGCCGAAGACGGAGCATACGCTGCGCGCGGTCTTCGAGCTTGTGAAGGTGCAGCTCAGAAAGCGCGGCCTTCGCCAGATTCTCGCCTCTATCTTCTCGACGCTCGCCCTCGACGAACGCGACGAGCGCTCCCGCGAGTTCGCGGCGGCGGCGGAGGCGGTGAACGGTCTGATTGACGAGTGCTTTGCGAAAGACGTGCCGCGCGATCTCGCGCTTGAGCTATTCGAGCGGCGTCTTGGAGAGACGACATACGAGCTTGAGCCCGACGAGGGCGATACGATTCTGACCGACGGCTGGCTCGAGCTTCCGTTCCTCGATGCCGACGAAGTCACGATCTCGGGCTTTGCCGAGGGGAAGGTGCCGGAATCTGTCGTAGGCCACGCCTTTCTTCCCGACTCGCTCCGTCGCGGACTCGGGCTTGTGGACAATACGGCGCGGACGGCGCGCGACAAGACGATTCTCGCGATGACGCTCGCCTGCCGCGAGACGGCTGCGGTGACGGTGCATTTCCATTCCGTCGACGGGAAGGGCGACGTGATGAAGCCCTCGCGCCTTCTCTTCGACTGCAAGGACGACGAAGAACTCGTCCGCCGCGTGATTGCGCTATATGCTACTCGCGCTGGAACAGGCGAGACGCCGCCAGCAGACCTTCCCGACCGGTGGAAGATAAAGCTGCCCGTGCCGCCGGAGTACGCCGAGCTTCGCAAGACTTCCCCGTCGAGCCTCGACCTCTACATGCACTGCCCCTTCACCTACCTTCTCCGCAAGACCTTCAACGAGAGCGAGGACTACCGCGCCGAGGAGCTTGACGCGTCGGAGTTCGGCAATCTCGCGCACGACGCGCTCGAGGCGTGGGGGCAGGGCGAGCTAAAGGATTCGACGGACGCCGATGCAATCGCCGCGGTGCTTGAGGAGAAGGTTGATGCGATTCTCGTGGAGCGTTTTGGGCTTGAGATTCCGGCGATAGTCGCGCTTCAGGGCGAGAGCGTGAAGCGGCGGCTTCGCCGCTTTGCCGCGCTCCAGGCCTCGCGCGCGGCGGACGGCTGGCGCGTCATGGCGACGGAGCGCAAGATGAAGGTTGCCTACGGCCACACGGTCGTCGCAGGTCGCTGCGACCGCATCGACTTCAACGAGCGCACAGGCGAGTGGTGCGTCATCGACTATAAGACATGGGACAGCGCGGCGCGCGCCGCGGCGTTCGAGACGAAGAAGGACGGCACCCGCGTCTGGAAGAGCTTGCAGCTTCCGCTTTACTGCGCGATGCTCGACGCGGACCCTGACTTCCCCGAAGCGAAGCGCGAGCGCATCACGGCCTCGTACTGCATCCTCGCCAAGGCAGCCGCGGACACCTGCTACTCCGAGTCGTTCTTGGGCGCGGACGTTCCCGACGCGGAAGCGAAGGTGAAGGAGCTTATCGATGGTATCGAGCGAGGCGTCTTCTGGCCTGCGGCGGACACGTCCGAATGGCGGTGGGATTTCGCCGAATGGATCTTCAACTCCCCCGAGGAAAGCGTCGACCCCGCATGGATCGCCGACCAGCTTCACCGGATTGAGGGCTAGCGCATAGGGCATATTTCTTGCGCTGGTTGAGTCAATTTTGTCCGTGGCGTAATTTGGTATAATGTGCGCCATGTTTTGCAAGTCATGTGGAAGGTCGCTGTTCGACAGCGGAGAAGAGCGGTTCTGCTGCCCCTACTGCGGCGCGGAAGTTATCGCGTCTGAATCCGCCGCAGATGGCGGGTTCGAGTCTGCGACTGCCAATCCAAGCGGCACATGGACGCGGGCCGGACTAAAGGAGCGGGCGCTTGCGCTTCTTTCGCCGGGCTACTGGCCGCTCGTTCTCGTCAGTCTTGTCGCGATTGTCATTGGCGATTACGGCGGTGCTTTTCTGCGGCACTCGTCGTCTTGCCTCAGGGTCAAGACGTCGACGACTGTTACTGTCCAGCCGACAAACGTGATTGAAGCATGCTCGTCGACAAGCTTGCCCGTGGACACGACGACCATGGTGGTCCTGCTTGTCGTAGCCCTGGTCCTCGTAATGATTCTTGTCAGCAATCCGATTGCCGTAGGTGTACGAAAGTATTTCGTCGGCCGTCACCGCGGAACGGCCCGTCTCAAGGACCTGTTCTTTGCGTTCAGCAGCGGGCACTACTGGAATGTCGTGCTTGTCGTCTTGATGCATGATCTCGCCGTGTTGCTCTGGTCTCTGCTCCTCATCATCCCGGGGTGGGTGAAGGCCTATGCGCTGCGAATGGTCGTCTACGAGCTTGCGGACAATCCCGCGATTTCCTGGCGCGAAGCGTTTGACATGTCGGAGCGCGTCATGCAGGGGCAGAAGTGGGATTCGTTCGTGCTTGATTTGTCGTTTATCTTGTGGTGGCTGCTTTCTGGGCTTACCTGTGGTTTTCTCGATGTGTTTTTTGTCGTCCCCTACTTCGGGCTGACATCGGCCGGACTCTATGAAACGCTTCTTGGCGGGAAGTCCGCTGCAGAGCGTGGTGACGAGTCGGGCATTGATAGTCGGCAGGACGCCGAGGAGCGGAATCTTGAGGAAGAGGCCGAGGTCGAATATGCCAAGACCGACGACGGCAAGGTAGTGTTGCGCGACGGGGTGTATGTCCACGAGGCTGAGGCCATTTGCCGCAAACTCGAGTGTGCGAACATCCCATTTGAGCTCTGCCATGTGTCGAAGGAGGGCGCTGGCATCGTCGAGTCGCATAAAAACAACTGGGCTACGGGCTTGTGCATCGTGAGCAACTATTTTAACCAAGGCGGACTTGGCGTATATCTTCGGATCCTCGTGAATCCAGAAGACGTCGACAGGGCGAACGAGGCGCTCGCACCGAAAGAGGTCAAGCGTGCAAAGACCGATGCAAAGACAATCGTCATGTGGGTCGTGATTGCCGCCGCGGTGTTTCTCTTTGTCTATGCGTTCGCCATTAGAGCATGCAGAGAGCAAGTGACATATTATTCTGAATTAAGATGACAGTGAAGGACTGATATGAGTCGTGGGGGTGGTTCCTGCGGCGGATTTGTCGCGCGCCCAGACATAGTTGACCAACAAACCAAGATTTGCTAAACTGTCTCCACCAAAGGACAGGAGGCGCCAAATGCCGTTGACATTGAATGTAAACGAAGCGAAAACGCACTTCTCAAGCCTTGTTTCCGAGGTGGAGAAGAACATGGTCGCATTCACGATAATGCGATACGGGCGGCCCGTCGCCAGGCTGGTTCCGTTGGAAAGCCCGCGCAGGTCGTTCAAGCCGATACCTGGGCTCGCCGGCAAGATCAAGGTGAAATGTGACCTTTTCGATGATTCGTCATCCGATTGGGAGGCCTGCGATGCGTCCGCTACTGCTTGATACGTGCGCAGTCCTCAAGCTCGCGAATGGCGAGTTCGGCAAGTTCTCGCGCTCCGCGATGAAGGCCATGCGCGAGGCGGACATACTGTATGTCAGTCCAATTTCGGAATGGGAGATATCGCTGAAATGGAAGCAAGGGGGCATAGAACTTCCTCTTGAGCCGAGGGCGCTCATGCACAAGCTGATGAACGCGTATTCGCTGTCGCTTGTGCCTCTGTCGGAGGAAGTCATGTTCAAGGCGACGGAACTTCCCGATATACATCGAGATCCGGCGGATCGATTCATAATCGCGACGGCGATGCTTGGCAACATGGTTGTCGTGACTACAGACCACCGCTTCCCGCAATATGGAGTTTCGGCGATTTCTTAAAAACAATGAAGGCGAACGTCCTTATCGCGGCATCGGCCGGGACTGGCAAGACGCAGGCGCTTGCCGAGCGGCTGATTGCGCTCGTAAAGGGCGGGCTCGAGCCGCACGAGATCGTCGCGCTTACCTTCTCGCGCGCGGCGGCGGGCGAGATATTCGAGCGGTTCGTCTCGCTACTCGCGGAGCGCGCGAAGGACGACCCTTCCTGCGCGGCTCTTCTCCGCAAGGTCATCGCGACGCAGCACCTTTCGCAGATCGGCACTCTCGACAGCTTCCTCATGCGTATCGTGAGGAGCTTCCCCCTTGAACTCGGGCTTGACGGCGGCGTCGAGATAATGGACGACTACCGCGCGGGGCAGGAGCTCGCGCGCACTTCGTTCTCTATCCTGCGCCGGACCGACGCATCCGCTCGCCGCGCGTTCACCGACGCATTTTCGCTCGCGATGAACGGCGAGGACGTCAGAAGTTTCATTGGCTCCTACCGCGACTTCGTCAAGAAGTGGCAGTCGCTCGTTCGCGCAAATCAGTCGGAACGCGCATGGGGCGACGCGTCGTCAATATGGGGCGAGTCGCCGGCATGGGCTGCGACCGACGAGAAGGAGCTTTCTCGGCTTGCCGACGACCTCGTCGGAATCTGCGACTCGAGTTCGTGGCCGGAGTTCGTTGAATGGGTGCGGAACTTCCGCGGCAGTTTCGACGGACTCAAGGGATTTGCAAAGAAGTTCTTCGAGATGGACGGCTTCCTCTCGGGCGCGACTATCGACGTGTCGTTCAACCGAAAGGCGTATTCCTTCGGCGGTGCCGAGGCGCGAGCCGTACGCGCTGCCATCATTGGCGTCTGCGGCTTCGTCGTGCGCCGTCGGCTCGAGTTCGCGCGCGGCGTCTACCGCCTTATATCGGAATACGAGAAGGACTACGACGCCAAAGTGCGCGGGAAGGGGCTTCTCGTCTTCGACGATGTGCCGCGCCTCGTCGCGTCTCTTCCGGACGACGTTCGCCTCGCGCTTGAATACCGCCTCGACGCG
>CACWJS010000130.1 GCA_902761275.1 uncultured bacterium | reverse complement strand
TATTCTTATCCAAATAAATATTTGCATCATTAATACGCACATGTTGAATCGTTGGCCGATTAAAGAACAAAGATATCAAATCAATACGAACATCTATGGCGCCGGCTTCAAGAATATTTTTATGCACGGCATTCCCAGAATTTGGTATAACCACACCGCGCATTGTTACACGTGGCCGCAACGACAATTTCCACGACATGTCACCATTGATTTCAATTGGCAAACCCGTCGATGTACGTAATACATTAAGCAAACTGCCACGCAGGCTGTTCATATCTAATTGGGACAACGCGACGCAAAGCGTCTGGTATGTGTGGGTGGCGCCCGAAGGCGCCAATTCCGCCACATTCACGGTGAAAGGCAAGGACTACGTTGACGCATCGCATGGCTTCCGCCCTGTAATTGGCGTCCACAGGGGCGAGGGCCGGCCCGACGCGCTCACGTGCGTAGCGCATGCGGCGGACAATGTCGGCACGGCTTCGGTGAACTTCGACGGGCTCTCTGCGGGAGCGACATACCATATCCGCGTCTCCGGTAATTACGGCAATGGCGGGAACTACTTTGGCGACTTCACGCTGGAGTGGAAGACGAGCGAATCGGCGGCATCATGGCGTCCGGCGAACGACAAGAGGGCGAATGCGACGGTGATTGACGGCGCGAGCGGTTCGCTCAAGATGTCCACGACCGGTGCAAGCTACGAGGAGGACAAGCCGCTCGACGACGAGGGGCTGCTCTTCGAAAAGGTCGATCTGCTTTCCGGCTTCGAGCCTTCCGCGACGAACAGCGTCTGGTTCAAGTGGACTGCGCCGTTCACCGGCAATGCTGAGTTCACGACGCTCGGGTCTGCGTTTAACACCGTCCTTGGCGTCTACGCCGACGGCGAAACTGTTGCCGAGAACGTCAATTCCACCTCGGTTCCGGGATTTACGAGCCGCGTCTATTTCCCTTGTGTGAAGGGGAGCGTCTACGAGGTGTGCGTGGCTGGCATGGACGGCGCGACCGGCAACCTGAAGCTCAACTGGACGAGTTTGGAATCGGCGGAGGTAGAGGTCTACTATGACAGCGGCAGCGGCGAGAAGAAAAAGATGATGATGCCGATTGGAGAGAAGTACAAGGATGCGGTGGCGGAAACGCCAACGGAAACGCCTGAAGGATATGAGTTCAAGGGCTGGAGCGATGTCGGAGATGGTGGTAAGAAGGTGTCGAGCGACAGCGAAGAAGCCATTGAAGTGCCGATTTCGTTCTATGCGCTGTTCTCGCCAATCTCCTATAGGGTTCGTTTTGATGCCAACGGTGGCACGGGTACGATGGCAGACATGGTGGCGAAGTTCGATGTCTGGACGACGTTGACGGCTAACGCCTTTACGCGTAAGGGCTATATGTTTACCGGGTGGAACACGAAGCCGGATGGCACCGGAGAGGTGTATGTGGATCAAGAGGAGTTCTACAATCTCACCAGTGTCAAGGATGGCGTGGTAAAGTTCTACGCCCAGTGGATGAAGACGGGCCCAAACTACGAAGTCTTGAACGAAAATGACATTTCCGCGCCGTATGCGGCACCGAAGGCGGTGACGCTCATGGGCGCGGTGCACGATGGCGACAATGTCGTCGGCATAGTGGAACTCAAGCTCGGCAAGGTGAACGTCAAGAAAGGGTCTAGCAAGGTCTCCGGCTCGGTGACGATGCTCGACGGCAAGAAGCACACGGCCAAGGGCGTTGCCGTGGCTGGCATCGACGGAACCGCCCCCGCGACGGTTTCGCTCGAGGTAAAGGACATTGGGACGATGGCGGTCACCATCGGCGGCACGCAGTTTGCGGGCACTCTCGGCGGTGCATACCATGTGCAGTCCGCCGACGTCGGCGGCGCGTGGGCGGGCGGCTCTGCCGTCGCGGCGGTGGAGCCGGGCGACCTGTCGGTGTTCGCAGGCACGGCGCTTGCGGAATTCCTGCCGACGAACGAAGTCGCGGCGGTTTCGGGCGGCAAGTGGAACTTCGCGAAGGCGGCGAGCGTCAAGTGGGCGAAGCCGAAGGGTGCGTCCGAGAAGGAGCTTGTCGTCGACACGTCGAAGGGCAAGACGAACCTCTCTGGGCTGAAGCTCACGTATACGCCGAAGAAGGGCACGTTCAAGGGTTCGTTCAACGTCTATGCGCTGGAGGGTTCGGGGGCGGCGACGAAGCTTAAGAAATACAAATTAAACGTCAGCGGCGTCGTCGTTGGCGGCGTCGGCTATGGAGTTGCGACGAGCAAGAAGCCCGCCCTCTCCTGGCCGGTGAAGGTGGAGTAGCCCCCTTGTGCCTGTGGGATGGAAATGCTATACTGCACACGTCAATGGTGTAATTGCACCCAATGGGAATGTACTATTGGGTGTACAGCGGCTGTAAATTAACGAAAGGAAAATCACAATGAAAAAAATGTTGATGACGTTGGCGGCGGCGTTCTTCGCCGTGTCGCTTCTGGCTGACACGTGGACTGACCCAGACACCGGTATCACGTGGACGTACACCATCGTCGGAGACGAGGCGCAGATTGGAACTGGCGGATCTGCCGCCATCTCCACGGCCACCAGCGGTCATGTGGATGTTCCCGCAGAGCTCGGCGGCAAGCCCGTAACAGCCATCGGGGTTAATGCGTTCAAGGGCTGCATCGGGCTTTCGTCCATCTACATTCCGGATCCCGTGGCGAGCATCGGGGAATCTGCGTTCGAAGGATGCACCGGGCTTAGTGGCATCGATCTTTCGGCTTCCGTCACGTCCATCCACAAATATGCGTTCGACGATTGCAGCGGTTTGACTTGGATTGATGTGGATCCCAAGAATGCCAACTACAAGTCGGTCAACGGAATGCTGCTCACCAAGGACGGGACGACGCTTGTCCAGGGCATCAACGGGGGCGTGACGATTCCTGACGGCGTGACGACCATCGGGAACAGCGCGTTCTCTGGCTGTGGCGGACTGTGGAGCGTGACGATTCCGGCCAGCGTGACAACCATCGATCAGTTTGCGTTTTGGCGATGTGACGGTCTTGCGAGCGTGACGATTCCTGACGGCGTAACGACCATCAATTCGGGTGCGTTCCGCTACTGCAATTCTCTTAAGCGTTTGATGATTTCGCAGGCTGGCGTCGATAATTTTGGCGCGTTCAACGGTTATTATACCGACTTGAAGGTTGTCATCGCAGACGGCGTGACGTCCATTCCGGACAACGCTTTCAAAAATTGCACCGGCATAAAAAGCGTACTGATACCAGGCAGCGTGACTACCATCGGAGAATCTGCATTCGAGGGCTGTACCGGGCTTGAGTGCCTGTCGATCTGCAGCGGCGTGAGCACCATCAAGGCGAAAGCGTTCAAGGGTTGCACCGCGCTCGAAGACTTGACGATCCCGTCCAGCGTGGCGTATATCGGTAACGATGCGTTCAAAGACTGCGACAGCCTTAACTATGCGGTTGTGCCGGCGGCGTTCAATACTTCAGATTCTGAAAAAACCAGAATCTTCGGGATAACGTCTGCCAGTATTTTCGGTCTTGATGTCTTTGTGGAGGCCGTGGGCGGCATCGCCTGGACTTACACGGAGTCCGGCGGTGAGGCTATGGTGTACGGCGGCAGTTCGTATGTTTGCGCGATTCCCAAGAACACAGCTGGCGACATAATCGTTCCAAGTACGCTTGGCGGCTATCCGGTGACGAAGATAGACCATCATGCATTCGCTGATTGCGACGGGATTACGGGCGTGACGATTCCGTACGGCGTGACGGAAATCAAGTACAGCGCGTTTAATGACTGCGACGGGCTTACGTCCATAGTGATTCCGTCCAGCGTGACGGCCATCGGGAATTATTCGTTCTACAGTTGCGACAACCTTGGCGCCGCAATCGTACCCACGACTTGCTCTTTGGGCACCGGGGTCTTCGACGACTGCGAGCCTTCTATCAAGATTCTCAACATCGACGTCAACGTCTTTGTGACGCTCGTGGACGGCATTCTCTGGACCTACACCGTTGATGGTAGCGGCAATGCGACTCTGGGCGACGGCTACCGCGCTCCGGCGGTTCCAACGACTACGGCCGGCGCCCTGACCATTCCCGCATCGCTCGACGGCCATCCGGTTACCTCCATCGGGAGCGCCGCATTTTACCTATGTAGTGGCCTTACGAGCGTGACGATTCCGTCCGGCGTGACGGAGATTGGCGAGTATGCGTTTCGGGGGTGCGATGGGCTCAAGAACATAGTTGTTCCCCAAAGTGTGACGATCTGCGGTGATTATGCTTTCGCGTATTGCAGCCATCTCAATGACGCAGTTATGCCCGAAGATCTCGCACCCAACGAGTCCACGATCTTTAGCTCCAGCCCTACCTCCGTAAACTACAAAAACGTCAATGTGGCGATCGTTGACGGCAGGGCATGGATCTATACCGTCGATGGTAGCGGCAAGGCGACAGTAGGAGGCGGCGTGTACCAGCTGGCGATTTTCCCCGATATGGCATTTGGCGACATTGCCATCCCTTCCGCCCTTGGCGGTTGCCTGGTGACGGCCATTGGGGACTGCGCATTTTCGGGATGTGACGGGTTGACGAGCGTTACGATACCTGACGGCGTGGAGGTGATTGAGGTCTCTGCGTTCGAGGGCTGTAGCGGCCTGACGAGCGTGACGATGCCCAACAGTTTGACGACAATCGGGGAATATGCGTTTGAAGACTGCACCGGACTTACGAGCGTGACGATTCCGGAGGGGGTGACGAGCATAAAAGACAGTGCGTTCTGCGATTGCATCGGTCTTGTGACCGTGACGATTTCGTCCACCGTGACGAATATCCATTCCTATGCGTTCGACGGGTGCAGCGGGCTGATGGCATTTTCGGTCGCAGACGCGAATACCGTCTATTCGTCGGCAAATGGGCTTCTACTCTCCAAGGACGGGAAGACGCTTGTCAAGGGGGTCAAGGGCGAGGTGACGATTCCTGGCGGCGTGGAGACCATCGGAGACAGCGCGTTCTGGGGGGCTGGGCTGACGAGCGTTGTGATCCCGGCCAGCGTGACGGTTCTTGATCAATACGCGTTCGGCGATTGTGCCCTACTGAGCGAAATTGCGATTCCTCCCAGTGTGACGGCTATTGGTTTTCATGCGTTCGGCAGTACGCCGTTGACAACGGTCCATGTCGGGGCGGGAGACACCGATCGTGTGAAAGGTCTGCTTGAAGGTTCCAGCAACAGCACCGCCGGCATAACGTTTGTTGAGGATGTGCCGCCGATTTATACCGCAACGTTCAATGCGAACGGCGGCACGGTAGGAGAAGCAACGCGTTCCGTGTACTATGGCGCGGCGGTCGGGGTGTTGCCGGTGCCTACGCTCAACGACGACTATGAGTTTGTTGGCTGGTTTACGGCTGCCGAGGGCGGCGAGCAGATTACCGCGGCGACCATTGTGACGGCGGACGTGACATTCTTCGCGCAGTGGAAGAGGAAGGTAATCGATCCCGAGTCGCTTGATCCTTTTGATCCAGGTGACTTGCCCTGCTACGACGTGCTGAACCCAGCGGACATCTGGGATCCTTTCAAAGCGCCCAAGGCCGTGACGCTGACAGGTGCGTTGTACTATGGTTGCGACGTCGTTGGCATCGTGGAGCTGAAGGTGGGCAAGATGAAGGACTACCAGGCCAAGGTCTCTGGCACGGTGACGCTTCTTGATGGCAAGAAGTACACCATCAAGTCGCAGAAGTGCGGTTTTGGCGACAAGCTGGCCTCGTCCCTCAATCTTGATGTCAAGGGCGGTGGACGCCTGAAGATTGCCATCGGCAGCATGGGTGGCGTCAACGTGTTCTCCGGTTCCCTCGGCAAGTGGCACGTGCAGAGCGCGAAAGTGGGCGGAAGCTGGGGCAAGAACAGCGCGACGTTCAGCATGGACACGACGACAATTGACTCGCTTCCGTCGGGAACGCTGGAGGCGCTTCTGCCGACAAATGAGGTGGCGACTGCCGCCGGCGGCAAGTGGAAGTTCAAGAAGGCGGCAAGTGTGAAATGGACAAAGGTAAAGGCCGGAGTTGTCCCTCTCGTGCAGGATGCTACGACCGGCAAGGGCCTTGTGGTGGATACGTCGAAGGACAAGACGAACCGTTCGGGGCTGAAGCTTACCTACACGCCGAAGAAGGGCACGTTCAAGGGCACGTTCAAGTTATACGAGCTGAAGAGCGGCAAGCTGAAGAAGTACACTGTCAACGTTAGCGGCGTGGTCGTGGACGGCGTTGGCTATGGCAAGGCGACAAGCAAGAAGCCCGTCATCGACTGGCCCGTGACGATAAAGTAGGTAGAAGTTGGCGCACCGCAGTCAAGCCATGAAGGCCAAATTGATAATTGTGTTTGTCGCGCTGGCGGTTCTATCCGTGGCGGCGCTCTGTGCCTGCTTAATTAAGGCCGGAGCGTCCGCATCGGAGCGTCCGGCGGCTGTGTGCGACACGGCTTTGGATATGCCACAAAGTCATCGCGCGGCGGCTTCGCACGCAAACGGTGGTTCGGATGTCTCCGGGATGTCGGGTGCGGGCAGAAACGTCGTCGATGAGCGTTGCGTTGTGCAGAGGGCCGCAGTTGAGGCGCGCCGTCGCGAGCGCGAGGCGTTCATGAAGATGTCGCCGGAGGAGCAGCGTCAGTTCCGCGAGCAGAAGCGGGCTGAGATGCTCGCGCGTCGGAAGGGGGATCCCCGCAGGATGGGGGATGCTCGTAATCGCCGCCAGCATGGCGCAGGAGAGGCCGTGGCAGCAGCGGCCGCAGGGGATGCCGCGCAGTCGGAAGAATCTTCCGAGCGTACTGCGCGCGCTGAACTGGAGGAGCTTCGCGCCGCCGCGCTCAAAGCGCGTGCGGAATACGAGGATTCGATGGGTGAGACGAGGGCGGCCAACTACCGCCGTCGTTCCGTCAACTACTGGATGAACCGCGTCAAGCGGCAGCGCGAACGCGCTGCCGAGCGGGAACTCCGGCATTCATCGGATGTTATGGGGGCGGACGCGGGTGCGTCTGCCGCCGACAGTCAAGAACAAAAAACGAAAGGAAAAGCAGAATGAAACGGTTGTTTCATGGGTTTGACTACGAGGATGCCTACCGTTGGTTTGAGAGTCACGGTGTGCCTTTGGTAACGCAAGA
>CACWJS010000129.1 GCA_902761275.1 uncultured bacterium | reverse complement strand
CCGGCTCGACGAGAAGGGCGGCGACGGCATCATGTACGCGTGGCACACCTACCACTGGCACAAGGGCTGGGCGCGGATTCTCCCCGTCGCCGCGAAGCATCCGATCTTCCTCGGCGAAGTGGGCGCGGCGCCGCGCGAGGAGATGACGTTCATACCCATGGAGCAAAAGGAGGACTGGCGCACGTTCGTGCCCGACATGCTCGGCTTCATCCAAAAGTATCGCATCAACTGGACGGGCTGGTGCTTCCATCCGAAGGCGGGTCCGTGCATGATCGAGAACTGGGACTACGAGCCGACTCCCTACTGGGGCGAATTCGCGCTTCGTGCGCTCAAGGGCGAGAAGTTCGAGCTGAATAAGATTCGCTGAACGACAATGCGGATAAGTATGATATAATCATGCGCATGAAAACAAAGACACTCGAGATGGCATGGCGGCGGCTTTCGATGGCAATCTGCCTGTCGGCAGCATTGATGGCTCTGGTTGGACAGTCTGCTCCGTTAAATGATTTGCGACAGGGGCGCAATACGCTGACTGCTTCAGGTCCGTGGGAGATGGCGCAGAAGACCGCGCCGGAGAAGTGGATGCCGGCCGTAGTGCCTGGAACCGTGCTTTCGACGCTCGTCAAGAACGGCGTCGTGCCGGATCCGTACTGGGGACTCAACAACAAGATCCAGGAAGGGAAGATTCCCGATGTAGGACTTGGTGCGCGAGACTTCTACTCGGCGACATACCGCACGAAGGTAACGATTCCCGAGGACTGGGCGAAAAAGACAATCTGGCTTCGCCCCGAGGGAATAAACTACCACGGCGAAATCAAGCTGAACGGAGAGGTCGTTGCGACAACGCTCGGAACGTTTGCACGCAACGCCGTGGATGTCTCTGAGTTTCTCAAGCCAGGCGTCAACGACCTTGAGGTGGAGGTGCGTCCCGTGGACCATCCCGGGAGACCGTTTCAGAAGCCCTGGGGAGCGCCCGGCGAGTGGTTCAACGGCGGCGACGGCGAGATCGGCCGTGACGTCACCATTCTCATGGGGGCTGGCTGGGACTTTATGTTCTCCGACGGCATCCGCGACCGCCACGCCGGCATCTGGAAAGACATCGTCTTCATCGCGACAGACAAGATACGCGTCGACGCGCCTTTTGTGCGCACGAAGCTAAACGAGACGATGGACGAGGCGGAGCTGTCGATCGAGGTCGATCTCGTGAATGCCGGCTACAACTGGGGATCGAGCTACTCGGGCGTACTGGAGGCGGAGATTCCCGGAACGGACGTGCGGCTCACAAAGCGAGTCAAGTTCTACCGCGGCGAGCGCCGGACCGAAGTCCTCAAGGCGACGCTGAAGAACCCTTTATTATGGTGGCCGCGCAACAAGGGCCCTCAGAACCTCTATACGCTCAACGTGCGCGTGATCCTGGATCCGCGCGAGGAGTACGACCGTTCGACGAACAGTAAGTTCAAAGTGCCTAAGTCCGTCTCGGACTCCGCGACAATCAGGTTTGGCGTGCGCGAGTTTACATCCGACCAGTCTGGCAAGAACGGGGCGCGGCAGTTTTACGTAAACCGCAGGAAGATCTTCATCCGCGGGACGAACTGGATTCCCGAGGGCATGCTGCGCCAGGACGACGCTCGCATGGAGAAGGAGATGCGGCTCACCGCCGAAAGCGGCGTCAACCTCGTGCGTCTGTGGGCGGGCGGCATCGCCGAGTCCGACAGGTTCTACGACCTCTGCGACGAATATGGACTTCTCGTCTGGCAGGAGTTCTGGATGACCGGCGACACGCGCCATCCCGACGATCCCGGCCTCTATCTGGACTGCGTGGCCCAGCAGGTGAAGCGCATCCGCCATCACGCCTCCATTTCGCACTGGGTCTGCTCGAACGAATCGACCGACGTACAGGGCGTGGAGGAACTCGTCAAGCAGCTCACGGGCACGACAAGCTGGATGCAGAATTCGGAGTGCGACGGTGTCCACGACGGTTCTCCCTACTTCCCCGTCAATCCGATGGGGTACTACGACGACACAGCGTCAGGCAAGCGCGGCAGGCGCGTCTGGGGCTTTTCGCCTGAGTACGGGACGTGTGCGCTCCCGGCGGCCGACCAGTGCCGCAAGTTCATGCCGGAGAACCTCCTTTGGCCTATGAACGTCGAGGCGTGGAAATACCGCGAGGGCGGCGGCTTCGACCAGATGACGGAGTACCACCACCGTGCGGTGAACGAATATGGCGAGTCCAAGACATTCGACGAGTATTGCCGCAAGTCGCAGGCCGTCGACGCCCTCGCGCACCGTGCGCTCTGGGAGGCCTGGAACCTTGTGCGCAACGATGCGACTGGCGTCCTCTTCTGGTACAACAACACGCCGATTCCGCAGCTTGGGTCGCACGCATGGGACTACGACCTCGACCAGACCGCGAGCTTCTTCGCCCAGAAAAGCGCCCTTGAGCCGCTGCACGCCCAGTACGAATACCTCTCGAACCGCGTGAGCGTCGTGAGCGACATCTATGGAAGCCGCGACCTCTCGGTCATAGCAGAGGTCTACGATTTCGAGTCTCGCAAGATATGGGCAAAGACGGCGGCGGTGAAAGTCGCCGGCGAAAGCTGCGTGGATGTGTTCAAGATTCCGTTTGCCGACCTGGCCGCAAAATACGATCTCTCGCGTCCACATTTCATAAAACTGCTACTCCTCGAGGGCTGCGAGGCGGTCGACTCTACCTTTTACTGGCGCTCGGGTTCTGAATACAAGGGGCCGGGAACGGTGACGGGACCTTGCGTCGCGGGCTTTGCCGCGCTTTCCGATTTGCCGAAGACCACTCTGGAAGCCGTCGACATCGCAGAGGGCGTGTGCGTCAAGAACACAGGGGATCGAATCGCCTTCATGGTCGAGGTGCAGTGCTTCGACGGAACCGGACGCCGCATCGTGCCGGTTCACTATTCGGACAATTTCTTCTCGCTCCTTCCAGGCGAGTCGCGCATCGTGCGTTTCGAGCGTCCGCAGGGCCTCAAGCTGGTGCGCACGTCATGCTGGAACGATAGGCATGGCGGCATTTAATGGAAGCTTCCTAAATTGTCAATGTTCCGCTTCGCTTTGCCTGTGTGGGCATTGTTTTGGTATAATATACAATCACAAGCAATGAAAGGACTTTAACCATGGCGGTGACGGAAACGACGACTCAATCTTGGGGATCTCGGCTTGGCGACTCGGTAAAGGGCGTGATAGCTGGTGTCGTGCTGTTCCTTTTTGGCTTCCCTGTGCTCTTCTGGAACGAGGGCAACTCGGTCAAGACGGCAAAGGCGCTTGATGAGGGAGAGGGCGCGTGCGTGCCCGTTGAGTCGATTGAGAAGGTCGACCCCGAGATGGAGGGCCAGCTCGTCCACATGACTGGCCTCGCTACGACGCAGGACGTCCTTTCCGACGACCAGTTTGGCGTCTCAACGACGGCGATCGCCTTGAAGCGCACGACCGAGATGTTCCAGTGGGTCGAGCACTCCAAGACCGAGGAGAAGAAGAACCTCGGCGGCAGCGTAACAAAGACCACGACCTACACCTACACACAGGAGTGGCTTGAGAGTGCTGTCGACTCGAGCGGCTTCAAGGAGCAGGGTCACGACAACCCCGGCTTTATCGAGTTTCCCTCCGAGGAGAAGCGCGCGGCCAACGTGACGTTTGGAGCGTTTCGCCTGAACGAGCGCCAGATCTCCCGCATTGGTTCCGAGCAGGCGTATGCGTTCCCGACCGACTTTGTGTGCAGGGTCGAGCGCGTCCAGCGCCAAGGTGCCATGATCTACGTCCCCAACAAGCAGACGCGCGACAACGCGCTCAACAACCGCGACGTCGCCTCGCAGGCGCGTATCGGCGACATGCGCGTGAAGTTCACCGTCATCCTGCCGCACAACATCTCGCTCGTTGCGAAGCAGAGGGGCGATACGTTCGTCGGCTACCTCGCGAAGACGAAGAAGAAGGTTGATCTCCTCTGCGACGGCGCGAAGGATGCTGCCGAGATGTTTGAGGATGCGCGCGATGCCAATGCGATGCTGACATGGCTCGTCCGCCTCGGCGGGTTCCTCCTTATGTTCTTCGGCATTTCGATGGTCTTGAAGCCTCTCTCCGTCCTTGCGGACGTCCTGCCCATTCTCGGCAACATCGTCGAGATCGGCAACGGGCTCGTTGCGGGTATCGTCGCGCTCGTCTGCTCGCTCGTGACGATCGCGATAGCGTGGATCTTCTACCGTCCCGTCCTTGCGATCTTCCTGCTCGTCCTCGCGGCAGGCGGGATCTACCTTCTCTGGAAGAAGCGCCAGGCGAAGAAGGCGGCCGCCCCAGCAGCGCCCGCCACACCTTCGGCGGCGTTCTGACGCGTTCGGTTCGGCTGATTTTTGGTATAATTTCCGGTCAACGGAATTTCACAACACAAGGAGACAAACATGGTCTACTCGACTGAAGTTGAGCATCAGTGCCCGCTCATGAAGGGGTGCAACCACGGTCCTGCGCCGATTCCCGAAGAAGGGAAGTGGGTGCAGGCAAAGCAGATAAAGGACATCAGCGGCTACACGCACGGCGTTGGCTGGTGTGCGCCTCAGCAGGGAGCCTGCAAGCTCTCGCTGAACGTCAAGAACGGCGTGATCGAGGAAGCCCTCGTCGAGACGATCGGCTGCTCGGGCATGACCCACTCAGCCGCAATGGCCTCGGAGATCCTCGTCGGCAAGACGATTCTCGAGGCTCTCAACACCGACCTCGTCTGCGACGCGATCAACACCGCGATGCGCGAGCTCTTCCTCCAGATCGTCTACGGACGCACGCAGAGCGCGTTTTCCGACGGCGGCCTCGTGATCGGAGCCGGGCTCGAGGATCTCGGCAAGGGTCTTCGCTCGATGGTCGGCACGATGTACGCGACGAAGGCGAAAGGCCCGCGCTACCTCGAGATGACCGAGGGCTACTGCACGCGCATGGCGCTCAACAAGGACGGCGAGGTGATCGGCTACGAGTTCGTTTCGCTCGGCAAGATGACCGACTTCATCAAGAAGGGTCTCACGCCGAACGAGGCGTGGGAGAAGGCGAAGGGCCACTACGGCCAGTTCGAGGGCGCTGCCAAGTACATCGACCCCCGCAAGGAATAAGCGAAAGGAGATTCCGAAATGGCTACCAAGAAGACAGCAAAGAAGGCCTCCGCCGAGAAGCTTTTCGAGGGATACGAGCGCCGCGAAGCCAAGATCCTCGCCGCGCTGAAGCCCTACGGCATCAAGTCGATACTCGAGTGCCGCGACATCTGCAAGAAGGCCGGCATCGATCCCTACAAGATCGTCGAGGAAACCCAGCCGATCTGCTTTGAGAACGCCAAGTGGGCCTACACCGTCGGCGCCGCGATGGCGATCAAGAAGGGCTGCGCCAAGGCCAAGGACGCCGCCGCCGAAATCGGCGTCGGGCTCCAGGCGTTCTGCATCCCCGGCTCCGTCGCGGAAAACCGCCAGGTCGGCCGCGGACACGGAAACCTCGGAGCGATGCTCCTTGACGACGCGACCGAGTGCTTCGCGTTCCTCGCGGGCCACGAGTCGTTCGCCGCTGCCGAGGGCGCGATCAAGATCGCCCTCAACGCGAACAAGGTCCGCAAGACGAACCTCCGCGTCATCCTGAACGGCCTCGGCAAGGACGCCGCGTACATCATCAGCCGCATCAACGGCTTCACGTACGTCAAGACGGCGTTCAACAACAAGACCGAGAAGGTCAAGGTCGTCTCGAAGAAGGCGTTCTCGAAGGGCCCGCGCGCTGCGGTCAACTGCTACGGCGCGGACAACGTGCCCGAGGGCGTCGCGATCATGAAGCTCGAGAACGTGGGCGTCTCGATCACGGGCAACTCCACGAACCCGACGCGCTTCCAGCATCCTGTCGCCGGCACCTACAAGAAGTGGTGCATCGAGAACGGCAAGAAGTACTTCTCCGTCGCCTCGGGCGGCGGCACGGGCCGTACGCTCCACCCCGACAACATGGCGGCGGGCCCGTCCAGCTACGGCATGACCGACACCATGGGCCGCATGCACTCCGACGCGCAGTTCGCGGGCTCGAGCTCGGTTCCTGCGCACGTCGAGATGATGGGCCTCATCGGCATGGGCAACAACCCGATGGTCGGCGCGACGGTTGCCGTCGCAGTCGCCGTCGAGGAGAGCTTCAGGAAGTAATCTTCCCAAAAGCAGGAAAAGGGGGCGCGGAACGATTGTCCGCGCTCCTTTTTTATTTGTAAAATACCAAGCTGCGTTCATCATTCGTTTTTATGGTATAATAACTATGAATTTTGCGTGACATGCTGGAGAAATCAACATGAAGAAGGTCATAGTAACCGGTTCAAGCCGCGGCATCGGGCGGGCGACGGCACTTAGTCTTGCGCGCGCCGGATACGATCCTGTTTTGCATTGCGTCAGCAGGATTGACGCTGCGGAGGAAGTTGCGAATGCCGTGAAGGCGCTTGGCTGCACAGGCGAGATATTGCGGTTTGACATATCGAACAGGGACGAGTCTAAGGCCGCGCTCGACGCATGGGTCGCGGCAAACGGTGCTCCGTATGGCGTTGTCCTCAACGCCGGCATCGTCGACGACAACGTGTTTCCCGAACTTGAGGACGAGCAATGGGATCGAGTCCTGCGTACGAACCTTGACGGGTTCTACAATGTCTTGAAGCCACTTGTCTTTCCAATGGTTCAGGCCAGGGCGGGGGGGCGCATAGTCGTGCTGTCTTCCATGTCAGGCGTCGCCGGGAACCGCGGGCAGACGAACTACGCTGCGGCCAAGGCCGGCGTAATCGGTGCCGCAAAGTCGCTGGCCGTTGAACTGGCGCGGCGCAACATAACGGTCAACTGCGTGGCGCCCGGCATAGTGGAGACCGACATGACAGCCGGCTTATTAGCGGACGAGGCCTTGGAAGCAGTTCCAATGCGGCGCTTCGGCAAGCCGGACGAAGTCGCCGCCGCAGTTCTTTTCTTGATGTCGGACGGAGCCTCTTACATAACGCGGCAGGTAATACAGGTAAACGGGGGCATTTGTTGAAGCGAAGGGTTGTCGTAGCAAGGAGCGGACTGGTCCGTTTGCGTGTGCATTCCGTTCCTCGACGGTCGAATGTCTGAAGACGCCTCGTGGATGGGGCGCAGTTGTCAAAAATCGTCGTGAAACTTTAGTGAAAACTTACGTGAATTGAAAAGTCAGATGGACATTTAGGGTGTCCATCTGGGATTTCAAATGAGGTAGCCTGTCCTTTCGCGGCGGGGTGCCCAAGCGGCGGCCGG
>CACWJS010000128.1 GCA_902761275.1 uncultured bacterium | reverse complement strand
TCACGGAGATATTGAACGCGAAGAGCGCGGAGCGCATCTGGAAGAAGTGCAACGCGAAGCTTGCGGGGAAGGGCTTCTCCGCGCGCGGTCTCATGAAGAAGTCCAACGTCAAGGTCGTGTGCACGACCGACGATCCGGTCGATTCGCTGGAGCACCACCTCGCGATCGCGAAAAAGCCGTTCTGGACGCAGATCCGCCCCGCGTGGCGCAGCGACAAGGCGTCCAAGATCGAGAACGTCAAGGCGTGGAACGCGTGGATGGACAAGCTCTCCGCGGCCGCGAAGACGCCTGTCAAGACGATGGACGACTTCCGCGACGCGATGGCGAAGAGGCATGCGTTCTTCGAGAAGGCGGGGTGCGTCGTTTCCGACTACGGCATAACCGAGATCTTCGCCGCGCCCTACACCGAGGCGGAGCTAAAGGCGATCTTCAAAAAGGCGCGTGCGGGCAAGTCGGTCACCGCGGCGGAGGCGCTCAAGTTCAAGAGCGCGTGGCTCTACGAGGGGCTAAAGGCCGACGCCAGGTCGAACTGGACGACGCAGCTCCACTACAACTGCCTGAGGGACAACAACACGGCGATGTTCGAGAAGCTCGGGCCCGACACCGGCTTCGACTGCATCGGCGACTGGTCCGTCACCGAGAACCTCGCAAAGCTCTTCGACCGCCTCGAGCGCGAAGACGCGCTCCCGCGTTGCATCCTCTACTCGCTGAACCCCAAGGACAACGAAATGCTCGCGACCTTGATGGGCTGCTTCCAGAAGGCCCCTGCGCGCGGGAAGATCCAGCTTGGCGCGGCGTGGTGGTTCCTTGACCAGAAGGACGGCATGCGCCGCCAGCTCGACGTCCTCTCGACGCTTGGCTGCCTTGGCAATTTCATCGGAATGCTAACTGACTCGCGTTCCTTCCTCAGCTACACGCGCCACGAATACTTCCGCCGTCTCCTCTGCCAGAAGCTCGGCGAGGAAGTCGAGAAGGGCGAGATCCCGAACGACCTCAAGTGGCTTGGGTCTATCGTCGAGGACATCTCGTTCAATAACGCGAACCGCTATTTCGGATTCAACGCCTGAGCGGTTTTCAAGAAGACGCAGTCAAAGGCCGTTCCCGAAATCCGGGAACGGCCTTGATTTTCATTTGACGAGCGAACAGGGGCCGTTCTGGCAGCCGCCAGGGCACGCCATCACTTCGAGGAAGTTGACGGGGATCTTGCCCGACGCGTGGAGCTTCACCATCGTGCAGGTCTTCCTGTCGATTCCGTTTATCTGCTTGGAGTCGAGCTTGAAGCCGGGTATCTTCGCCGTCGCCTCGGCGAGAACCGCGTCCGTCACGCCGCAGCTCTTCGCGTAGTTGCGCGCCGTGCGATGACGTCGATCTTGCGGCCGGCGAGTATTGCGCCGAGCTCCTCGAAGGAGAGGACGTAGTCGACGTCCTTGCGGCGCGCCTCGCTGCGCTTGGCGACGCAGGGGCCGATGAACACCGTCTTCGCGTTCGGGTCCTTCGCCTTGGCGATCTCGCGGGCGTAGACCATCGGGCTCGGTGTGAGCGAGACGTGGTCGACGAGCTCGGGAAGGTGCTTCCAGACGAGGTTCACCCACGCCGGGCAGCAGGACGTCGTCATGAACGTCTTGGGGTCCTTCTCCATGCGCTCGATGAACTCGGCGGTCTCGTGGGCGGTCGTCATCTCCGCGCCGAGGGCGACTTCCATGACGTCGCCGAAGCCCGCCTTCGCGCAGGCGGCGAGCAGCTGCTCAATCTTGCCGGGGAACTGCTTCTCGGCTGCCGGCGCGATCATCGCGACGAGCTTCTCCCCGCGCTTCATCGCGGCGAGCACGTCAACGAGCTGCGAGCGCTCCATCACGGCGGCGAACGGGCAGGCGTTGAAGCATTTGCCGCAGAAGATGCACTTCTCGAAGTCTATCTCGGCGACGCCGAAGGAGTTCTTCTTGATTGCGCCGACGGGACATGCCTCTTCGCACGGCACCGTCGTCTTCACGATGGCGTTGTAGGGGCAGGCCGTTATGCACTTGCCGCACTTGATGCAGAGCTTCTGGTCTACGACGGAATGGCCGTCGACGACGTCAATCGCCTTCTTGGGGCAGTTGTAGACGCAGGGACGCGCGAAGCATCCGCGGCAGTTCTGCGTGGAGACGACCTGCGCGTCGGGGCAGCCGCTGCAGGCGGGGCCGCAGACGCTTAGCGGAGTTTTCGGCTTGGCCGTTCCGCCGTCAGGCGACGACCATGCCTTTTCGGCGTAGTAGGCGGAAAGCGGCTTCGTCTCGTCTGTCTCGTCCTCGACCGATATGCCGAGAAGGGCCATCAGGCGGTACTTGAGTATCGCGCGGTCGTGGTAGACGCAGCACCGCGAGGCGCGCTCGTTCTTCGGGCGCAGCTTGACTGGTATCTGGTCGATCTCCGACTCGAGGGAGCCGGAATCGAAGGCGCGGACGATGCGGATCATCAGTTCGCGGCGGATGAAAGTGGATCCATTCAGCATTTTACGCGGCCCCCATCAGAAGTTCGCCGATGCGGGCGAGCAGTTTCTCCGGCGAGGCCTGCGACATGATCTCCGTGTCGTTTATGCGCACGTACGGGGCGCCGCCGAGGTTTTCCTTTTCGCAGAGTTCGAGGCACGTCTTGGCCTCGACCTCGACCCTGCCGCGCCATTCCGCGGGGAGCTGGTCTTCAAGGTCCATCATGTTCGCCGCGCCCAGCAGGTAGCATGCCGTTCCGCAGCATATTTCGACTTTGACTTTTTCCATGTCTGTCTCCTTTTCTGTCAGTAATAGTCTACAGTGACCTTCTTGCGGTAGTTCTTCTCGAGCGCGGCGGCGATTCGCTTGACGACGCTTCGCCTGAGCTCCAGGTCCTGCGGGATGTTCGGATCCTGGTGCGACTCGTTCACCTTCGTGCCGATGACGAACTCGATTCTGTCGTGGCGCATCATGCGCTCGAGGATCGCGCGCGCGGCCGCGGGCTCGCGCTCCGGCGGACGCATCTGCTCGAGCGCCGAGAGGACGCGACCGAGCGTGAGGATGCCCTCGGTCGCGATGCCGACGCCTTCCATCGTCCCGACAGGGGGAAGCCCGCCAGAGGACTTCATGTCCGAAAGCTTCACCTTCACCTTGACGCCGAGCTCGCGCTCCATGATGTTCGCGGTCGTTCCGCCGCAGATCACGACGTGGTCGAAGCCGAGCGTCGCCTTCCGGGCGTAGTCCGCGTCGTGCTCCTTGTAGAAGGGCGGGCCAGTGAGGACGCGCATGACGCGCGGATGCCGGAGATAGCAGACGACGCAGCTGATGTCGTCCTTGCAGCCGCCTGGCGTCAGAAAGAGCGCCTCGCGCGCAATCGCGGCGCTTAAGTCGCGCGCAGAGATGTCGGGGTCGGAGGCGATCTTCCCCTGCGCGAACTTGAGGACGCCCGAGCGCCGCCAGCCGAACTTCATGTCCTTCCTCACGCCAAGCCCCGACTGCGTGACGCCGTCGGAGCACATGATGATGCGGTCTCCCGCGCGGAAGTCGGCCTCGCATTTCCTCACCTCGCGGTCGGGCCAGTGCGAAGATGCGATCTGCTCGTCCTTGAGCGGCGCGATCTCGTCTGTGCCCCTGAGGTGGATGTAACCGGGGTTGCCCATCTCGCTTATCCTCGCCTTTCCGCCGAGGCGGAAGTCGAAGAGCGAAAACGTCGCGTAGCCGATCTTGCGGACCTCGCAGATCGGGAGCGAGTCCATGATGATCTCGACCGCCTCGAGCATCGGGACGTTCGACTCGAGGAACTTGATCGCCATGGAGGTCGTCATCGTCGCGAGTACGTTCGCCTTGACGCCGCTGCCGAGCCCGTCGGAGAGCGCCACGAGATGGCGGTTTTCCTTCTCGACGGTCATGAACCTGACGTCGTCTCCGCACGCGCCCTGCCCGGTCTTCGTGTACTGGGCGGCCTCCATCTCGATGAAGAGGTCGCTTGCGGCGCTGTAGCCATGCTGAAGCGCGTCAGCCATTCAGGTATTCCTCGCTTCCGCCCTGGCGGAGGCGCTTGCCGACCGTCTGGGATTCGTACGCGCCCGCGATCTCGTTGAGCATGATCTCCGTCTCGGCGATGTGCTCGCCGAAGAGGCGCGCCACCTGCTGGACGGTGTAGACGTTCTTGCGGATGACGTCGCGCGCCTTGGCGGCGATCTCCTCGCGGCGTCCCTCGTTCTTCGTGACGTCCTGCACTACCGCGCCCGCAAACTTGCCGACGCTGATCGGGAATACGCTTATTGTGACGATGCGCCCGTTCCACTGCTGGCGGTACTTGACGATTTCGCTGCCGTGCTCCACCGCGCCCGTGAAGAGCTCCGTGAAGTCGGGCATGAAGGCGTCCACGCCGAGCCCGTCGAGATTGCCGAGCGCGTCGTACTCACCGAGCGCGCCCGCCATCTCTGCGAAGAGACGGTTGCACTCCACGATGAGGCCTTTCGCGTCGACCATCACGACGCCGGCAGGGATGTACTTGATGAGTGCGTTGGAAGTGCGCTGGAAGTTCTTCTTGAGGTAGATGTGGCACATCGCCTCCTCCGCCTTTCCGGCGAGGAGGGCCTTCGCGAACTCGCGGCAGGAGTTGTAGCCGCACGCGCCGCAGTTGATTTCGTCGGCCTTCGTCGTCTTCCCGACGCGCGCGAGCGCGCCGGCGATCGCCGCCTCGTCCGGCTCGTCGTCAACAACCGCCGCCGCGGGATATGCGGACGTCCCGCAGTGCGAGAAGCATCGCGAGGAGGAGGGGCGTATCGGAGCCGTAGCGTCGGTCGCGAAGAGAGTCGCGAGGCCAGAGGCGCCGCGCGGCATGGCCGGGCCGTTGACGCATCCTCCCGGACACGCCAGGACCTCGACGAACAGCTTGCGCTGGAAATTCTCGGGATGCAGCTTGAACTCCGCGGGGTCGAAGTCCTCGAGCATCCTGCGGAAGTCCTCAAGCCCCGATACGGAAACGTATCTTACATCGGTCTTGCCGTCGCGCAGCGTGTCGTTCATTCCGCCTTCGACGGAGTAGAAGCGTCCTTCCTCGGCAGGCCCAAGCGCGAGCTCGGCCTCTTCTCCGAACTTGATGCCGCGCTCCGCGAGGAACTGCTCGAGCGCAGGGAAGATGACGGCGAGGGCTAGCTCGTCGGGATGTGCGTCCGACTCGTTCTTCTTGGCGGCGCAGGGCCCGAAGAACACGATCTTCGCGTTGTTGCCGTACTTCTCCTTTATGAGACGGCAGTGCGCGCGCACAGGAGATGGAAGGGGAGAGATGAACTCCGCGTATCCGGGCAGGTACTTTCTCACCATGTCCACTGCTGCGGGACAGGCCGACGATATGACGAGCGGAGAGTCTGTCTCGGCGAGGAGCTTCGAGACGTGCGCGCTCACCGACTCCGCGCCGTGCGCCGTCTCGCTTACTCCTGCAAACCCCGCCGCCTTGAGCGCGGCGGCGATTTGCCCGATCGTGACGTCCTTGAAGTACCCGGCGAAACTCGGCGCAACCGATGCGTACAGGGTGGCGCCCGAGGCGACGAGTTCCTTGAGGCGCGCGAGGTCGCTCCTGATCTTCTTCGCGTGCGCGGGGCATACCTTCACGCATTCGCCGCAGGCGACGCACGCCTCGGGGATCACGCTCGCCTTGCCGTCGACGATCCTGATCGCCTTCACGGGGCAGTGCCGGACGCACTTGTAGCAGTCCTGGCACTCGTTCTCTGTCGTGTATACTGGACTCGAGAGCATTTGCTATACCTTCTTCGGAAAGATTTTTTCGAGAATGTCGCGCATGACGAGAGGATCGACGTGGGTGTAGACCTTGCCGTCCACAACCACGACGGGACCCTCCGCGCAGTGCCCGGTGCAAAGGCTCGCGCCGAGATCTACGTCGACCTCGTCCTTGAGCCCGCGCTCGGCGAGAAAGCTTTCGCACGCCTCTACGGTCTTCTCGTTCCCGCGCGCGAAGCAGGAACTCCCCATGCAGATGACAATGTTAGGTTTCGACATGGGGCGATTATCTCAAATTCCCACTTGTTAGGCAAGCCCAAAAGCTACTCGATGTCGACGACGCTCGCCCAGTGGACGAGGAGCTCGTGGTTCTTCGGCGTCTGGTCGCGCGACGATTCCGCCGCGGCGACGATCGGCAGCCACTTCTGCACGTCGGGGAGCTTCACCTTGAGCGCCTCGCAGGCAAGGGCCATGTACTTCTCCGCCGCCGCGACGTGGCCCGAGAGCCAAAAGAGGAGGTACGTGCGCGCGACGTCGGCGAGCGGATCGCCGAGGCGCACGTGGCTCCAGTCGATGACGCGCCAGTCGCCCTTCGGGGTGATGATCACGTTCGTCGGGTTGAAGTCGCCGTGGCACAGCGCCTTGCCGCGCGGGAAGCTCTGCAGCTTCATGTGCAGGTCGTAGCGCGTCTCCTTGGGGAGCGGCGACGCCGAGATCTGCTTGTCGAGCTTGTCGGCGAGGTTGCCCATGCGCTCGGACGTCTTCGCGAAGATCTGGCACTGGATCGCCACGAACTGCTTCAGGTACCTGACGAGGTTCTTCTTGTCCTTCGCCATCACGTCGGCGAGCGTATCGCCCTCGACCCACTCGCGGCGGATGCACCAGTGGTCGCGGATCTTGAGGACCTCGAGCACCTTTGCGACGGGGAGCCCCGTCTCGGCGGCACGCGCCTCGTTCATCGCCTCGTTCAGGATCGCGCTCACCTTGTAGCTCGGTCCGAAGATCTTGAGCACGGTGCCCTTGTCCTTCGTCACGACCTTGTCGGTGCGCTCGAGGAGAACGTCTGCCTGCCTGTGCTGACTGCCGCGCTTTGCCGGAACCTTCTTGACTGAAGTCTTCTTCATTTCAAAACTCCTAAACTTTCAACTTTAAACTTCAAACTTTAAACTTTAAACTTTGAACTTTGAACTTTAAACTACCTCGTGCTTTCCGTAGTAGGCGTTGAGGTACATCTGCCTGATCTCCGACATCAGCGGATAGCGCGGGTTCGCGCCGGTGCACTGGTCGTCGAAGGCCTGTTCCGTCATCGCGTCGAGGCGAGCGAGGAAGTCCTTCTCGTCCGGGACGTAGTCGCGGATCGTCGGCTTGATGCCGATCCTCGTCTGCAACTCGCGGACGGCCTTGCAGAGGTTGTTGAACTGCTCGCCCTTGCTCCTGCCCTTGATGCCGAGGGCGTCGGCGATCTCGAGGTAGCGCTCGAGCGTATGCGGGTGGTCGTACTGAGGGAACGTGCCCATCTTGCGCGGAACGGGGTCGGCGTTGAAGCGCAGAACCTCCTCCATCATCAGGGCGTTCGCGATTCCGTGCGGGATGTGGTGGAAAGCGCCGAGCTTGTGCGCCATCGAGTGCATCACGCCGAGGAACGCGTTCGCGAAGGCCATGCCGGCCATCGTGGCGGCGTTCGCCATCTTCTCGCGCGCGGCGGGGTTCGCCTTCTTCGCGACCGCGGCGTCGTAGCACGCGGGCAGCCACTTGAAGATCGTCTGGAGCGCGCGGATCGCGAGTCCGTCGGTGTAGTCCGTCGCCATCATCGAGGCGTACGCCTCGAGCGCGTGCGAGACCGCGTCGATTCCGGACGCGCTGGTGAGTCCGGGCGGAGCCATCATCTGCATGTCCGCGTCGACAATCGCCATGTTCGGCATGAGCGCGTAGTCGGCGAGCGGATACTTGACTCCCGTCTGCTCGTCGGTGATGACGGCGAACGGAGTGACCTCAGAGCCCGTTCCGGCCGAGGTCGGGACGCACACGAAGTACGCCTTCTCGCCCATCTTCGGGAACTTGTAGACGCGCTTGCGGATGTCCATGAAGCGCATCGCCATGTCCTGGAAGTCGACCTCGGGGTGCTCGTAGAGGACCCACATGATCTTCGCGGCGTCCATCGCCGAGCCACCGCCTACGGCGATGATGACGTCCGGCTTGAACCCGGCCATCAGCTTCGCGCCCTCCTTGGCGCAGGCGAGCGTGGGATCAGGCGCGACGTTCGAGAACGTCGTGAACATGATGCCCTGGTTTTCGAGCGAGCGCTCGATCGCCTTGGTGTACCCGTTCGCATAGAGGAACGAGTCTGTGACGATGAACGCCTTCTTCTTGCCAAGCTCCTCGCCGAGCTCGCGGAGCGCGACCGAGAGGCATCCCTTCTTCTGGTACACCTTCTCCGGTGCGCGGAACCACAACATGTTTTCTCTTCTCATTGCCACAGTCTTGATGTTCAAAAGATGTTTTACGCCGACGTTCTCGGACACGGAATTGCCGCCCCAGCTGCCGCAGCCTAGCGTCAGCGACGGCGGGAAGCTGAAGTTGTAGATGTCTCCGATTCCGCCGAGGCTCGACGGAGTGTTGACGAGGAGGCGGCATGCCTTCATGCGGTCAGCGAACTTCGCGAGCTTCTCGCGCTCGCCGAGCTCGTCGATCCAGAGCGACGAAGTGTGGCCGAGCCCGCCGTTGTTGACGAGAAGCGCCTCCGCTATGTCGAGGGCGTTGTCGAAGTCGCGGCTCTTGTACATGCCGAGTATCGTCGTGAGCTTCTCGTGCCCGAACGCCTCGGAGCTGTCGGTAGAAGTCGCCTCGCCGATGAGCACCTTCGTCGACTCGGGGACCTCGAAGCCCGCCATCTTCGCGATGGCGACGGGCCTCTGGCCGACGATCTT
>CACWJS010000127.1 GCA_902761275.1 uncultured bacterium | reverse complement strand
GGACGGAGAATGGCTATTCGAGGTCGGCGGCAGGGGAAAGACTTTTGACCAGATAAAGGACAAGCCTAAAAGCTATGTCGCATACGACGATGTGGAGGTCGGCTCGGGTAACAAGATCCCGCTTTGGCTATTTGGATTACTCTACTGATTCGTACGTATTTGTTCGCGACTACGTCGCTCACTGACGGCGAAGGTCGTAGACCTGAGCAAATCCGTGTGTCATAACCTTCCCAAGGCTCCGCGGCCGCGGCATCGTGGAATCGCGGAATCGTTGCCAGATTCGGTGGAATTTGATAATATACGCATCGTGTCGAAAGACGCATGCTCAAAAACCAACTGTAGTCACCACATGAACAGAGTCAAGAGATTCGTGTATGGGGTCGTTTTTGCCGCGGTCGCGCTTGGTGCGACAAGTGTGGCAAACGCCGACAATGTCTGGACCTACTACGCCGCCGGCGCTGACGGCAATCCGACGGACGCCGCCTGCGTTGTCCACGGCGAGTGGATCATCAAGACCAATGCCTCTGGCACGAACCCCGCAAATGGAGCACTTTGGCTTGACCTGATCGTTTCCGCACCGGCGGACGGCATTCTCGACTTGCGCGACGTCGTTCTCGTCGGGACTAACGGCAAAACCGTGCTCGACAATGTCCCTGTGACGAGTATGAGTTTTCCCAGCAACAATAGCAAGGGCTGGGATTCCGCCAATATTGTTGAAGTCTATGCGAACAACCTTGCCGGCTACGGTGAACCGTTCGGACGCAGCGGCGCGGCCAACACCCGTCTCATGCATCTTGCGAGCACAACGATGACGGCAATCACCGGCCGCTACTGCAACCTCACGAACCTCGTCTTGAACATGCCGAATGCGACGGCCTGGAGTCCTGGCGGTTTCCACAACTGCTCGCTCACGAATGACATTGCCGAAATCGTCCCGCCGTGGTTGCAGACAATCGGGAACAACATGAGCTCCCTTGGCGCCGGCGTGACGGGGACGCTTGTTCTCACGAACCTGTATGACTGCGGGAGCCTTTCCGAAACGCGACTGGGCTGAGAGACTGCGAGCTTGTCGCGCCCGTCTGCACCAACTTCTACCTCGGCTACAACAGCAGCAACGTAACCAACATAGTTCTCGACGCGCCGCTCGTCATATCTACGCACAACAAGACGCAGCTGCCGCTGGTTCCGGCGGCGAAGTCGTCCGTCTGGTTCAAGAACGCCGCGCTCGGCATTGACGTGGTGCGGGCGATGGTTTCGGGCGTGACGGCCGTCGCCGCGAGCAAGAACCAGGACAAGAACTGCACGATCTACTGCTCGAAGAGGATGGGGTGGAAGGAGCTCGCCTCGCCGCTCGAGGGCGACTATGAGAGTGTGCTTGCGCCGGAAGGTTGCTTTGGCGTTCTCGTCGATGCTAGCGGCAACCGCCGCGCATGGATGGTCCACCGTGCATCCCCGTATGACAAGAGCGGGCTGATGATTTTCGTGCGCTGACGCGGTAGGCGGGAACATTCATGAATGCGAAACGATTTGCGCCATTCGCAGCATTGGCGATGGCGCTTGTCATGCCTTGCGCTGAAGGTACCGTCAAGGCGAAGGATGTTCCGCCGCTGCTCGTGACCGATGCAGGGAAGTCGATATCCGATTCGAAGGAATGGGAATCTGAGAGGCGTGGCGAACTGAAGAAGTGGTTCCTTGAAAACGAGTACGGAATCCTTCCGGCGGCGGCAAAGGTTCCTGACGTCATGTTCGAGGATGCCGCGCCGCCTCGCCCCGCATTCGGCGGCATCGCCACCGAGCGCCGTGTGAAAGCGTCCTGCAGGGGGCCTTATGGCGTTTTTTCCTTCGAGTTCACGGCGTATGTTCCGGTGAAGAATGTCCCGTCCCCTGCGTTCCTGCTCATCGCCACGCGCGACATCAAGGAGAAGGACGACGACCTTGCGCGCATGCAGAAGACCGGGTACTGGCCGGCGAAGGACATCGTAAAGCGCGGCTATGCGGCTGTGGCGTTCGTCAACTACGACGTTGCGGCCGATACATATACTTCCGAGACGGCGCTCGCGAGCGGCGTATTCGCCGCGTACGAAAAGCCGTCCGAGCGCACGCCGAAGAGCTGGGGCGCGCTGCGCGCATGGGCGTGGGGCGCAAGCCGTGTGATGGACTGGATCGAAGACGAGCCGACGATAGACGCATCGCGCGTCGCGGTCGTCGGACATTCCCGCGGCGGAAAGGCCGCGCTCGTCGCGGGCGTCACGGATACGCGCTTCGCGATGGTCTGTTCCAACTGCTCCGGCACTGGCGGCGCGCGCATTATGCACATAAATCTCCCGAAGAGCGAACCGTGGACGAGCTGGGCGCATTTCGGCGTGCAGTACTGGTTTGCACCTGCGGCGACCGACCCCGGCATATCCTGGGAGAAGCACGACCAGCACCAGTTCCTCGCGCTAATAGCCCCGCGGCTCCTCTGCGTCCGCTCGAAGACGCTGGACGACTGGGCGGGGCCGGACGGCGAGCGCGAATGCGTCTGTTTTGCAAAGCCAGCTTGGGATCTCTACGGAGCCGGCGACAACATCGAATACGCGCTTGCAAAGGGCAGACATTCGCTCGATGCGCGCGACTGGTCCCGCTATATGGATTTTGCCGACAAGCGCATGACGACAGCATACGCCGAGTCAATGCGCGGCGCATTTGCCGCGGAATCGGGAGCAGGGGAGATCGTTCTCTGCGACCAGCTGAAGCAGACGATCGACATCTACGACGCCGGCGGCTCGAACGTCTGGCGCTGGTGCGCGAAGGACGACCCTGGGCTGCAGGGCGGCGACAAGGGCGGCTTCATGAACAACGTCGCGGAGTCCAAGCCGTTTTGGGGCGGGTCAAAGATCGGCATGGTGTCGTGCGGCGGGCGCTGGGCGGTGATCGACCGCGAGAAGTGCGCGGCTGTTGCGTGGGGCAGGAGCAAGGGACTTGCGCACTCAATTGAGCTTGTCGGCTCCGATGTCGTCGCAGTCGTCACGACTGACGGCGGCAATTCGCTCTACCTCTTCGACATCTCCGGCGACGCGGCGATGAATCCGTATAGGCAGAAGCAGTCTGCGCTTCTCTTCGACTCTCCGCACGGACTCCACTACGACGGCAAAAACCTCTGGCTTGTCGACACTCCAGGGCTCCACCGCTGCTCGATCTCGCGCGATGCGGAAGGCGTGCCTGTCGCGAAAGTCGAGAAGACGTGGCCGTTCTCGGAACTCGGGGTCATACACGGGCACGACCTTCGCCCCGTTCCGCGCACGTCTCTACTCGCAATGACGACGCACGAGAAGGTGCTGTTCTTCGACATGAAGACGGAGAGCTGGCGCGAGGATATGTTCATCGAGAGGATAGACGTCAAGGCGTTTGATCCGGCGCCCGACGGGAAGTCGTTTCTCGTGACGACGGCGAAGACGAAGTGGTGGACTGATTCGCTCGAGATATGCACTCCTGGCAAGAAGGGCGAGGCGGCGGCGTTCACCCCGTCCTTGGTCATCCCGGGCGCGAAGATATACAAGGCCCGCTGGGTGAAATGAATGCAATTTTCCCAAATTAGAGGGTGGGCATTTTGGACGGATTGTGGTATAATATGCCTAAGCTTTTAACAGGAGAATCGTGATGAACATGATGAAGAAACTCGTGTGTGGTGTTGTGTGTGCCGCGGTCGCGCTGGGCGCGGCGAGGGGGTGGGCGGGGAGCACCTCGCCTTATGGCGAAGGCGGCGAGGTGACTTTCGTCGGCGACAACAAGGACGCCGTCCACACCTTCACCGCCACCGGCGACAATACATTCGAGCTTTTCTCGGAGCAAGAGGTCTGGTTTCTCGTCGTTGGCGGCGGCGGTGCGGGCGGCAATGACTGTGCCGGCGGCGGTGGCGCGGGCGGCTTCGTCGAGTCCAACAGCGTCGTCCTTGCCGCGGGGACCTACACGGTCACCGTCGGCGCGGGTGGCCAGCCTACAAGCGGCAATGGCGGCAGCGGCGGTGATTCGGCCATTTCCAACGGCGGCGTTGAAATCGTCTGCGCCAAAGGTGGCGGCGGTGGCGGGGCATGGGCGGTTTGTTCCGGCTCGAGCGGTGGCAGCGGTGGCGGCGCTACCAAAAACGGCGGTAATCCCGGTGCCGGCGTGCCCGGGCAGGGCAACGCCGGCGGCTACAGTACCACTTATAACCGTCCAAATGGCGGCGGCGGCGCGGGGGCTGCTGGTGGAATCGCCACTGGCAACAAGAACGCCGGCAAGTCCGGCGATGGCGGCGACGGCCTCGCTTCGTCCATATCCGGCGTCTCGACCTACTACGCCGGCGGCGGTGGCGGAGGCGGCTACAACAACAATCCCGGCAACGGCGGTCTCGGCGGCGGCGGCAACGGAGCCGACACCCTCGCCGTTGCCTCAAGGCAGGCGGCTACGCTCCCCGACGGACGCAACCAATACGACGCCGAGGCTGGCGTCGACGGACTCGGCGGTGGTGGCGGCGGCGGGAACAACGACGACCACGCCGGTCGACCTGGCGGCAGCGGTGTCGTCGTCATCCGCATCGCCGGCGACCCCAACTCCCAGCTTGAAGTATCCTCTGATCCGGAAGGCATCGGCTCGCCATCGCCGGCATACGGCGGAGTCGCCGGTCTGTCGGCTGGTGATACTGTTGCCGTCTCCTGCGGCGCGGTGTCGGTGACGAACGAGGCTGGGACTGTTTTATACACCTGCACCGGCTGGAAGCTCTACAATGCGGACAACAATGTCGTTTCCAGCGGCTCCGACACCGGCTTCACCTACACGCACCCGTCGCCCGCCGCCTACCGCCGGCTCGAATGGCAGTGGACCAAGTCGGTCGCCGGCACGATTGCCTCCGCCGGTTTCGGCTCGGTTTTGCCGTCGGGCACGGCCTGGTACAGCTGCGATACGCCTGTCACCGTGACGGCCACTCCGGACTCTGGCCTCGGCTTTGCATACTGGACCGGGACGCTTCTGGCTGGCATCGACTCTACTGCCGCGTCCGTCACCTTCACGCCGGAGGATCCGTTTGAGATGACGGCGTTCTTCGGAGCGGCGCACTACACGAAGACCCTCGTCACCGGCGGCGACATTCTCTACACCTTCTTTGCCTCCGGCCCCATCACGTTTTCGCAGACGGTCAATGCGCGTCTGCTCCTGGTCGGTGGTGGCGGCGCGGGCGGATCCGACTGCGGCGGCGGTGGCGGCGCGGGCGGCATGATCGACACCAACAACGTCGAGCTTGCGGCCGGCACCTACACGGTTACCGTCGGCGCGGGCGGTCGGGCCGTCGGCGGCAGCGGCCAGAACGGCGGCGACTCGTCCATCGTCTTTGGCGAAGAGGTGCTTTTCACGGCCATCGGCGGCGGCGGCGGTGCGGGGTATTCCGCCAAAAACGGCAAATCCGGTGGCTCCGGCGGTGGCTCGGTAAACAAAGGCACTGGCGGCGCGGGGACGCCTGGCCAGGGCTATGCGGGCGGCAATGCCACGGTTACTGACGCCCTTACCGGCGGCGGCGGCGCTGGCGGTCCTGCTGTTGATTCCGACACTGTCGATAAGAACACCGGCGGCAGGGCAGGCGGCCCCGGCAAGATTTCCGACATCACCGGCGAGGAAATCTACTACGCCGGCGGCGGAGGCGGCGGCGGTTGGAACTATACGACAACCTTGCTGAACGGCGGTATCGGCGGCGGCGGCAACGGGGCGCTCAATCTCACCGTCGCCACGCGCCAGGCGCTTACACTTCCCGACGGACGCAACTTGTACGAGGCGGAGTGCGGCGTCGACGGGCTCGGCGGCGGCGGCGGCGGCGGCGCGAACAACGTCGACATGATGGGCCGCCCCGGCGGCCGCGGCACCGTGATCATCCGCGAGTCCTTCAACCGGCTTGCGGTCTCCCTCGACGTCGACGAAGTCGTATACGATCCCGTCTCCCAGACGCTGCCGACGGTGACCGTGACGGACGCCCTCGACGGCACGCCGCTTGTCCAGGGGACCGACTACGACGTCGCGTTCTCCAACACCACCGCGGTCGGCACCGCCACCGTCTACATAACCGGGCGCGGCGGATACGGCGGCTATGCGGCGAAGTCCCAGTTCTCCATCTACCCGGTCTTCCACGTCACTGCCTATTCGCTGGCGGAGGAAGGGGACGGCCTTTCGTGGGCTTCGCCGATGTCGCTCCCCCACGCCATCGCCACGGCCTCCGCCGGCGACACGATCTTCCTGAAGGCAGGCACCTACACGCCCACGGCCAACATCGCCATCAGCAAGCCGCTTGTCATTCTCGGCGGCTTCGCCGGAACCGACAACACCACCCTCGACCCAGACTCGCCGATGTCCGTCTTCGACGCCAACATGAACACCGCGGTGACGGCGATCTTCAACGTCACTACCGCGACCGGCGTTGACACGGTCAACGTCTTCGAGCGCATCGAAGTAAAGAATGGCTACGAGCGCGGCTTCATCAAGACCGGCAACGCCTCGCTCGTCTTCCGGAACTGCGCCTTCACCTCCTGCGGCACGACCCGTGCCAGCAACTACAACGGCCGCGGCGGCTCCTTCACCGGCACCGCCCAGTCGACGCTCTCCTTCGAGAACTGCACCTTCGCCCGCAATGCCTTTGCCGCGTCCGCGTACATGCTCAACTTGGGCTCCGGCTTCGGCGCATACATCACGACGTGGAAGAGCGTCCTCATAGATGATTCGCTTTTTGTCTCCAATGGGCTCTCATCCGCCATGGTCAACGGCGGCTACAATGGGTCCGGCCGAGACGGCAACTATGGCGTGGCATTCGCCGCGAACGCGGCGCCGCTGACCGTCAGGAACACGGCTTTCCGTGCCAATATTGCCGGCGCGACTGCCTCTGCCGGCAGAGGCACCGTGGTCTATGTTACGGGCAACTGCAACGGCAGCCGGTTCCAGAACTGCATCTTCGCCGGCAACGCCTGCGAGCAGTGCCACAACAACGGATTCCAGGATACCGCCCAAACCGGCGTCCTCACCCTCGCCGCCGACAGCGTCTCTCGCACGCTTGAAGTCGAGAACTGCACCTTCGCCTACAACGTCTTCGATGGCACCTTCGGCACCGCCGGCATCTGCGCCGCCAAGGGTGCACTCACCGTGCGCAACTCGATCTTCTTCGGCGCCAAGGGCGGCCAGTCACGCGCCTGCGGCAAGGACATCCACGTCTATGCCGACGCGACGGCGGACATCGACTACTGCCTCTTCGAGGAGGATTCCGACGACTGCTTCACCACCGCGCTGCCGAACATCCTCGTGATGGGCGAGCACAACGTTTTCGGCGATCCGCTTTTCGCTACGCCGCTTTCGGCGATCACCCCATACCTCATCACCTCCGGCGCCTACACCGGCTACTCGCTCGCAGCCTTCGACGAAATCCTCTCCTCGATCGACGTCCACGTATCCAACACCGCCGCGGCGTTCTCGCGCGCCATCGACACCGGCGACCCGTCCTCGCCCTACGCGAACGAGCCCGCGCCGAACGGCGGCGTCGTCAACCTCGGCGCCTACGGCAACACCGCCGAGGCGGCGACCTCGACCTTCCAGGGTTTGCCGACGCTGGCGGCCGGCGACATCTCGATCTCCTTCGCGGACGACACTCGCCCGACCGTCTCCGCCACGATCGGCGGATCGACGCCATACAACGCCCTGTTCAAGATCGAGATCTCTGGCGAGGATCTTTCACAGGGCGGCGCGGTGGTCGAGTCGGTTGCCGCGGGCGGCGTCCAGACCGGCGAGTCGCTGACGCTTGCGGGCCTTGGGTACTACACGCCAGGCGAGCCGCTCTACGTGCGCATCACCGTCACAGCGCCGGGACAGAGCGCCATCGTCGTCGACACCTCCGCGACCGTGACCGGCACGCTTCCCCCGTACGTCGGACACGGCGGCGGCGCGAACGTCATCCATGTCCGCGAAGGGGCGGACGGCCTCCAGGACGGCTCCAACTGGGCGAACGCCTTTGCCTCGTTCACCGAGGCGCAGAGGGCGCTGGCCGGCAACGCCGACAAAACGGAGATGTGGATCGCCGGGACGATTGTTGAGACGGTTGCGCCCGCTTCCGTCACCATCGCCGCGCCGCTCACGATCCGCGGCGGATTCACCGGCGTCGAGGACAGTGCCGACGAGCGCGTGCCCGGGGCGGTTTCCACCCTCGACGGCAACGGCACCCGCGACCTGCTCAAGCTGGCCAACGCGGCGGCGAATCCGATCAAGGTGGAGCGGCTCATCTTCGCCCGCGCCTACAAGCGGGCGCTTGAGAACACAGGCGTCGGCGCGCTGACGGTGACCGACTGCCAGTTCGTCAACAGTCGGGCCGTCGGTCCCAGCAACACCAACGACGACTA
>CACWJS010000126.1 GCA_902761275.1 uncultured bacterium | reverse complement strand
CTGCAAGAACGTCGAGGCGATCTACCGCGCCTGCGACTTCATCACCATCCACGTCCCCGCGCTCGATTCCACCAAGGGCATGATCAACGCCGATGCGCTCGCCATGATGAAGCGCGGCGTCATCATCATCAACGCGGCGCGCGACGCGCTCGTAAACGAGAAGGACATGCTTGCCGCGCTCGAGTCCGGCAAGGTGCGCAAGTACGTCTCCGACTTCCCCAATGCGACGACCGCCGGCCAGAAGGGTTGCATCGTGATTCCCCACCTCGGCGCTTCCACCGAGGAGTCCGAGGACAACTGCGCGGTCATGGCCGTCAAGGAGATGCGCGACTTCCTCGAAAACGGAAACATCGTCAACTCCGTCAACTACCCGGCGTGTTCGCTCGGCATTCCCACTAGGGCCGGACGCGTGGCGATCTGCCACAAGAACGAGGCGAACATGATTGGTACGTTTACCTCGATCCTCGGCAACGCCAAGGTCAACATCGACTCCATCGCCAACAAGAGCCGCGGCGATTTCGCCTACACGCTCATCGACACCGACTCCGCGATTCCGGCCGATGTCGTTAAGGCGCTTGAGGCGAGCGACGCTGTCATCCGCGTCAGGATAGTGAAGTAATACCTGACAATGGGCTACGCGAAGAGAAAGACGTCTGGAGCCGGCGCGGAAACCGCGCTGGAGAAGGCGTCTTCCTCTCGCGCGGTCCAGTCCTCCAAGTCGTCGCAGTCGATTTGGAACCTCCAGCTCGGCGGGTCGAAGCAGAAGACGGCGATGAAGTCCGTCGAAGTCCTTCTCTTCACATCCGAGCTCGCAGACCTGATCGAAGCCGGCATGACGCTTGGGCAGGCGCTTCAGGCGCTCGCCAACCAGGGCGAGGAGGATTCGGCCCAGCGCTACGTCTGTCAGGATCTCTGCGACCGCATTGTCCGCGGCGAGACTTTTTCCGATGCGTGTGCGCACCATCCGAAGACGTTTGAGCCGCTCTACTCGAACATGATCCGCGCGGGTGAGGCGTCGGGCGCGCTTGTAGAGGTGCTGCGCCGTCTTGCCGATCACTACGAGCGCTACGACAACATGCGCGGCAAGATCAAGAGCGCGATGTCCTATCCGGTGATCGTCCTCTGCTTCGGCGTTGCCGCCGTCATAGGTGCGCTTGTATGGATTATCCCCAAGTTCAAGAAGGTCTTTGACTCGATGGGAGCGGCCTTGCCTCTCCCGACCCGCATGCTCATCGGGCTTTCCGAGTTCCTGATCCACTATGGCTGGACGCTCGCCATCGCAGCGGTGATTTTCTTTATCTGGTTCAGGAAGTGGAAGGACTCGCCCGCGGGCCGCCACAAGATCGACGGCTGGAAGCTCAAGGCGCCGCTCGTAAAGGGCATCGTCGCGGCAGGTGCGTATTCGTCGCTTGCCTACACTCTCAAGACGCTTCTCACAAATGGCGTGAACGTCCTTCAGGCGCTTAAGATTTCTGAAGAGACGTGCAACAACGCAGTGATCGCCGAGGCGCTTGCGACGGCTCGCCGCCGCGTCACCGACGGCACTTCTATTTCCGGGCCACTCGCGTCCTCGGGAGTGTTCCCGCGTATGATGACCGACATGCTCGCCGTCGGTGAGCAGGCGGGCGACATGCCGGCTTCGCTCGAGCACATAGGCAAGCGCTACCAGAAGGACATGGACCGCAACATAACGGCCTTCACGAACGCGCTCGAGCCGATTTTGATCGTAATGATCGCCGGCGCCGTCGGCTTCGTGGCCATCGCGATTCTGATGGCAGTGTTCCAGGTCTCTTCGTCGCTCGGATGAAACGCATGGAGCGCACCATCGAGGACATCGGCGCTAAGATGGACGCCCTTGGGGTGTGGGAGGCGGTTGCGCCGTACAACTGGGCCGTTTGCCCAAAGGGAACAGTGTTCCCGTATTTCTGCTGCGTGATGAAGGGCGACGGCAATCCGGTCAACGTGCGCTTCATGATGGTCGAGGGCTGGCAGAGCTTCCACGATTTCGTCAGGACACGCATCGACACCAATTTTGGCTTCTACTCGACCCCGATGGAGATTCCACATTTCGAGCTTGTTTTCGTCTCGGGCGGAGAGGTGCGGCTTTTCAGGCATGACCCGTGCTTCATGCCGCGCCTTGCGACCGACGCTGAACGCGCGTTCTGCTCGAAGATACTCTGGGAGTCGTTCGGCGTGATGATGCGCATAGAGGCCGATTCGGAACTCCCCATGAAGTTTGCCGCTGAAAAGGCGATGTTTGCGCGCGTAGAGGGCGAAGGCGGCGAGTGGTTTGACAAGGCGCTTTCGATTCCAGACCCTCGACCGTATGTCGAGAGCATCACTTTTTCCAAGGCCGATCTCGCGAAGGCGAAGGACCTTCCCTTCGCCGCAGAGGAGAAGGTCGTCGTGGAATTCTCGCTTGTCGTAGGTCTTTCCACGAAAGAGCCGCGCCCGCGCTGCGTCTATCGCCTGTCCGCGCGCGATGCCGCGACAGGCGAGCCGTTTGTCGCCGACGCTGTCTCTCCAGTTCCCGACGGCGGGCTTCGCGCCATGTGGGAGGGCGTGGCGCCGCGTCTCTTGAAGCACTTTCTCGCGCGCGGGCGCATACCGGGCGAGATAATGGTTTGTTCGCAGCGGCTCTTCAGGATGCTGCGCCCGCTTTGCCTCGACCTTCCGCTGAAGCTTTCGCTTCACGACAAGTTGCCAGGAGTGAACTCCAATGCTTGAGACTATCGCATCGCACCTTGATTCAATCGCCGCCCTCGCGCCGACATGGGGGCTCGTGTTCGTGTTCGTCTTCATGGCGATTGAGTCGAGCTTCATTCCGTTTCCTAGCGAAGTCGTGATGGTTCCCGCTGGCTTTCTCGCGGCGCGTGGCGAGCTAATACTTCTTCGTAAAGCCGGAACCTCTCTCGCGCGCCTGCGAGGTGTTCAACAAGTACGGCGCGGCGACGACGTTCGTGTGCCGCCTCGTTCCAGTCATACGCCAGCTGATCTCTATCCCGGCCGGTATATCGCGTATGCCCATTTTCTCTTTCACGTTCTTCACTGGGCTTGGCGCCGGAATATGGACGGCGATTCTGGCGGCAATCGGCTTTGGCATTGGTCGCTCTACAGCGGACATCACGTATCTCGAGCTTTGCGAGAAGGGCAAGGACATGGCTTCCGCACATCTCCCGCTCGTGATAGGCGGGGCGGTTTTGCTCGTTGCGCTTTACTTCATCGCCTCGAAACTCGTCATGGGGAAGGGGGCTCGTAAATGACAAGACGACATCTCAAGCCGATTCTCCTTCGTGCTGCAGTCTTTTCGGCGCTGGTTCTGCTTGTCGCCTTCTCAACGGCGGTGGTGATTGTCCGGCGCAACGCGGCGACACCGATCGACACGCGTCAGATTCTGTCTATCACGCGCGACGGGCGCACCGTGACATTTGTGGAGTGTCCAGAATGCGAGAAGAGCATGCGTATCGCTTCCGACGGGATGTCCGCGACTATCAACCTCTGTCGTCTCAGGGATGGCAATCCGGACGCGAAGGAGTTTGCGAGGCGTCGCGACGCGGCGGTTGAACAGGCGTTTCTGCTTATGGCCGGAAAGGGCGGAGATGCATCTCGATCCAAAGAACCGGACAAAGGGGAGGAGAAGTGACATGTTGCTAGAAGTCGAACATCTGCGGGTTGCGTTTCGCATGGAGGGGAAGCTCTCGGTTCCGGTGCGAGACGTATCGTTCACCGTTCCGGAGAACGGGCGCGTCGCGCTCGTCGGCGAATCTGGCTGCGGCAAGTCTTTGACTTCGCTCGCCGTCGGTGGGCTCGTTGACCGCGCAGAGATCACGGGAAAGATCTCTGGCTCGCCGCACATCGCCTACATCTTCCAGAATCCGATGCAGTCGCTCAATCCCGTGATGCGCGTCGGCAAGCAGATTGCCGAGGGCCTTCGCGCGTCGAGAAAGGCGACGGCTCCTACTGGCAAGGCTGAAGAGGAGCGCGTCGCCTCGCTTCTCGAATCTGTCGGGCTTCCGCGCGCGACAATTCGAAAGTTCCCGTGCGAACTCTCCGGCGGGCAACAGCAGCGCGTGATGATCGCGATGGCGCTTGCGCAGGATCCTGATCTTCTCATTGCCGACGAGCCAACGACTGCGCTTGACGTGACGACGCAGAAGGAAGTGCTCGACCTCGTGAATCGCGTCGCAGACGAACACAAGACCGCAGTCCTTCTCATCACGCACAATCTTGGGCTTGTCGCGCAGTACTCCAAGTACGTGAACGTGATGTATGCTGGCGAGATCATCGAGAGAGGAACTGTTCCTGAAGTTCTTGGAAGTCCAATACATCCATATACGCAGGGGCTTCTCGCCGCCGTGCCGCGTCTCGATCTTCCAAAGGATTCTCCGCTTGTCGGAATTCCTGGAACTGTTCCTCCGCCAACCGATTGGCCGAGTGGATGTGCGTTTCATCCTCGCTGCCCGAAGGCGACGGAGGAATGCTCGCGCGTCGTTGCCAAATCTTGTATGGCGGCGCTTCGCTGACATCAATAGGCGGTGGCGGCCTGTTGAAATTTTGGCAAAGTGTGCCACAACAGGTTGTGGAAGAAAAAATAAAAAAACACAATTTCCCCCTTGCGCGCCACAATAAATATTGGTATATTATGGGTCAAAGCACAAGGGATAGTATCTCGAGTGCATCACTAGTGAAAAAAACAAAGGATCAAAAAATGGCTAAGAAAATTCCTGCTACCAAGTCCGAGATCATGGCCGCAATCGCTGAAGCCGCTGGCATCAGCAAGAAGCAGGCCGTCGCCGCCTACGAGGAGCTCCTCAAGATCGCCTATGCTGGCGCCAAGGGTCCGAAGGGCATCATGCTCCCTGGCCTCGGCAAGATGCTCAAGGCGAAGAGCAAGGCTCGCCTCGGCCGCAATCCCGCGACTGGCGAGACCATCAAGATTCCTGCCCGCACGAAGGCGAAATTCCGTCTCTGCAAGGCCGCGAAGGACGCTGTCCTCGCCTAAGGCAAGGAGCATCGCAAGATGCATCGGACGCGGGTTCCACGGAGCCCGCGTTTGTTTTTCGTGAAAACTCCCAAAACATTCTCCTGACTCCTGGCCCCTCAGTACTGACCCCTGACCCCTATGATCAAGTCCGGCATAACTCAACAAGAGGTTATCTCGTGGGGCGGCGAAGACGTCTTCAACAAGGCGCTGCCCATCGTGACGTCTGGCGACGTACACGACGTAACTTACAACGACGAGACGCTTGAGATCCGCGGCAAGATCGAACAGCCGAGCGGATGGGAGATGCCGGTCTCGTTCTTCCTGAAGCCCGGCGGACGCATCGAGTCGCACTGTCCGTGCGACACGAACAGGCGCTTCGGCATGGTGTGCCAGCATGTCGTCGCCGTTGGTTATGCGCTTGTCGTCAGCGAGATGGACGACATCGATGAAGAGAAGCCACGTGGCGGGCGCGCAGAGGAGTTGGACGAGCCGCAGGAGGAAGAGGACTTCATCGAAGTCGAGACGAAACCGAAGTTCTCGGCGTTCGTCGCCGGCTCGCGCGCGTCTCTTTCGATAGAGATCGATGCGCACTATGGAGAGATCGAGTTTCCGGTCTGCTCGGTGCAGAGTCAGCGGACAGTCTATCTCCCTGATCCCGACGATCCGCTTGTGCGGCGTGTGCGCTCAATGAAGACGGAGCGCGAGGCGGTGAAGGCCGTCGAGAAGTGGGGCTTCTCGCCTGGATACAACGACGGCGACCTGCGACTTTACATCACTGACCCGCAGAAGGTTCTCAACTTCCTCGGCGCAGGGCTTCCCGCTCTCAGGCGCAAGGGCTGGCGCATAGACCTCGCCGACAAGCTTATGGAGCTTACGGACTCGATGCCGTCCGTCGTGCCTGTCGTCACCGTGCGCGACGCTCCAAACGGCGCGTTCGACGTCTCGTATACTTTTGACGCGATGGGTCACGAGGTGTCGCCTGTCGAGATACAGGCCGCGCTGAACCGTGGCGACGGCTACATCATGAAGGACGGAGCGGTAGTCCTTCTCGACAACTCTGCGATAGAGTCGATGCACGGTGTGTTCCGCGACTGCGCGCCGTCGCAGAACGGCGCGGCGGCGGGGTGGTTCCGCGTCAATTCCGTCCACGCGCCATACGTAAAGGCGTCGCTCGATCTCCTCGACTGCATAGACTTAGACGATTCTGCTGCGAGACGCTGGCGCGAGACGGCGGCTGCGAGGAACCGCGATTCCGGCGCGAAGTTTGAGCCGGTCGCGCTAGGGCCCCTCGACAATGTCTTGAGACCTTACCAGAAGCAGGGCGTATACTGGATGTGTTTTCTCGAGAACGCGGGGCTCTCGGGGCTCCTCGCGGACGAGATGGGCCTTGGCAAAACGCTCCAGACCCTGACCTGGCTCTCGCTCCCACACTCCTCCACTCCCCCACTCACACACTCCTCCACTCATCTTCCTTCCCTCATTGTCTGTCCGACTTCGCTTGTTAGGAACTGGGAGGCGGAGGCGAAGAAGTTCACGCCGTGGCTCAAGGTGCTCGTCGTCTCTGGTCCCGACCGCGCAGACTCCTTCGGGCTTATCGACTCGGCCGATGTCGTCGTCACATCATATGCGCTTCTCCAGCGCGACTTTGAGGATGCGTATCTCGGGCACAAGTTTTCCGCCGTCGTACTCGACGAGGCGCAGCACATAAAGAATAGGCAGACGAAGAATGCGAAGGCGGTGAAGATGCTCGAGTCGGAGCGGCGTCTCGTACTCACCGGCACGCCTGTCGAGAACTCGGTTGCGGACGTCTGGTCGATCTTCGACTTCCTCATGCCCGACTACCTCGGCGACTACGAGACGTTCAAGGCGAATTTCGAGGAGCCGATCGCCGATGGTGGCGCGGCGGGTGAGGAGGCACAGTCGCGTCTGAAGCGCAAGTTGCATCCTTTTATCATGCGTCGACTCAAGAAGACTGTCGCGAAGGACCTTCCCGACAAGATCGTGAAAGTCTCCTACTGCCCGATGTCGGAGGACTCGCAGCGCGAATACAACGAGGCGCTTGCGAAAACGCGGCGCCAGGCGGGAGATGCGATACGCGAGAAGGGCTTTGCAAAGTCGAAGTTCGAAATCCTTGCGATGCTGATGAAGCTGCGGCAGATAGCGTCGCGCGCGAAACTCGAGGCGTTCTTGGAGCAGTTAGAGAGCGCGATAGAGGGCGGGCACAAGATCCTCGTTTTCTCGCAGTTTGTGAAGATGCTCGGGACGATAGCCGAGGAGCTGAAGGAACGAGGCGTTCCGTTCTGCTATCTCGACGGCTCGACGAAGGATCGCCTCGGGGAGTGTAACCGCTTCAATCGCTCGCCAGAGATACCGGTGTTTCTCATCTCGCTTATGGCGGGCGGCACGGGGCTCAACCTCACTGGCGCCGACATGGTGATGCACTACGATCCGTGGTGGAACCCGGCCGTGGAGGACCAGGCGACGGACCGCGCCCACCGAATCGGGCAAAAGAAGACGGTGTACGTCATGAAGATGATCGCCTCTGGCTCGATCGAGGAGAAGGTGCTCGCGCTTCAGCGGCGCAAGCAGGCGGTGATTTCCGCTACAGTCTCTACGACCGATGAGGCGGTAATGGAGCGTCTCACCGCCGACGATCTCGCCTCGCTCCTTTCGTGACGGGTTGCGCTGTAGACCGTCACTCGCCAAGAGCCTCGGCCCATTTCGCGTCGAGGCGCTTTTCGCTGACGGGGATTGCCGCGCGCACCTCGGGCGCGAAGACTGAAACGCGAAACTCTTCGACCATCCAGCGGTACTCCGCGAGCGCGTCGCGGTTTGCGATCTTCGGCCCTTTGCCGAGAATCGCCTCGCGGTATTGCTCCCAGTAAGGCGCGACGCGCGATTCCTTCGCCCTGTCTCCAGATGGATTGGACCTTGCGCGGTCGATGCGGACGCGAATGCCGCGAAGGTAGCGGTCGTAGTGCTTTAGCCGCTCTGGCGGAACGGCCTTGAGAAATCCCGGGAACACGAGCCACGCAAGCTGCGTTTCCACCGCGTCGTAGATGTCTTCGGCTGGCGCGGCCGTCTCAAGCCGATCCGCGCACCCCGCGGCCGATTCGAGGATGGACGAGAAAAGGGTCGAGAGTTCCGCCTTTGCCGCGTCAATTGCGCCGCGCCGCTCCCTGAAGCGCGTTTCGAAATCTTCTCCCGAGCGTATAGGCGCGAAACCCGCGACCGCGCCCATGCGTATCGCCGCCCAGAGAAGGTCGTCTGCGATGCGCGATCGCTCGTAGCCAATCGTGCCAAGGTATAGCCCCGCCGAAAGCGGCAGGCGGTTTGTCGCGAAAGAAGGGCGCGTATGCTGCGTGAGACGCAGGAAGAAGAGCCGAATGACGCCTGCTTCGTGCGCGCGCGCGGCATCGTCGGCTGACTTGAAGAGCTTGATCTTTACGCCGTCGCCTTCGTCTGAAAGCGCGGGATAGTGCGTGAGCGTCCATCCCGCAGACGATGCCGTCTGCTTTTCGTCGAGAGTTCCGAAATCCCAGCTGAAGTGCTTTTCGTCGTCGTGTGGCGACGATGCGCTTGCGCTTCGCCCGCCTACGCCTGCGGCGGCAAGGGCTGCGTCGAGGTCGCGCGTCTCCGCGACGATTCTTCCGTCTTCGTCCTTGATGCGGTATCTGACGAGCAGGTGCGGCGGATATTTCACGTTCTCCCACGCGGCCGCGGGAATCGCGATGCCGTTGTGCGTCTTAAGGACTTCGCGCACTGCATCGACGAGCGGCTTTTCCCCGGGCGAGAGAAGAGGGGCTATTATTGCCACCGTGTCCGAAATTGGCGAGACGACGCGCCGCAGCGAAGACGGAAGGACGCCGAGAAGGAACGCGAGCTTCTCAGGAAGCGCCCCTGGCACGAGCCAGTCGGCGCTCCAGAGCTTCAGCACCGCTGCGTCGGACTTCCTGACCGTGCATGTAATGCCGTCGCGCTCCGGATCGTCCGGCGTGTGGCGGTAGGAAAGCGCAAGCTTGACGCCGCCTATGCGTATCGAGTCAGGAAACGCCGCGGACGAGATGCCGACTTTCGGGAGCCACTGCCGCTTGTCGAGACGGAAACGCGACTTCTCCTCGTCCGTCGCCACGCGAAGCCACTTTGCGAGGTCGCGCGTCGATACGATCTCGCGCGGAATCGTCTCGTCGAAGTGGTGGACGAGCGCGTTTGCGTCGAAAAGTTCTGGGCGGCGCAAACGTTCGGCGCGCTTCTTTATCTCTCCTATCAGCGCGGCGTTCTCGCGGACTAAAGGCGGCGGGTGCGGGAACTCACCCATTACGAGTCCGTGGAAAAGAAACATCTGCCGCGAGAGCGCGGGATCGATGCGGCTGTAGTCGCGTCGCCTTGCGGGAACGATCACGAGTCCGTAGAGCGTGACTTGCTCGGTCGCGCGGACAAAGCCGTTTTTCGCGTCCCATTCTGGCGAGCGGTAGCTGTGCTTTGCAATGTCGCCCGCAAGCGGCTCTATCCAGCGAACGTCGATCTCGGCTGCGTTTCGCGCAAAGAGACGCGAAGTGTCAACAAGTTCGCCTGCGACGATCCATTCGGGGGTTGATTGTCGCTTTTCGCCGTTCGTCTTATGCTGTGCAGTATGCGGCGTGCGACTGCGCTTTCCCAAAATAGAACTTGGGTGTAGCGCAAACCTGAGCGCGTGGGCGCCTCGGTAGTCGTTCGTCTCGGGGTCGAGGTGGCCGATGCGGGCGAGAAGCCCTGTTAGAAGTGCGCGATGCAGCGCGTCAGGGCCGCCGTTGTCGCTTTCGATGTCGAGACCGAGGTGCTTCGAAAGGTCCGTGAGCTGTCTTACGAGATCGCGCCATTCGCGCATCTTCGGATACGAGAGGTATGTCTTTGGCGCGAGTTTTCTCAGTTGCGTCTGCGAAATCTCTTTCGACTTCTCGTCCCACCACTTCCAAAGTTTCAGCGTGCCGAGGAAGTCTGACCCCGGAACGCGGAATTGTGCGTGCGCCTGGTCCGCCTTTTCCTTCTCGTCGACGGGGCGGCGCTTCGGGTCGTCGCAGCTCATCGCCGCGACAATCGGGAGTGCCGATGGAAGTGTGGCGAACTGCGATGCCGCGAGCAGCATCCTCGCAAGGCGCGGCTCTACCGGGATCCGCGCGAGCTTGCGGCCTGTCGCGGTGAGCGCGATGTCGTGGTCCGCGTCGTGGCGTATCGCGCCGAGTTCGAGAAGTTCCCTTAGCCCCTCGCGTATCATCGTCGGCCTCGGCGGGTCGATGAAG
>CACWJS010000125.1 GCA_902761275.1 uncultured bacterium | reverse complement strand
AGCATAATCACGGTTTGAGGCGCGTCCACACCCTTCCGCAATATTGCTAGGAACGCTCACTACCGCACGACGAACCTGATCAGAAAGCGCATACTTCTCTGCGGCAGGGAAGTGCCCGGTAAGTCGGTAGACCTGCTTGGAGAATTGCATCGCCTTCTGCCACACAATCAAGTTTCTATACTGAAAATCTTGACCTTCCATTCTCCAACTCCAACTCTAAACTCCAACTCTGACAAAGCTCTCGCGCGGCCCCTTGAGGGCCCTTCGGGCTCGCCATACGGCGAGGCTACCCTCCGAAGCAAAGCTTCTTCGGCGCATCCTTGGAGGGGCTCAAGCATAAGCTTTCGCCCCGTAAAGTATGCAGCCGAATACTTCACTTTTGGGCTTTTCGCCGAGTTGTAGTAGGATCGGTTCATAGTGAGCCAATCTTCTGAGTGTGTATTTTAACCTTTTGGTTAACAATTGTCAAGGGTGGGGGTAGGGGGTAGGGGTTAGGGGTTAGTACGCAGGGGTCAGGAGTCAGTAGTTGGAGTTCAGAGTTGGAGTTGGAGAGTGGTGGGGGAGATTTTTTGAGTTGGAGTTCAGAGTTGGAGTTGGAGAGTGGTGGGGAGAGTTTTTTATAAAGTTTTCAACGCAGAGGCGCGGAGGGGTTTAGAACTGGGGGCATCCCCCTCGGCACTCGCGTTCGCTCGGCGTGTTCGCTTCCCCAAGGGTCGCGAACCCCCGCAAGGGGCGGTTACGACCCCTGACTCCGAACCTCAACCCCTGCCGTAGGCAGCCATAAAAAACTCTGCGTACTCTGCGCCCCTGCGTCTCTGCGTTGAAAATTCAGGTAAAAAAAAGATATCAATTCCACTCTCCAACTCCAACTCTTAACTCCAACTCCTAACTCCCATCTCCGCGTGAGATATCCAATACAGAAGAAATACCGTACGGAGGCAGGGATTAGGGCCAGGGTTTGGGAGGCGGGGGATTGCGGCTGGCGGCGGCGCCGGCGGTCATGTAGTCGAAAATGCCTGCGCGCCAGTTCGCGACGCGGGCCTTTGCCTGCGGCGTGTCGGCAAGGCGCTCCGCCTCGGCCATCAACTTCCCAAGCTCGCGCATGACCTCCGGCGTACCAAGCACCTTCCAGGCGAGCTCGACGGTCTGGTGTGTGGTCTTCATGAGCATCTCCGTGGGATAGTTCGCCCGAGTGCAGTAGCGATCCTCGACAATGCGGTAAAACTCCCTTATCGGAGCGGCGGCCTTGCCATAGGACGAAAAGTAGTCGCTCTCAAGCCACTCAAGCGGCTCGCGCGGATTCCACATCCACCGAAGCGAAAGATAGTTCTCGTAGTCGTCTACGAAACCGCAGTTGTAAATGTGCTCCGAAATGTCGAGCGCGCCGAGAAGCGCGTACTCCCCCGCGAGCACATGCGCGAAGAACCCGGGGAAGCAATTGACCCGCGTAGAGTTCTCCGCGTATTCCTTGGGGAAGGTGTTATAAAGCCAAAGCCCGAACGGACGATCTGGATACGCGGCACGCCAGTCGCGAAGCTGTTCTTCCTGCCGCGCACACCTCTGGGCGTATGGTATGCGGTTGCATGTAAAGCAATAATGGACAATTACGTTCGGCTCAAGCCGAAAGGTCGGAACGCCGCAGTGCGTGTAGTAGGCAAGCGTGGAAACCTTCTTGTCGGGATGAGTCTTCGCGACTTCCTTCGCCACGGCATTGACGAACCTGAACCAGTAGTCGGACTGCTGCGAACTTAAAAGCGCAAGCTCTGGACGATACTGGGGAACACACTTTTCGCACTTGCAGAAGGAACTGTTGTCCATCGGCTCAAGGCAACAGGCGTCCTTGCCCCATTGATAGCCCTTCTTGTCGCCATTGTCGAAGTACGCCCTGACATCCGCGACGGCCTGCTTGATTACGTCGGGATTGGAGTAACAGAGCTGCGGCGGCCTATTATCCTTCTCATACCCCTTGGCGAAGAAATCGGGCCTGAACTGTTCGAACTTCGGATGGCTCTTGTTCCAGAATCGGTCATACCACCCGTAGAACGAATGACACGCCCGCGAAATCTCGCCACCCGCCTTCATGCGCCTCAAGAAAAGATTCTTGCGGCGAGCTATCTCGCGCTCCGCGGCGGCAAATGTTTTATTCGTAAAAGCAGACGGATATGCGACGTGGAGATAGTTGGTCCAGCCAGAAGAGCCACGTTTCCAAAGCTCTGGTGAATACGCGCCGCCGAACGACCGCCCCACAGACATGTTGCCTGGATTGCGCCCCTTCGCGAAGGGCCTGTCTTTGCGGTTCTTCCGCTTGACGGAGAGATTGGGAGCTGAAGGAATGATCGTCCCTGCATCGGTCGGGTCGAGCCAGCTTACGCCACAGTAGTCGCGCAGGAAATCCCATACCGCGTATTCGGGGAAGCCGCCGCTTTCAAGGGCGACGCCGGCAGAAGAAAACGAGATGCCGAGTTCCTGTTTTGCGAGCTTGGGGTTGTAGGCGATTCGAAGCGACTTGCGCCCTTCCGCGGGACGCGAGACAATCGAGAAACTTGCGCCCGTTATCTTGTCGAGGTGGAGCTTTAGTTCGTCGGCGGCAAAGCGGAGATTTTCGTCGGCATCGGGCGCGATGACTATGTCGGCGAGAGGCGTTGAATGTTTAGCGAGCGGCATCTTGCCCGAAGGAAGGATGCCGCCGCCAAGATCGCCGGCCGCGCAGCCGGCGAGAAAGAGAAGAAAGAGCGGCAGAAGACGAGACATCAAGCGGCGCAGACTTCCGTCAGAACCCGAGGTTCAGTATCGGGAAGATGAGCGCGCCGCCTGAGCTGCTCATGTTAATGAGCCCGAGCTGCACGCCGTGGAGATCGCCCGTCATGTTGAGAACGCCGAGCTGGACACCTACGGTCCGCGAGGCGATGTTGAGCGCACCGACCTGCGCACCCAGGCAGGTGCCAACAAGATTGACAGGCGCGAGCTCAAGCCCTGTCATTGTATCGGTGACGTTGTTGATGAGGCCGAGGTCGAGGACGGCGAGGTTGTCCACCTGGCCGTAGCCAAGGTTGAGCATCGCGCCGAATACGGTGTGCGAGGGGCTCGGCAGCTGAAGCGGAGGAGTCACGAGAGAGATGCCCAAGGGCAGCCAGAGCCGTGAGTCTGAGTCGTCGGCTGAGGCGGTAAAGACACTGGCCATGATGGCGGCGGCCATGAGAAGTTTCTTCATTCTTGTGATCCTTTCGCTTACGCAGTTGGTTTTGACGTTGATTGTATTATACCAAAAATCTAGTGGGTAGGAGTTGGAGTTTAGAGTTGGAGTTGGAGAGTGGTGGGGGAGATTTTTTTAGTTGGAGTTCAGAGTTGGAGTTGGAGAGCGGTGGGGGAGATTTCTTTTTAGTTGGAGTCAAGAGTTGGAGTTGGAGAGCGGTGGGGGAGATCTTTTTAGTTGGAGTCAAGAGTTGGAGTTGGAGAGTGGTGGGAGAGATCTTTTTAGTTGGAGTCAAGAGTTGGAGTTGTAGAGCGGTGTGTATTTTTTCATCAATGTTGTTAGCATTCGACTGATCTCTGCCGCCAAGGTCTCAACCTCATCTATTGTCTCTAGATACCCTAGTTCTTTTGCCATCTCAAGCTGTGTCATTGTCTCATACAGTGAACCACGGGCAATTGACAGGAAAGCATAATCACGGTTTGAGGCGCGTCCACACCCTTCCGCAATATTGCTAGGAACGCTCACTACCGCACGACGAACCTGATCAGAAAGCGCATACTTCTCCGCGGCAGGGAAGTGCTCGATAAGTCGGTAGACCTGCTTGGAAAGTTGCATCGACTTCTGCCACACAATCAAGTTTCTATACTGAAAATCTTGTCCTTCCATTCTCCAACTCCAACTCTAACCTCCAACTACTGACTCCTGACCCCTGACTCCTGACCCCTACATCAGAGATCAGCAAAGGGATTGCAGGTGAATTCTTTTTTCTTCGCAGCTGCGAGGGGTTTGACGCGGACGCGGATGTCGAGCTTGGGCTTGACCGGCTTCGCGGCAAGCACGTCCACCTTCGGCTTCGCCGCCCTCTGCCGCTCATAGTCGTCATACCCGCCAGGGAACTGCTTGACAGTCCCATCGCCCTCTAATGCGAAAGTCGAAGTCACGACATTGTTCAAAAACTCGCGGTCGTGGCTCACCAAAAGCAGCGTCCCTGAATACGCGAGAAGCTGCTCTTCCAAAAGCTCCAGCGTCTCCACATCAAGATCGTTCGTCGGCTCGTCCATCACAAGCAAATTCGCGGGCTTCAGGAAAAGCTTCGCAAGCATCAACCGCGCACGCTCGCCGCCAGAAAGCGCCTTGACCGGCGTACGCACGCGCTCAGGCGTGAAAAGGAAATCCGCAAGATAGGAATAGACGTGCTTCCTCACCCCGCCAACCACTACTTCGTCACGATCGGAAGCAATGTTCTCGCCCACTGTAAGTTCTGGCTTCATCTCGCTGCGAAGCTGGTCGAAGAACGAAAGCTCCACGCTCGTGCCACGCACAACCTCTCCAGACGTCGGCGTGAGCCGTCCCGTGAGCAAGTTTAAAAGCGTCGTCTTGCCAACGCCATTCGCGCCAAGAATGCCAATCCTCTCGCCGCGCAGCACTGTCGCCGTGAAATTGGAAATCACAGGACGCTTCGAGCCGGAATAAGAGAAGGAAACGTTCTTTATCTTAAGAACACCCATGCCGCCTGGCGCCGCGGTGTCGAGCTTGAGCGTCGCAGAACCCACCGCGGCACGCCGCGCCGCGAATTCCTCGCGCAGCTTCATAAGCGCGGCGACTCGCCCTTCATTGCGCGTAGTCCTCGCCTTTACGCCACGCCTGATCCACGCTTCCTCCTGCGCTAACTTCTTTGACTTACGCTCCCAGTAGACCGCTTCGTCTGCCAAAAGCTCGGCCTTGCGCTTGAGGAATGTCGGGTAGTCGCATTCCCAGCCGGAGAGTTCGCCGCGGTCGAGGTCGAATATCTTCGTCGCGACGCGTCTGAGAAAGCGCCTGTCGTGAGTGACGACGACAACGGCCATGTCGCGCGAGCGGCGCAGCATCGCCTCGAGCCAGTCGATCGTCTCCATATCGAGATGGTTCGTCGGTTCGTCGAGGAGCAGAAGATCGGGGCGCGACAACAGCGCCGCCTCAAGTATGCTCCTGCGGCGACGGCCGCCTGAAAGCGCGTTGAAGGCAGGGTCGTCTGGGCGGTCTGCAGGAACTTCCTGCGAGACATAGACGGTCTTGAGCCCAGGTGCGCGGACAATCTCGCCGGAATCCGGCTCGAGCTTCCCGGCGATTACCTTCAATAATGTCGACTTGCCCTCGCCGTTGCGCCCCGTGAGCGCGGCGCGAAGCCCCTTCGACACGGAAAGCGACACGTGGTCTAAGACGCTCGGCCCGCCAAACGCGAGCGACACATCCTTAAGCGACAGTAGAAAATCGCTCACGATCCCGCGCCCTTTCGTCAGAACCAGACGGAGAACCAGTTCTCGGGATCGTCCATGCAGGACACGGACCAGAAGTCGGCGACGGGTATCGTCTTCTTCTCCTCGCCCTTTTCAAGCGTCAGATCCCACGCGCCCCAGACGCCAAAGTTCTTCGCCGTCCTCTTCTGCGGCGCGAGCGAGAGCTTCCAGCCGGGCTGCTTGTTGATCGTCTTGAACTCGAAAGTCTCGTCGCGCGAAGTCCCGGCAAGGCGACCTTTCGCCAGCACGAGAGGCCCGCGCATGATCTCGGCCGCCGCGGTCCTGCGGACGAGCCCCTTCATCTCCGGCGTGTACCAGCACATGAAGGCCTTCGTGAAGCCCTCAGGCGGCGCCGTGTCGAGTTTGGTCACCGTGTCGATGTCCTCGAAATCAGGCGCCTCGGAGTCGATTGCGCGCGGCGGCATCTTGAGGACGAGATCAAACGTATGTTCGCCAGCCGCGACTGCAAGCTCGACCTTGCCCGCAACGGGCTTAAGCGCCTTTCCGTCCACGCCCATTTCGTCGGCCCAGTACGGCACGCGCAGGCGCAGCTTGCCGTCCTTTTCCGCGACAACGCGCAGGCGGAATGCCTCGGAGACGGGATAGTTGCCGCGCAGCTCCATCTTGGCACCGGGGAGAACGATGTCGGCGTCAGAGTAGAAGTTCACCTCCCACGCGCCGTCCTTCGCGACGTCTGCCACCGTGTCCGCCCAGTCGTAGAACGTGCGAAGCATGTTGTCGGGACAGCACTGGTGCATCGTCATGCCGGTCTGCGCCGGAGCCGTGAGGTGGCGCGTGCCGTGCGAGCGGACGATGTGCGCGCCCCACGCGCCGTCGGGCGTCACGCCCGCGAGAAACGCGTTGTAGAACGCCTCTTCGATGCAGTCGAGGTACTTCGTCTCGCCCGTCAGCTTCCAGAGCTCGCGGTTGAGGCGGATCCAGTGCGTGACGTCGCAGAGTTCCGTCATGCCGTTCACACGGCGCTTCGAGTTGAGGAAGTGGTCGAAGTAGCTCGCGCCCCGCATCGGGTTGAGCTCCTCGCGGAAGACATGCCCCCAGAACGCCTTGGTCGCCTCAAGCGCGCGCGCGTCGCCGGTGAGGCGGTGATAGGCCGCGACTCCCTCGAAGAAGCTCTGGAGCTCGTAGGCCTTCGCGAGGAACATGGGCTTGTAGAACCACGACATGATTGGACGGTCGGAGAGCGCGTCGTAGATGAGGTTCGCTGTCGGCTTCTCCCCTTCGCGCACGTCGGTCACCTTCACGATGTAGTCGGCGAGCGCCTTGTACTCGGGCTTCGGCACCTCGAGGTAGAGCTCGATCAGCGGGCGGAGGATGGACATCGACGAGATGCCGGCCCAAAAGCCCGTCCTGTCGATCGTCACGTTCATGCGCTTCATCTGGGAGATGAGGTGGTCCATCATCTTCTCGGCGGCCTTCAGGCACTTCTTGTCTCCCGTCACGCGGTAAAGCTCCACGAGCGCCCACATCGTGTATTTCTGGCCCCAGAGGTTGAAGCACCAGTGGCTCTCGTAGTCGGGTGAGTCGGGATTCGAGCGCAGCAAATCCTTGTTCGCGTAAGTGGAGAGGTAGCCGTCGGGATGCTGGTAGGTGTCGATGAGATGGTGCGCCTTCTTCACGCACCAGGCGGCGAGCTTCGCGTCTCGCGTGTAGCGTATCGCCCCCGCGTAGCAGAGCATCGTCTTGCCCCAGTATTCACCCTGCCAGCCAATATGGCCGTCGGAATCGTCCCAATGCGTGGCGAAGGCGTTCTCCGCCTCGTCGTAAACGGGACCCTGCGCGTATTCGGAGAACACGCGGTGGTTCAGCGACGACTGGAAGAGCTCGCCTGGGCGCCCAAGCACCTTGACGTCGCCGGGTGCGGCAGGCGTCAGAACATCGCCGAAAAGCTTCGCGCCCGCAAGCGCCAGCGCAAGAAAAACAAAAGTCCTTGTCATTTAAACCATCTCCTGCTTGATGTCGTCGATGTTGACTGCGCTTATCATGGCTTTACTCCTTTTCTACCATTTGTTTCCGCCCTGTACACACGACACTGCGCAAAAGGTTACAACTTTTCTGACGATATTATACCAAATCCACAGCTGGCAGACCGTCCACGAACGACTTGTCGACGAAGTCGAGGTTGCTCGAGACAGTCTTGAACCGCCGATAAAGCCGCCCGCACCAGTCACGAGAACGTGACCAGGGCACTCGCTCACGCGGGGAAGTCCTTCATTACGCCGGCGATCACGTCCATCGCCTCGTCAAGCTGCGCCTCCGTATGGGAAGCCATGTAGCTTGTGCGGAGCAGGGCCTCGCCTTCGGGAGTCGCGGGCGGAAGGACGGGGTTCACGTACACTCCGCGGTTGTACACCTCCCTGACAGCCACAAGCGTCGCCTCGGTCGTGTAGGTGTACAGCGGGATTATCGGCGTCGGCAGCCCAAGCGCGGACTCCCTTATGCGGATGCCGCGCTCGGAGAACCCCTTGCGCGCGTATTCGGACAGCGAGCGCAGCCGTTCGGGGAGCTCCGGATGCGCCTCGAGGTGGCGAAGCGCGGCAAGCGCGACCGCCGCGTTTGCAGGCGGGATCGACGCCGAGAAGATGAACGGGCGCGAATGGTGGCACACGTAGTCGACCACTTTGGCGTCGCCTGCGAGGTATCCGCCGAGGGAAGCAAGCGACTTCGAGAAGGTGCCCATGAAGATATCCACCTCTTTTTCGAGGCCGTAGTGGAACGCCGTTCCGCGGCCGCCCTTCCCGAGCACGCCAAGCCCGTGCGCGTCGTCGACCATGACGCGGGCGCCGCGCGCCTTGGCGAGACGGACGACTTCCGGCAAGTTGATGACGTCGCCGCCCATCGAGAACACGCCGTCAACGACCACGAGCGCCCCTGACTCGTCCGGCACACGGTCGAGGCATGCCTTGAGGTCGGCCATGTCGTTGTGCTTGAACCTAAGGAGCTTGCCGTAGCTCAGCTGGCAGCCAGCGTAGATGCTCGCGTGGTTTTCGCGGTCGCAGATCACGTAGTCGTGCATGCCGACGAGCGCGCTTATTATGCCGGCGTTCGACTGGAATCCCGTGCCGAAGGTGAGCGCCGCGTCCCTGCCAAGGAACTTTGCGATTTCCTCCTCAAGCTCGATGTGCAGGTCGAGAGTGCCGTTCAGGAAGCGCGAACCGGAACAGCCGGTGCCGTATTTCTCGATCGCCTTTATGCCGGCCTCCACCACGTCGTCGCATATCGTAAGCCCAAGATAGTTGTTGGATCCAAGCATTATGCGCCGACGGCCCTCCATCATGACTTCCGTGTCTTGGCGAGACTCCAGCCGGTGGAAAAAAGGGTAGAGATTTGCGGCGCGAGCGTCGTCAGCTTCAGTCCAGTCGTAGCATTTCTTGAATATGTCCATGTAATGGGGCTCCAGGTTTCTTAGTCTCGCGCATTATTTCTCGAAAAGCGGAGTGGAGAAGTAGCGCTCGGCCGTGTCGGGGAGTATTGTCACGACGGTCTTGCCGTGGCCCAGCCGCTTCGCGAGCTTGAGCGCGGCAAAGACGTTGGTGCCCGCCGATATGCCGGCCATCAGCCCTTCCTTGCGGGCAAGATCGCGCGCGCAGCCGAGTGCCTCTTCGTCGGAAACTACGCAGATGTGCGAGTAGATCTGTGTGTTGAGGTTGTCGGGTATAAGCCCGTCGCCTATGCCCATCTGCAAATGAGTGCCGACCGTTCCCCCGGCGAGAATCGCCGCATTCTTGGGCTCAACCGCCCATATCTCTATGGACGGGTTCTGCGCCTTGAGGACTTCGCCTATTCCGCTCAGCGTCCCGCCTGTGCCGACGCCCGAGCAGAAGCCGTGTATCGGCTTCGCCGCCTGCTCCATTATCTCAAGCGCGGTGCCGTGGCGATGCGCCGCGGGGTTCGCGGGGTTAGAGAACTGCTCGGGGACGAAGACCTTCGGATCCTCCTTCGCCATTCGCTGCGCTATCGCGGCGCATTCGGCTATCGCGTCGCCGATGTTGCCATCATCGTGGACAAGCACGACTTCCGCGCCGTAGTGGCGTACAAGCTTGCGGCGTTCCTCGCTGACGCTGTCTGGCATGACGATGATCGTCTTGTAGCCCTTCACCGCGCCAATGAGCGCGAGGCCTATGCCCTGGTTTCCGCTGGTGGGCTCGACTATCACGGAGTCGGGCTTGAGCAGGCCGCGCGCCTCGGCGTCGCGGATCATGTTGAGCGCCGTACGGGTCTTTATGGACCCGCCTACGTTCATCGCCTCGAACTTCACGAGGACTTCGGCCATGTCGGGCGTCGCCATCCGGCAAAGCCGCACCAGCGGCGTGTGCCCCACCGCATCAAGTATGCTGTCGCAGATCATGGCAGCACGTCTTCAAGCACATGGAAGGACGACGAAGTGCGCATCGGGCTCACCGACGGGCCGAACTTCTTCATGTGAGGCGTTGCGAGGTGCGCCTTGAGATCCTCAACCGAGAGCCACTTCTCGAGCATCCATAGAGTGCGGTCGCCGAAGCGCTGAGGCGCACTCCAGTCCGTCTCGGCGTCGCCAAGAAGGCGGTACTCGCAGCAGCCCGGCTCGGCGCGGACAGCCGCCAGCACGTCCTTGGTCTTCGCAAGGTAATCGGCCTTGTCGGCGTCGGGCTTAAGGTCGAAGCGGCAGAGCACCCAGACCGGCTTCCAATTCTCCCAGTCGAAGGAGGCGACGCGGTTCTCCGCCATGCCGAGCGCGCGCAGAACGCCGCGGGCCATCAGGCGGTTGCCTTCGGGGCGCATGTGCACGCCGTCGGCCGTCAGCTTCACGGAGGGGTTCTCCGCGTGCGCCTTCCACATGTCGGCGTTGAGGTCCGCGACAGGATATCCGCGGCGCTTCGCCTCTTCACGGAGCCATTCGTTGTAGGGGGCGATCATCACATTGTGCTTGAACTTCTCCATCCCGGGCTTCTCGAACATGGTCGCAGTAAGAACTACTACCTTGCAGCCAGCCGCGTCGCACTTGTCGAATATCGCGGAGATGTTCTTCTTGTAGTCCTCGAGCGGCACGCCCTTGTTCCAGTCCTGGTGCCAGACGTCGTTGACGCCGCACGAAAGCGTCATCACACTCGGCTTCTTTGAAAGCACATTGCTATCGAGCCGCGCCAGCATGTCGTTGGACTTGTTGCCGCTGACGCCTGCCTTCACCGGCTTGACGTAAACACCCTCAATGGCGAGCGAGCGAAGGACGAGGTTGACGTATCCGTCGGTCTTCTCCTGGCCCTGCTGCGTAATCGAGTCGCCAAGGAACGCAAGCGTGTCGCCGTCCTTGACGATAAGTTCACCAAACGCCGTCGACGCAGCCACCATGACCGCGGCAATTGTAGCAATCTTCATCTTAGCACCTTTCGTTTCGAGTTTAGGACATTCGTCCGACTACTGGTATTATACCATTTCCACCTTACCTTGCGTAAACCCTATACGCGCGTTTTAACACGTAACTGCCCATGGTGATTCAGTTTGAAGGTACATCCACGACCATCCGCAGCGACATGGCGTGATCTGACTGCAGCTCTTCCTTGAACTGCTGGCAATTCCCGAT
>CACWJS010000124.1 GCA_902761275.1 uncultured bacterium | reverse complement strand
CCTGTTCGTGGCAAAGATTTTTATTTCGTTCGAGCCGCCGAACTTGAGAAACGGCGCGAGCTCAACGGCTCCGTCGGGGAAGTGCGCGACGCCGGCACGCTTGCCGTTTACGAACACGACGGCAGAGCACCAGTTTAACTGCTGCTCGTATCGGACGCTGCTCCCCTTCCAATCCGCAGGAACGTCTACCGTCTTGCGATACCAGGCGTTGTAGTCGCCTTCAAACGAGTTGCCGCCCTTCGCGCCGTTGGCGAGAGGAATCTTGCCCGTGAGCTTTCCCGGCTTCCATTCGCCGCCCTCTGGAAGCGGCTTCGACTTATCGGCGTTTCCCGCCGCCTTCACGGCCGAAATCTGCCAGTCCTCCGTTATGTCAATCGTGTCCTCCGCACACGCAGAGAATGCAGCGACTGCCGCCGCAATCGCGGCGAAGGCGAGTTTCGAAGCGTGTTTCATTTTGCCACCTTTCTTGTGATGAGCTTGACTTGGCCGAGAAGCCCGGCCGGACGGAGATCTTTGTCGGAGAGGATGTAGTGCCACGAGCTGAACGTATATCGCGCGACCTTGCGCGGCTTGTTCGCGCGAATCTCCTCTGGGATGGCGATCACGGCGCGACCAAGCGGAATGTCGCGTGTCTTGCCTTCGCTTTGGACGAGCTGAACGCCAAAGCCAAGCATCTTCTTGGAAAGGACGCAGTCGTCCGGCTCCTTTTCGTCGCCAATGAGCCGGTTCGTCCAGGCATTCGTCACACGCACCTTGAGCGCATGGCGACCGGGCTTGACCGAGCGAGGAAGTTCGATGCGATACGGAGCATGCCAAAGCGCACCAATGCGCTCTCCGTCAAGAAACACCTCCGCAACGTCGCGCACATCGCCGAGATCAAGCGCAAATTCACGCCCTTCGGGAACGTCAAGCGTCGTCTCATAAGTGGCCGTTCCGGAGTAGTAGCGAATTCCGGGTTCTGCAAAATCAGTCCACGACTTGAGCGTGGGAAGCGTCTGCGCACCTTGAGGTGCACCACCTCCTGCATCGAAGCAAAGCGTCCAAGGTCCATTTACCTTATTGATGGTCTCAACGAGGTTAGGCATTCGCTGGTAGGACTTCGCGCCGTTTTTTCGGAAGACTACGAAGACGGATTCCTCGGCGGCGAGCGAGAGTTCAACTTGCGTTATGCCGTCCTTCGTCACCCAGTCGCCGATACACCGCTTCTCGCCTGTCTCGGGATTCCAGATTTCGGGCTGGAAGTCGCGCCCTTCCATCTGGCGGAAGTTCGCCGTGAACTTCTTTGGCTTGTCGGTCGTGTTCGCGACGAAGAAGAACGCCGCATCGCCAGACTTGCGGCACGAGACCATCACGTCCTCGCCGTCGCCTCCCGCGATTTCAAAGAATTTCGTCCGCTCGGACATCGGCCCAACCTTGAGACCCTTCTTTGCGTATTCACGCACGAGGTCGAAGCACTTCTTCTCGACGGAATCCCAAGAAGTGTTGGACTCAAAGCGCTTTGCCGCGCCCGGCTCGAAGAAGAGAAGAGAGTATTCGCGGCCAGACGACTTGACGCGGAGCTTACCACTTGCCGTCACCACCGTGTTCGTCATGAAGTTGCTGAGCGGCAGCGTATCGGTGCCATCCTCGTCGTTGAAGGAAAGTCCAAGCGCATCGCAGCGCATCTCGCCTTCCTGGAGAAGCGCCTGGCAACGCTGGATGTAGCGGTAGAAACCCTTCGCCAAGCGGCTGGTGCTCCCAGTGGTGGAGGGAAAGTCGGTTCACGCCGCGCGCCAACGTCGCGTCGAGCGGAATCTTGAGGTCGCGCGGCGTGATTGCGAATGGATCGTCAATCGGATAGCCGGTGAACGACTCCGCACCGGTGACGTTGCGACCGAGGGCGCGGGCAATAGGGCCTGCGAACCAGCACGCGCCGCCCTTCGCCGGTTCTTTCGCCCAGAACGGAGTTCCGACCCAAAACTCTGTCATCGGCACGTCGCAGAACTGCGTCGCCTCGTACGAATCGAAAGGCCCCGAATACGGCTCAAGGTGGAACTCGAAGCCGGCGGCATTGATCCGCTCCATGAAAAGCCGGTAGTGGCGTTCTGTCTGCAGCTCGTTCTTCGTGCGAGTAAAATCGCGGCGGAACTGCTCTTCGCGCTCCGAGCCGAAATCAGTGCCAAGCTTGGCGATTACAGGCAGGAACGGCACAGGGTCGTAGCCGCGGCGCTTCGTGAACTCCTGCGCAAAGTCGTCGGTCCACGATGCATCGCCCGCCTCGTAGCTGTCCATAAGGATAAACGCAAGCCCGGGATTGGATGCGGTTATTCCGTGGGCGGCGAGTCCATTGAGAAGATTATCGATGTGGATCCCAACGGCCTTTGCGCTCATCTTGTCGGCTTCGAGAGAGCCCGCCTCAACCTCGGGCGGCGAGGGATGAGTGTTCTTGCCGGTGCACGTGTAGCCAAAGCGGTAGACGCCGTCCTTCGTCTTGACCCGCGCGATGTCGCGGTAGAAGCCAAGCTTCGTCTCTGGCTGCGCATCGCCCTTCGCCCAGACAAGCTTCTTCATGCCAAGCTCAGGGGTGATCCACGGGCCGCCGGAAGTAGAGTAACCAGGGCAGTTGTGGATACCGAGTTCAAGCCCAAGCCGCTTCGCCTCGGAGGCGGCGAACGAGACAAGATCCCACCACTTGTCGTTCATGTATTCCATGCCTGGGCAGAGCGGAGTGGTCATGCGCTCCTCGCAATCCCAGCCGACGTCCTGGATGTTGAAGATCGTCGCGCCAGAAAGGCCAGCGTCCTTCATCGCCTCGAGGTCGCGTGTTATCCCCGACTTCGTGACGTTCGCGCCCTGCCAGTGCCACCAGGCATTCGCGCCACGCGACTGCGGGGGCTCATCGAAAAGCTGCTGCAACCTGTCAGGCGACGGCGTATCGCCGCCTGCGGCGAGCGCACGGTCGGCGAAGTCAAGGGTCCATATCCAGTCAATCGCGGAGATTCCGTGCTGGCCGCCGCGCCGGACGTAGCCAAGCGATTCGCCAATAAGGGAGGTGTCGTAGTTTTCAGGGAACTCGCCCTTGGGAAGCCCATTCCGACCAAGGAACTCCCATGCGGGAGAAGCGGCTTTCGCGGCAAGATACTCTCCAACTGTGTCGAACCATCCAGAGTTGAACCCTTCTATGAGCAACGCGCGCGGCGCAACTGCCGCTATCAGCAGATGCTGGTCGAACTTCATCGCCTGTTCGTTGTCGATATATTTCGCATACGCTTTGCAGTACCAGTGCGGGAACATCCTCATCTCGGTCGAGACATTCTCGCCGAAGTCGCGCTTGGCAAGCGGACAGCCGCCGCCGCCAGTCTGATTGGCGACGCAGACGGCAAACCGCTCGTCTCGCGCCGCCGCGAGCAACGCCGCCTTTGCAAGCCGCGAAGAGCCGGTGACGACATTGCGCCGCGCGTCGATCTCGGGAATGCGCTCCGCGAGATCAAGCCCGCGAGAAAGCGCCCACGCCCAGGCGCCAAGCGCCGTCGTGTTGTCGTCGCGGCTTTCGTCGCGCTTCGGCCACAATTCGAAAATGCGCGTGTAGGCGAGCGCCTCGGGGTTGCCTCGCTCGACTTCCACGTCTGGCGAGACTTGCGCGTAGCAGGCCGTGAGAAGCGCGTAGCCACGCGCCGCGATAACGTCGGCCAGGATAACGGAACGCGCCCCGGTGTCACGCATCGCCCCGTTTTCCGACTCCTCGGGCGAAGATTGGCTCGACGGCTTGCGCCACTCGCCTTCCGGCAGCTTCACCTCGCCCTCGTTAAGAACAGTCTGGTTGCCGCGGTAGTTGAGCATAAGGACGACAGGAACCTTGCCCGCGATCTCGCATACCACCTTTCCGTCTTTCTTCGCGGGGTTGTCGCCTTTGGGACGGTTGGGTAGGACGAGCAACCAATCGATGAACGGCCCCGACTTGTCTTTCCTAAACCACATCCTGTACTGGCGGCGTATGCCGAGCCCAGCGAACGTAGGTCCTTCCTCGACAAGTTCCGTCACGACTGCCTCGGGCGCCGGCGGCTCCGCGCCGTACATCTCCTTGGCGAAGATGCCAAGTATCTCGGCTCGGCGTGCCGGCCATTCCGCGGGGCTGGAAAGCTTGCGTCCGGCTGCAAAGGACAGCGGATCCTCAAGCACATACGGCGCGACCTTCGACTCGTTGTAGTTAGGCGTTCTCGCCTCGACAGTACCAATGGCCGCAAGCGTCGCCGCAGCCGCAACAATCAGTTTTTTCATAACACAATTCCTCATGGTTAAATTGTACACCATGTCACCCACTTCCCACAACCCCCACAACGGTGGGGGTGGGTTATCTTACGAAAATGGCAAGACCCCTCTTGACCTTCCAGCCAACGGTAACGGTCTTCGTTGGAGTTCCGTCGTCGTCAAGGTCAACCGTCCATTCCGTCACTCCCTTAGGCTGCACGATGTCGATTAGCGAGGTGTTGATGCTCGACGTGTCCCTTGAGAAGATCAAGGGCGTCGTGCAGCGGTTTGCAGCCATCGCGGGGCTGTCGGGGGCGATCTCAAAGTGAATCGGCGCAAAGCCGCCGAAATTTCCTGGCGACTTGTTAGTGAACCTGAACGGTTCACGCGCGTATCCGCCTTCTGGCACCGAGAACACGATCTTCCCCGTGCCCGTCGTCGTTCCCGTCTGAGAGCGAATCCTGAGGAACACCCTAAATTCGGGATTTGTCCCTTCAAGAAGAACGGTTCCGCCAGGGACGTTTATGTTTAGGATGAGGAATCCTATGACAAGCGTCGCGTTGTTTATCACGATTTTCGTATTGCCGTTCACCATCGACTCGCTTGAATTAAGTCCATTTCCAAATATTGCCTCCGAGCCCGAAAACACCTCAAAAACCGAATCGTATGAAAGGCCTGCGATTTCATTGTTGCACAACTTAAGCCCCTTCTGACTGTACGCCTGTACGCCGTTCTCGAGACGGACTTTGCTTCCCATGCCTACAGTCATGAGGTTTGTAAGGGCAATCGGCCCGCTGAAGACATAAGTCGAGGCATGGACTGTCGTGTCGGTCATATTGGTAATAAAGTATGAATTCGCAGTAAGCGCATGTTCGTCTTCGGCAATAAGCTTTATGTTTGCCCCCGTAGTCCCGACGGCGTAGTTGTCAATGCTCACATCCACGTCAAGGATGATCTCTGCCGTCGTGTTGTCTGGGAATATCGCATCGCCGCCAATGAGCGGACATCCTGGGTGGTCGCCAGAGGAAGCACAGCTCCAGTTTCCAGCGTCGCTCCAGGTGTTAGTGGCACCAAGGCCCGTCCAGGTGAAGGACGAGTTGTTCACAAGATTAAAGCTCCCCGATGTCCCCGACACGAATACCGACTGTCCGCATTCGTTTGAGCAAACGACCGTATACTCAATGGCCGACGAAGTCCACTCAATATCTCCGCTGGCATCCCATACGAGCGACCATGTGCCGTCGACTTCGACTTCAGCCATCGCCTTCGTCGCACCGCCATATTGCAAAAGGATAAATGTCGGCTCCGCGCCGATTGTCGAAAGCCGGCCGGAAAAACCAATAGTCCGCTGGTTGGATGTATCTACAGCGATACTTGGATCAAGTTCCGATGCGCCACGCTCTTCGTATTCCACAGTCGTTGCAGTCGCATTTGTGAAGGCAGAGGCAAATACCATCTCAGATCCGCCCGTCAAACCACTCGAAGAGACGACCGCCCCAGAAACAGTATTGAATATCGCCACCGTGTTGTCAGAAAGCTTGCAAGGAACGAGACTTGTCGCAAGGACATCGTTCGTGTAATGGCGCAAATAGGCGAAACGGACAGTTTTCGTCCATGACGAGTCGGTTCCGTTTGCGAATACATAGAGGTTCGCTGAGGAGGTAAACGAGGAGACTGCCTGATAAAGATTCGTAACGGGCGCATAGCCGTCACGGATGGTGACGACACCGTTCGTGCTGTGGACGAAATCGTGCCAGAGGTTCTTCGTCTGGACATTTGGCATAACGCCCTTGGTGTTAAAGCGCCATGTGAGTCCTGAATTGGAGCCCATCCAGGCGGTGAGGGTTTGCACGCCGCTACCGTATAAGGACATCTGCCCATCATCGGTGATGCGCATGAAGCGGCTTTCAACGCGTGACTTTTCCGTTGTCTTTACACCCGTGTTGATGCCGGACGACGCGGAGAAGTCGACATATTCAAGTCGCGCGGCATAGTCGCCGTCCCTGAGTATTGACGAGACGAGGAAGAAGCGAAGGATCTTGTAGCCGGCGCTCCCCCATGAGGCGGGAATTGCGTAGTTAATGAGCGTATCGGATTCCGTCACGGTTTGGGCCGCGACTAAGACATTCGGCCAGTCGGCGAGGTCGTCGCCCATGTCCGCGTCGGCGAACGCCGCGTAGAGCGTGCCTGTCGCGCAGTAGATTGGCGCAAGCGAAACGTCTACCGATGCAAGCGCTCCACCGGCAAAATGGGTATTGGCGACTGCTATTTCACGCAGGTCAGTAGTGGACGCGGCATTCGCGCATATTGCACAAATGGCTGTCGCAACAAGAGCACACATTTTTCTCATTGTCATCCCCCAAAATTATCGCACGAAAATGGCGAGGCCGGAAGGACTGCCGACGATTTTCACGGCAAGACCCATAACGCCCGCCGTGCCGTACCAGAAAAGGTCAGCAGCCGCCGCCGCGAGCGGCATGGCAACAACAACAGCAAACGCAATAGCCCTTGCGGAATGGCGGGCAAGAATATTTCTCATGCTCAGCTCCATTTACGATAAGAGGTACTTAAAGCATTAACATTTTACCAAAAAGCGGGCAAAATAGCCACCCCCACCGCGGTGGGGGTGTGTGACTCCTTGCGCGGCGCATGGGGGCTGTGGTATAATGGCTGCAACATCTATCAACCGTGCACTAATATAAGGAGAATCTGAAATGACGACAAGAAGGAATTTCATCGCAGGAGGCGCGTCCGCCATGGCTCTTGCCGCGGCATTCGACCTGAAGGCCGACACTGCGGACAATGCGGCGCTCGCGGCGCAGAAGAAGTGGTTCAGGGAGGCGCAGTACGGCATGATGTGCCACTGGGGGCTCTACGCCCTTCTCGGCGGCGAGTGGAAAGGCAAGGTCATGCCTGGCATCGCAGAGTGGGTGCAAAGCTACTTCAGGATACCGAACGCCGAATACTCGCGGCTCGCTTCGATATTCAATCCAATCTACTTCAACGCGGACGAATGGGTGCAGCTCGCGCGCGACGCCGGAATGAAGTACATTGTCTTCACCTCGAAGCACCACGACGGCTTTGCAATGTTCCACTCGAAGGTGTCGAAGTACAATGTCGTCGACGCAACGCCGTTTAAGCGCGACGTCGTAGGCGAACTTGCCGAGGCGTGCCGCAAGCACGGGCTCAAGCTCGGGCTCTACTACTCCCAGGATCTCGACTGGCATGAGCCCGACGGCGGCGGCTATACGCATGCCGACGACTGGTGCGGCGGCCAGGCGTCGTGGACGAACAACTGGGACTTCACCGACAAGGCGAAGAAGAATTTCGCGCGCTACTTCGAGGAGAAGTCGAAGCCGCAGGTCCGCGAAATCCTCACGCAGTACGGCGACCTCGCGCTTATCTGGTTCGACATCGGCTTCACGCCGACGAAGGAGCAGTCGAACGCCCTCTACGACATGGTGCGCTCGCTCCAGCCGGGGTGCCTCATCAACTCCAGGATCGGCTGCGGCAAGTGCGACTACACGTCGTCCGGCGACAACGAGATCCCGACCGACGACAAGAGCGGGATGCTCTACGAGACGTGTGCTACGATCAACGACTCGTGGGGCTACAAGCCGACAGACCAGGGCTGGAAGAGCGCCGAGACGATACGCGCCTACCGCGAACACCTGAAGAAGCTTGGCGCGAACTACCTCCTCAATGTAGGCCCCGACGCGCTCGGACGCATTCCGGCAAGAAGCGCCGACGTCCTCTTGGCCGCAAAGGCGTGACGCCTCGCGGGGCGACGGCAAATCAAGGCTTGCGGGGCTGTTGTCTACGGCCACCGCCACCGAAGTGGTCACCTACATGTCTGCGACGGAAACGCAATGGATGCCGTATGTGTCTCGCGTCATTTCAGGATGCTTTCTGAAAAAAGCAGCCACCTTCGCTCTCATGGCCATATTGTCATATCGGCGCGCATCCAGCTTTACCTCGTAGAAGTCCAAGGCACCGGAGAATTCGTTTTCACATACAAGGTCTATCTCGTTTTCGCCCTTCCTGTCCCACCACGACCCTATGCGAGTGTACTTTCCTTCCTCAAGAAACTTTGCCTTGAAATACTGTTCAAGCGCCAGCCCGGAGAAAGCGTCCAAGTCCCGCTCCACCACGTCCTCCAGCAGCCGCAGCTTTTTCTGCTCAATCAGATGCATGTACTTGTACACGAACCTGAACCAGAACCTGACAAAGCAGTCGTCGACCTGGTACAGGCAGTTCTTGTTTGTCGCCTTGTCAAACACTGGTTGCTTCTTTGAAATGAATGCGTATGTCGCTTCAAGCTTCGTCAACTGCCCACCGATGTCCGTTCCTACGATGTTCTTTATCTCCGCAAACGACGTCCGACCGGCGGATATGGCGGAAAGGATGGAAAAATACACCCCGTATTCCTTGCCAAACTCATCGCTGAGAATGACCCTGCCTTCGTCAATGTACGCCGAGCTTAAAGAGAAGACATTGTCCAGCATCTTCTTTCGCGTCAACGCCTTCGAATCAACGAACAATTCAACATACCTTGCGATTCCACCGGTCAACGTCCAGAGGGCGAGGAGATCACGCCGTGAATAATTCGCATTATGCTCCGACATCACGCTCTTGAGCAGCGAGACAGGAAACGGATTTTCGCAAGCTCCCGCAATTCGTCCTGCCTTCCGCAGAAATCCATGACGCCAACTCCCTTCTTTAAGTTGACAAACGTCCGTTTGCCACACGGCTGTTTGCCACACCGACGTTTGCGACCTGTATTATACTATATTGCGTCTTCGCAAGTCAACCTTGCCCGCAGGGGAGCATGCGGGGGCTCATGGTGATTTAGTTCATGGCGCATGAAGCCCGTGGATATTGAATTTACCGCACCCCATTGACAAATGCGGCGAAATATGAGATGATATCCTCGTC